>CACZFT010000004.1 GCA_902780535.1 uncultured Selenomonas sp. | reverse complement strand
GCGCAAAATCACCGAGGAAGGCGTGACGTTCCGCTCGCATATCGACGGTTCGAAAAAGTTCCTGTCGCCCGAAATCTCGATGAAGGCGCAGATGTGCTTCGGCTCCGACATCGTCATGGCGTTTGACGAGTGCGTGCCGTATCCGGCCGACTACGACTACGCGAAAGCCTCGACGGAGCGCACGCAGCGCTGGGCCGAGCGGTGCAAGAAAGTCATGACGGCCCCGAATCAGGGTCTGTTCGGCATCGTGCAGGGCGGCATGTACAAGGACCTCCGAAAATGGCATGCGGCGAAGCTCGTCGAGATGGACCTGCCGGGCTATGCCGTCGGCGGCCTGTCCGTCGGCGAGCCGCCCGAACTCATGTATGAAATGCTCGAATACTCGACGTCGCTTTTGCCGGAGAACAAGCCGCGCTACCTCATGGGCGTCGGCACGCCCGACCACCTCGTCGAAGGTGTGGCCCGCGGCATCGACATGTTTGACTGCGTCTATCCGACGCGCGTCGCCCGCAATGGCATGGCCATGACCTGGGACGGCCGCCTCGTCATGAAGAATGCAGCTCTCGAGCACGACCACAAGACAATCGAAGAGGGCTGCGGCTGCTATGCCTGCCGCAACGGCTACACGCGCGCCTATATCCGCCACCTCGTGCGGGCGGGCGAAATCTTCGGCTTGCGGCTGCTGTCGCTCCACAACCTCTGGTTCCTCGAAGAATTCATGCGCAGGATGCGGAAGGCCATTCTCGATGGCACGTTCCCGCAGTTCCGTGCAGAGTTTCTGGAGCAGTACGACCCGCACCGAAAGAATTGAGCTCCTCCCTCTGCGAGGGAGGAGGCAAAGGAAAGAAGGAAATACCCCATGTCACAGGAAGCCACCAGCACGGTCTTTATGATCGTTGTCATGATCGCGCTCTTTTATTTCATGCTGTACCGTCCGCAGAAGAAGCAGGCGGCAAAGCGCAAGGAACTCTTAAGCAGCCTCGAAGTCGGCGTCGATGTCGTCACGATTGGCGGCATCTATGGCCGCATCAAGGCGCTTGACGACAAGACGGTCAAGCTCGAAGTCGCGCCGAGCACGGAAATCACGTTCGCGCGCGCGGCCATCAATGGCAAGGTCGCCAAAGAAGCTGCATCGGAAGAGGATGAAGACTGATGGACGCCGCACAAGAGGGTGAGAGGCGCGACCCGGCCATTCATGCCGAGGCCTTGGCGGCCAAGACGACATTGCGCCGCAAGATGACGAAGGTCCGCAAGGACATGACGCCCGAGGCGCGGCAGGCCGCATCGGCTCAGATGATCGACCGCCTCGTGAAACTCCCAGCTTACCAGAACGCGCAGACCATCTTTGCCTATGCCTCGATGGCAGACGAAGTCCAGCTCGACGCGTTCATCGAGCGCGCGATGTCTGACGGCAAGCGCGTGGCTATTCCGTGGATTACGGACAAGGGCACGATGGAGGCCGTCGAAGTTTCGTCTCTCAAGAGCCTCGAAGTGGGCATGTACGGCATCCGCAATGTGCCGGCCGCCGAGCGCCGCGTCATCGCGCCCGAAGCCATCGACCTTGCCATCGTGCCGGGCGCGGCGTTTACCGTCGAAGGCGCACGGCTCGGCCTTGGTGGCGGCTATTATGACCGCTATCTCGGCAATCGAGCTCCGCAGGCCGAGCGCGTGGCACTCGCGTTTGATGCGCTCGTGCTGCCACGTCCCGAGCGGCATAAAATTCCGATGGAGGCGCACGACATCTGGGCCGACGTCCTCGTCACAGAGACGCGTGTCCTCTCATTTGATAAAAAACGGTGAGCAATATGGAAATCAAGATCGGCCTCGCAAAGACGGCCAAATATGCAAATGAATACTGCGGCGACAGCTGCGACCTCGCCGAGCGTCCGCATGGCGGCATTTCCGCCATCATCGCGGACGGGCAGGGCAACGGCCTCGCCGCGCACCATACGAGCAACTGGGTCGTGTCGAAAGCCGTGTCGCTGATCAATGACGGCGCACGCGACGGTGCCGTCGCCCGTGCCGTGCATGACTACCTCTATGCGATGAAGGATCGCAAGGTCTCGTGCACGCTGACGGTCGTTTCGGCTGATCTCGAGACCGAGACCGTCGTCATCAGCCGCAACTCGAACTGCCCGACGATCGTCGTGACGCCGGATTACGAGACGGTCTATGATGAGGACGTCGAGCCCATCGGCGTCCACCGCCACATGAAGCCGCGCATGTATGAAGTCCCGTTCACGCCGGGCATGATCGTCGTCTCGTACACGGACGGCATCGCTCACGCGGGCCGCAAGCGCACGGGCCACGAGGCGGATTTCGAAAAGATCATGAACATCGTGCGCGACAACACGTCCGATGATGTCGAATACATCGCGCGCAGCATCCTCGAATACGCCCTCGCCCTCGACGACGATAAAGCGAGCGACGACATGACCGTTGTCGTGCTCGGCATCACAGAAGGACGCGAAGGCGCGCCGAAGATCGAAGAGCTCAAAGCGGTCTATCCGGTGTGAAGGTGATTTACGATGAAAATCGCTATTGTCGGTATTTGCGCATCGGGAAAAACAACCTTGGTGCGCGGCCTGCGCGAGGCTGGCTATGATGCCTACAACGTCGCGCAGGAACATTCCTGCATCCATGATTTCTGGAACAAGCATCACCCCGACGTCCTCGTCATGATTGACGCGACGCTCGCGGCCGTCCACAAGCGCCGCGTCGTCTACTGGGGCCAGGACCGCATCGACATGCAGCACGAGAGGCTCGCGGACGCGCGGAAGCACGCGGACCTCTACATCCAGACGGACGCACTCGATGCCGAAGCCGTCAAGAACAAGGTCATTGATTTTCTCAAAACCAGAGAATCAGATAAATAAAAAATGAAGGGATTGAACTAGTTGAGAAAAGACAGTCTCCTGAAACTCATCGTCTGTGTCGTGGCGATTGTCGGCATCTTCCTCGCGTTCGTGCAGCCGCTGGCGAATTCCATCCGGCAGGGCCTCGACCTGCAGGGCGGCACGCATGTCGTGCTTGAAGCGGAGGACACTGACGTCGCGCAGGTCAATGACGATGCCATGAACCGCGTCGTCACGATCATGGAAAAGCGCGTCAACGCGCTCGGCCTCACGGAGCCGATCATCCAGCGCGAAGGCGAGCGCCGCGTCATCATCGAGCTGCCGGGCGTCAAGGACCCGGATGCGGCCATCAAGACCATCGGCAAGACGGCCATGCTCGAATTCAAGGACGAGGAAGGCAACACGGTGCTCACCGGTACCGACCTCAAGGACGCGCAGGCCGCAACGAATCAGCAGAACGGCCAGAACGTCGTCAACCTCGAATTCACGGATGAAGGCGCGAAGAAATTCGCCGACCTCACGTCGAAGAACGTCGGCCGCACGATTGCGATCCTGCTCGACGGCGAAGTGCTGACAGCGCCGAATGTCCGCGAGCCAATCCTCGGCGGCAAAGCGGAAATCAGCGGCCAGAAATCGCTTGACGAGGCGCAGAACCTCGCCGTCGTCCTGCGCTCTGGCGCATTGCCGGTCAAGGTCAACATCATCGAGACGCGCACGGTCGGCCCGTCGCTCGGCCAGGATTCGAAAGACAAGTCCGAGTTCGCGTTTGCCGTCGGCATCGGCGCCGTCCTCTTGTTCATGCTGCTGTTCTACCGCATGTCGGGCTTCATCGCTGACGTCGCCCTCATGGCCTACACCGTCATGCTGCTCGCCCTGCTCTGGGCGCTCGATGCGACGCTGACACTGCCAGGCGTCGCGGGCATCATCCTGTCCATTGGTATGGCCGTCGATGCGAACGTGCTGATTTTCGAGCATTTCAAAGAGGAATACCAGATCCAGGGCAAGACGCTGCGCCTCTCGATGGACGCGGGCTTCAAGCGCGCGTTCACGACGATTTTTGACTCGAACATCACGACGATCATCGCGGCGGGCGTCCTGTTCTTCCTCGGCACGGGCACGATCCGCGGTTTCGCCATCACGCTCGGCCTCGGCACGCTGCTTTCGATGTTCACGGCCATCACGCTGACGCAGTTCATGCTGAAGCTCATGATTGCTTCGAAAATCTTCACGTCGCCGGGTGCCTATGGCGCCTCCGGCTTCATGCTCTGGAAAAAGGAGGATCTGAAGCGCAATGCCTAAATTTGATATTTCCGGCCATCGCACCTGGTGGTTCCTCCTTTCGTCCATCATCATCATCGCCGGCATCGTCTGCATGGTCGTGCGCGGCTTCAACTTCGGCATCGATTTCACGGGTGGTACGATCATCGACCTGAAATTTGACCAGCCTGTCACGATTGCGGACGTCCGCACGAGCCTCGGCAAATACGGCCTCGACGGCAGCACAATCCAGCTCTCGGGCGCGCAGTCCGATGTCACGGCGTCGGAAGACGTCATGATCCGCACGACGGACCTCGAAGAGGACCAGCGCAAAGAAGTCATGGCGACGCTCAAAGATGACGTCGGCAACTATACGGTGCTCCGCGAGGAGAAAGTCGGCGCGACGATCGGCGGCGAACTCATCACGAACGCCGTCGAAGCGCTCTTGATTTCGTGGGTGCTGATCATCGCCTACGTCGCGTATCGTTTTGAATGGAAATTCGGCGTCGCGGCCGTGCTCGCACTCGTCCATGACATCCTCGTCGTGCTCGGCGTCTTCGCGCTGACGCAGCGGCAGATCGATTCGTCGTTTATCGCAGCGCTCCTCACGATCGTCGGTTATTCCATCAATGACACCATCGTCATTTTCGACCGCATCCGCGAAAACCTCAAGCTCCATTTCCGTCGCGGCGGTGACGTCGACGTCCTCGTCAACACGTCGATCTACCAGACGCTGACGCGCTCTTTGTACACGGTCTTCACCGTCATGTTCACGACGCTCGCGCTCTACTTCTTTGGCGGCGAGACGACGAAAGACTTCGCGTTCGCGCTGCTCGTCGGTTTCGGCAGCGGCTGCTATTCGTCCATCTTCATCGCGAGCCCGCTCTGGGTCACGTTCCGCAGCTGGGCAGAAAAGAAGCACGCGGCGAATGTTGCGGCAAAGTAAAAAGAAAATATCAAGGTGGCTGCCGTCAGGCAGCTGCTTTCTTTTAGGAGCAAAAACAATATGATCAAACGTTGGAACATCCTGCCCGATGCGGGCACGGAGGCGCAAGCGCTGGCGAAGGCGCTCGGTGTATCAGATGTGCTCGCGCGGCTGCTCTGGAACCGCGGCCTGCGGACGGTCGACGACGCGCAGCGCTTCCTCGACCCCGAGCACTTGCAAGACTTCTATGACCCGTTCCTCATGAAGGACATGAAGGAGGCCGTCGCCCGCATCGCAAAGGCCATCGACGGCGGGGAGCATATCACGGTCTATGGCGACTACGACGTCGATGGCATGACGTCGTCGGCACTGCTCTGCACCTGCCTGCGCACGCTCGGCGCTGATGCCGACATCTACATCCCTGACCGCTTCCGCGAAGGCTATGGCTTCAACCGTGCGGCGCTTGAGAAAATCGCGGAAACATCGTCGCTGCTCGTTTCCGTTGACTGCGGCATTTCTTCGGTCGAGGACGTGGCGGGCCTGCAGGGAAAGCTCGACATCGTCGTGACCGACCACCATCTGCCGGGCGATACATTGCCGCCCGCCTGCGCCATCGTGAACCCGCATCGCGAAGATGATATGTATCCTGACAAGAACCTCTGCGGCGTCGGCGTTGCGTTCAAACTTTGCAACGCGCTTTCTCTGACGCTCCGCCACAAGCCGTGGGAGCAGGGGCTCGAACTCGTCGCGCTCGGCACGGTCGCCGACATCGTGCCGCTGCTCGGCGAAAACCGCAAGATCGTGCGCCTCGGCCTCGCACGCATGGCAGAGACGCAGAACGTCGGCCTGCGCGCCCTTATGGATGTCGCGGGCGTCGATCCCGCCTCGGTCACGGCTGAACAGGTCGGTTTCCAGCTCGCGCCGCGCCTCAATGCTGCGGGCCGCATGGCAACGGCCATGCTCGGCGCCCGGCTGCTCCTGACGCAGGACGCCGTCGAGGCGCAGGAGCTCGCCGACCGTCTCAATGCGCTGAATCAGGAGCGTCAGGCCGTCGAGCAGGACATCCTTGCGCGCGCGGAAGAGCAGCTGGCAGGGGAGGACATGGAACAGCTTCCCGCCATCGTGCTTGCGGGTGAGGGCTGGCACTCGGGCGTCATCGGCATCGTCGCGTCACGCCTTGTCGAGACATATTACAAGCCCGTCATCCTGCTCTCCATCGACGGCGGCATGGCAAAAGGCTCGTGCCGCAGCATCGAGGGCCTTCACATGCATGACGCGCTTGCGGCCTGCGCGGAGCACCTCACGCAGTTCGGCGGCCATGCACAGGCTGCGGGATTGTCGCTTCGGACGGCCGACATCCCCGCGTTCCGTGCGGCGTTCTGCGCCTATGCGAAAGCGCACCTTTCCAAAGAAGACTACACGCCGGTCGCGCGCATCGAGTTCGAGATGCAGCCGCTCGATGTCACGCTTGACCTCATCGAGGAGATTGCGCGTCTCGAACCGTATGGCGAGGGCAACCCGAAGCCGCTGTTCGGCGCACGCAATCTGCGCGGCGAGGGGGCGCGCGCCATCGGCAAAGACCGCACGCACCTCAAATTCTTCCTTTCGGGGCGCGAACAGTCCATCGAGATGCTCTGGTGGAGCCATGCGGCCCTCGCGGGCCTCGTCAACGCCGAACCGCTCGACATCGTCTACAAGCCATCCATCAACGAATGGCAGGGCAGCCGCCGCGTGCAGGCCATCGTCGACAGCCTGCGCCCGGCCGAATCCGCGCGCATCTATCCCGACCGCGCCGCGCTCGCCGACCTCTACCGCTTCCTGCTTTCGCGGCAGAAAAAGGGCGGGGACCTGCCGCTCGACCCCGTCCGCCTCGTGGCGCTCTTCGAGCAGGACATGGGGCGCCACATGGCGCTTTACACGCTCAAAGAAGGCCTGCGCGTCTTCACGGAGCTCCATCTCCTCGTCACGACGCTCGCCGAAGGCACCTGCCGCCTCGTCCCGCCCGCAGGAAAGCTCGACCTCATGGCGTCGGAAAGTTTCCGGACGCATCAGAGCCTTTCGTGAGAGAAATCCTCTCAGACCCGTTGTCAACCTTGATTCCATGCGGTATACTAGATTTTATACGAGCAAACGAGAATCATGAAAGCGAGGGATGGTACCATGCAGAGCATCGACAAAGAACCGGTGACCATCGAAACCATCATCAATGAAGTCAAGAGCTACCAGCCGAAGGCGAACCTCCGCCTGATCCAGAGGGCCTATGAGCTCGCCCTATCCGCGCACAAGGGGCAGAAGCGCGTCTCGGGCGAGGAGTACATCATCCACCCGCTCCACGTCGCCCAGATTCTCACGGAGCTCCATATCGACGACATCACGATCGCGGCGTCGCTCCTCCATGATGTCGTCGAGGACACGATCTACACGACGGAACAGCTCGAGCAGATGTTCGGCAAGGAAGTCGCGGAACTCGTCGACGGCGTGACAAAGCTCTCACGCATCAAGTACAAGTCGCGCGAGGAGCAGCAGCTCGAGACGTACCGCAAGATGTTCCTCGCGATGGCAAAGGACATCCGCGTCATCATGATCAAGCTCGCGGACCGCCTGCACAACATGCGCACGCTCAAATACATGCCGCGCGAGAAGCAGCAGCGCATCGCGAAAGAGACCATCGAGGTCTACGCGCCGCTCGCGAACCGCCTCGGCATTTCGAACATCAAATGGGAACTCGAAGACCTCTGCCTGCGCTACCTCGAGCCCGAGAAATATTACGACCTCGTCGAGAGCGTCAAGCAGAAGCGCCAGGAGCGCCAGGCCTTTATCGACGACGCCATCGTGCAGATTCGCGAAAAACTCAAAGAGGCGAAGATCAAAGCTGAGATTTCCGGCCGCGCCAAGCACTTTTATTCTATCTATAAGAAGATGAAGCGCGACAACAAGGACATCAGCGAAATCTACGACCTCTCGGCCGTGCGCGTCCTCGTCGATACCGTCAAGGACTGCTATGGCGTGCTCGGCGTCATCCATGCCATGTGGAAGCCGATTCCGGGTCGTTTCAAAGACTACATCGCCATGCCGAAATCGAACGGCTACCAGTCGCTGCACACGACGGTCATGACGAAGGGCTACCCGCTCGAAATCCAGATCCGCACGTTCCAGATGCACCAGGTCTCGGAATACGGCGTCGCGGCGCACTGGAAGTACAAGGAGCAGGGCAAGGGCGCCGTTGCGGGCAGCGAGATGGATCAGAAGATGAGCTGGCTGCGCCAGATGGTCAATCTCCAGCAGGAATACAGCGACCCGCGCGAGTATTTCGAGGCGCTCAAAGTCGACATCTTCTCTGACGAAGTCTTCGTCTTCACGCCGAACGGCGACGTCATCGACCTGCCGAAAGGCTCCATCCCGATTGATTTCGCCTACCGCATCCACACGCAGGTCGGCCACCACTGCGTCGGCGCGAAAGTCAACGGCAAGCTCGTGCCGCTCGAGTACAAGCTCAAGAACGGCGACATCGTCGAGATCGTCACGAACAAGTCAAACAGCGGTCCGTCGCGCGACTGGCTCAACATCGTGGCCTCGGGCGAGACACGAACGAAGATTCGATCGTGGTTCAAGAAGGAGAAGCGCGAAGAAAACATCACGCGCGGCCTCGAATACCTCAAAGAGGAAGCGAAGCATCTTGGCTATGATACGCACGACCTCCTGAAGGAAGGCCGCCTGCAGCAGGTCGCCGAAAAAATGAACATCCCGAGCGAGGAAGACCTGCTCGCGGCCATCGGCTATGGCGGCGTCACAATGCATGGCGTGCTGACAAAGCTCATCGAGCTCTACAAGAAAGAGCTGCAGGCCGTCACGCCGCCCGATGTCTCGGCCATCCTCTCGAAGCTCAAGACGCCGACCGGCAAGACGGGCAAGAAATCGAAGTCGAGTCACGGCGTCCTCGTCGAAGGCGAGAGCGGCCTGCTCGTCCGCCTCGCGAAATGCTGCAACCCGATTCCGGGCGACCCGATCACGGGCTACATCACGCGCGGCCGCGGTGTCTCTGTCCATCGCGCCGACTGTCCGAACGTGTTGCAGGGCTCGGATTCCGACCTTTCGCGCATGATCGAGGTCAGCTGGGACATCGGCCTCGACAAAGATTACACGGTCGAAATCGAAATCATCTGCAACGACAAGGTCGGCGTGCTGCAGGAACTCCTGGCCGTGCCGTCCGAGATGAAGCTCAACATCTCGTCCGTCAACGCGAGCCCGAACCGCAGCAACAAGACCTCGACCGTCCGCATGAGCCTTTCCGTGCAGAATGCGGCGCAGGTCCAGCAGGTCATGACGAAGCTCCGCCGTCTCAAAGACGTCTTCAGCGTCGCCCGCGCCATGGGGAGCGCTTCGAACTGAGCCCGTGTTTGTTTTTTTACATCGTTTTTGTTATAATATTGGTATTTGAGATTTCAGCCAATCCTTGCACAAAGGGGATAGATATCGTATGGCACAGACATATACCATGGAAGACCTCAAGCAGAAGCTGCAGGAGCGCCAGCACAAGATGACGCCGCAGCGCCAGATCGTCCTGCAGATCTTCCTCGACCATCCGGGCGAACATCTCTCGGCAGAGGACTGCCACGACATCCTGCGCGAGCGGAAAGCCGAGATCGGCCTCGCGACCGTCTATCGCACGCTCGAACTGCTTTCGGACCTCGGCGTCTTGCAGAAGATGGAGTTCGGCGATGGATGCAGCCGCTATGAAGTCAACACGACCGACCCGAAACGCCACCATCACCATCACCTGATTTGCACGAAATGCGGCAAGGTCGAAGAATTTGACGAGGACATGCTCGAAGACCTCGAGGCGGACATCCTCAAAAAATGCGGTTTCAAGACGCTCGACCATCAGGTGAAATTCTACGGAGTCTGCAAGGAGTGTCAGGAACGCGGTGAAGATTGAGACGTTGACGATCAATGACCATCAGGAAGTTGTCGTCAAAATCACGAAGGAGGTGCTGAACCTCTTCAAAATCGAGGTTGCGGGCCCATGCTTTGACGCGGACTTTGCACAGCTCTCCGTCGTGCATCGAAAGCTGCCACCACTTGCGAAAGCGCAGGGCGGCAATGGCTGCGTGCGCGCTGAAACGCTGCTTTATGCATACCACCCCGATGGCACGGAAAGCTGCTATCGCGAGGCGGGGCAGGGCGCGCCCGACGAGCGTGAAAGCGCGGCCTATCACCGGCTGTTCAAACGCAATCTCTACCGCATCTTTCTCCAGCATTTCGCGATGCTGCCCGCGCCATGGGGCATCCTCCACGGCGTGCGGCCGACAAAGATCGTGCATCGCTGGCGGCAGGGCGGCATGGACGAGGCGGGCATCATCGAGCGTCTCATGGGCGACTACGACTGTGGTCGCGAAAAGGCAGAACTCATCACCCCGATGGCGTTCCGCCAGGTGCCGTTTCTTGAGACGTCGGATGAAAAGACCGTCAGCATCTATGTCGGCATCCCGTTCTGCCTGACGCGCTGCCTCTACTGTTCGTTCCCATCGAACATCCTGCCGGGCGAAAAGACGCTGCGGAAATTCATGGAGGTTTTTGCCAAAGACCTCGCGGCCGTCCAGCAGGCGATTGCAAAATACGGCTTCCGCGTCCAGAACATCTACGTCGGCGGCGGCACGCCGACGAGCCTGCCCGATGCGTATTTTGACGAAATGCTCCAGAGCGTCTGCGATGCGTTCTGGAACGAGGACATCGCAGAATTTACCGTCGAGGCCGGACGTCCCGACAGCATGTCGGCGGCGAAAGTCGAGACGATGAAACGCCTCCATGTCACGCGCGTCAGCGTCAACCCGCAGTCCATGCAGCAGAAAACGCTCGACCGCATCGGCCGCCGCCATACGCCGGAGCAGGTCGAAGAGATGTTCCACGCCTTGCAGGTAGCGGGCATTCCGCACATCAACATGGATGTCATCCTCGGCCTGCCAGGCGAGACGGCCGACGATGTGCGCGACACGATGGAAAAGATCACGGCGCTCGGCCCCGACGACATCACGCTCCACGCCCTCGCCATCAAGCGCGGCTCGCGCCTCCAGAAGATGATGGAGGAACAGCACGTCGAGCTGCCGAGCGACGAAGAGACGCGCAAGATGTCGGAGGTCGCGCTCGCGGCGGTCAAAAAGGAAGGCATGCGGCCCTATTACCTTTACCGCCAGGGCTACCAGAGCGGCGACCTCGAAAACATCGGCTGCTGCAAGCCCGGCGCCGAGGGCATGTACAACATCCAGATCATGGAAGAACACCAGACCATCCTGGGCATCGGCGGCGCGGCGGCTACGAAGGTCGTCGACTGGCGCAACCACTGCCTGCGGTCGGCGTTCAACGCAAAAGATTTGAAAACATATCTGAGGGATATTGATCTCTATATTGAAAAACGAGCAAACCTGCTCGAACGTATTTATGGAAATGAAAACGAGGGGGACAAGCCATGCTGACAAATGCACCGCGCGGCACGAATGACATCCTGCCCGACAAGGTCGGGGAGTGGAACTACGTCGAGGGCAAGATTCGTGATCTTTGCCGCCGCTATGGATATGAGGAGATCCGCACGCCGATGTTCGAGCATACGGAGCTCTTCCACCGCGGCATCGGCGAAGGCACCGACGTTGTCGACAAGGAGATGTACACGTTCGAAGACCGCGGCGGCCGCAGCATCACGCTCCGCCCCGAAAACACGGCGTCCGCCGTGCGCGCGTACCTCCAGAACAAGCTCTATGGCGACAGCTCGCTCGTCAAGCTGTTCTATATCGGCTCGATGTTCCGCTATGACCGTCCGCAGGCCGGCCGCATGCGCGAATTCCACCAGTTCGGCATCGAGGCGCTCGGCGAGGAAAATCCCGCCGTCGACGCCGAGGTCATCCTCGTCGCCATTGACTTCCTGAAGTCGCTCGGCCTCAAAGACCTCGCACTCAGCCTGAATTCTGTCGGCTGCCCGAAGTGCCGTCCGGCGTACCGCAAGGCGCTGCAGGACTATTTCCGTCCATATCTTGACGAACTCTGCGACGACTGCAAGAGCCGTTTCGACCGCGCCCCGCTTCGCATCCTCGACTGCAAAGTCGATGCCGACAAGCCCTTTATGGCAGGTGCGCCGAAAATCACGGACTGCCTCTGCGATGAGTGCAAAGAGCACTTCGAGAAAGTTCAGTCGTATCTGACGGAAGCCGGCGTCTCATTTACGCTCGACCCGCGTCTCGTGCGCGGCCTCGACTACTACACGAAGACGGCGTTTGAAATCAAATACGCGCCGCTCGGCGCCCAGAGCGCTGTGGCTGGCGGCGGCCGCTATGACGGCCTCATCGAGGAAATCGGCGGCAAGCCGACCCCGGCCGTCGGTTTCGCGACCGGCCTCGAGCGCGTGCTGCTGGCCCTTGAAAAGCAGAACCTCGTGCCGCCCGCAGACGAACACACCGACGTCTTCGTCGTCGCCCTCGGCGACGCCGCGCAGGCGCCCGCCTTCAAGCTCCTCGAAGACTGCCGCCACGCCGGCCTCACCGCCAACATGGACTACGCTGGCCGCAGCATGAAAGCTCAGATGAAGCAGGCGAACAAGCACCACGCCAGATACGCCCTGATCCTCGGCGAAGACGAAGTAGCAAACGGCACCGTCCAAGTCAAGGACATGGAAAAGAGCGAACAGAAGAGCGTGGCGCTTGAGGATGTGATTGGAGTATTGATGAAGTAAAAGCTCGCGAACATGGGCTCTCTCGCGTGGTCCGGCGGGGGCTTCCAACGGAAACAACGCTGCTTCGGACTTGCAAGGCGGTAAAACGCAGTTTTTGCGTACAGATTGTTCCGATGTGCAACGCAGAAATGACCTGCCGTCCGAACAGCTAAAAGTTTCCTTTTGAAAGCCCCCGCCTCCCCGGAGAAACAACGGGGCACGCGCCCACATTCTTTCGTGGGGAGAGCAAAACTTCTTGCGAGGAAAGGCTCGTCATATGACACCGCGTGACAAGCACTGGCTTCGGGAAGACGGGGGCTTTCTCTTGGAAAATTTTTACACGCGAAGCGCGTACTTTTTTCCAAGAGGAAGCACCCGTCTGACAGCGAATAAGTGCCAATCTTCGCGGGTCACTCATATATGTAATTTCATTTTTTGAGGTGATATATTTTCATGGAAACATTACAAGGCATGAAGCGCGACCACCATTGTGGCGAGCTTCGCAAGACGGACGTGGGGACGGAAGTCGTCCTCTGCGGCTGGGTGTCGCGTCGCCGCGACCACGGCGGACTCATCTTCGTCGACATGCGCGACCGTTCGGGCTTTGTCCAGGTCGTCTTCGATGAAGCGGCCATGAACGAGGGCACGTTCCACAAGGCGGAATCCCTCCGCAACGAGTTCTGCATCGCCGTCCGCGGCACGATCCGCGCGCGCAGCGAGGAGACCGTCAACCCGCACATCGATACGGGCGAGATCGAAGTCGTCTGCACGGAGCTTCGCATCCTCAACAAGGCCAAGACGCCTCCTTTCTACATCCAGGATGGCGTTGACGTCGATGAGAAAGTCCGCCTGAAGTACCGCTACCTCGATCTGCGCCGCCCGGAGATGCAGAAGAACATCATCCTGCGTCACCGCGTCACGAAGATCATGCGCGACTACTTCGACCGCAACGGCTTCCTCGAAATCGAGACGCCGATGCTCTGCAAGAGCACGCCGGAAGGCGCGCGCGACTTCCTCGTGCCGAGCCGCGTCAACCCGGGCGAATTTTACGCCCTGCCGCAGTCCCCGCAGATCTTCAAGCAGATTCTGCAGGTTGCCGGCTTCGAAAAATACTTCCAGATTGTCCGCTGCTTCCGCGACGAAGACCTGCGCGCTGACCGCCAGCCGGAATTCACGCAGCTCGACATCGAAATGTCGTTCATCAGCCAGGAAGACATCCTGACGATGATGGAAGGCATGATCAAGGAGCTGTTCCAGAAGGCCATCGGCCGCGACATCCCGACGCCGTTCGAGCGCATGGAGTGGGATACGGCCATGGACAAATACGGTTCCGACAAGCCGGACCTGCGCTTTGACATGCCGCTCATGGACATCAGCGAGTACGTCAAGGGCTCGACGTTCAAGGTTTTCAACTCCGTCATCGAAAATGGCGGCATGGTCAAGTGCATCAAGGTGGACGGCTACGCCGATATCCCGCGCCGTCGCCTCGACGACCTCGTCAAGTTCGTCCAGATCTATGGCGCAAAAGGCCTTGCCTGGATTCAGTACGCCGAAGAGGGCATCAAGAGCCCGTTCAAGAAATTCTACGACGATGCGACGTTTGCAAAGATCGCCGAAGCTACGGGCGCCAAGACCGGCGACCTGCTGCTCGTCGTCGCCGACAAGCGCCTCGTCGTTGACACGGCGCTCGGCCAGCTCCGCCTCGAAATGGGCAAAGAGCGCGGCCTGATTGACCCGGATGCCCTGCGCTTCCTCTGGGTCGTCGACTTCCCGATGTACGAGTGGAGCGACGAAGAGAACCGCTGGAAAGCCATGCACCATCCGTTCACGGCACCGCGCGACGAAGACATCGAGTACCTCAAGAGCGACCCGGGCCGCGTCAAGGCGAATGCCTACGACATGGTCCTCAACGGCGTCGAAATCGGCGGCGGCTCGCTCCGTATCTACAACGCGGAACTCCAGGAGAAAGTCTTCGAGTCCCTCGGCCTCACGCCGGAGCAGGCGCATGAGAAGTTCGGCTTCATGATGGATGCGTTCCAGTACGGCACGCCGCCTCACGGCGGCCTCGCCTTCGGCCTCGACCGCCTCGTCATGCTCATGGCGAAGCGCGACAGCATCCGCGATGTCATCGCGTTCCCGAAGAACCAGAGCGCAAGAGACGTCATGAGCAACGCGCCGTCGGAAGTCGATCCGAAGCAGCTGAGAGAGCTGTCGATTCGCACGGCTGTTGCAAAGAAAAAAGAAGAAAAATAAACAGAGTTTGGCGCACGCGAAGTTTGGCGTGTGCTCGCATTCGAAAGGGGGCTTCCCCTCGGAAAAAGTACGCGCTTCGCGTGTAAAAATTTCCGAGGGAAAGCCCCCTTCCTCCCGAAGAATACAAAGTTGCCTCGCGTGCTCAAACGAGGGGAGGGCGGAGCTGGTACGAATAAGAGACGACGTACACAGATGGGGAGTTCGAACGACGCTGTCCTCCCTCTCGCAAATGTTGAGGCCGCGAGGCACGATGCGGCTTCGGGAAGGCGGGGACTTCCAAAAGGGAACTTTTAGCTGTAAGGAAACGGAAAAAATCGAGGTAGTGCGATGTGAACTAATCGCTTCATAGTCCGTCGAGCCCCGACAGGCCGTGTCAGCGTTGTTCCCGTTGGAAGCCCCCGCCTTCCCGCGAGCGAGAACAACTCTTTGCGAGCTCACATCCTTGCATTTTTCCCATCCTTATCGTATAATAAAAGTGCATAAGGAGCAAAAAGGTCCATCGGTTATCGATCACCGGAAAAAGGCCCCTGCGGGTTTGGTCACCTGCAGGGGCCTTTCTCTGCGCCATCATTGACTGGTCAGGTCAATGGTACGCACGGGTGTTAATGCTGCCAGTGATGGATGATGTATTCGGTCAGCAGGTTGGCGATGACGCCCGCCAGAATCCCGATGACCAAGGTCGCAAAAAGGTCCATCGATATCACCTCCCTCCTATGAGGTAGAGGCAGCGCTTTCAGTATACCAGAGACCATCAGAAAAATAAATGTTTGCTTCTTCTGTCATTTGTGCTAAACTTTATAGATATGATTCCAGAACAAACGAAGGGGGCAACCCTATATGGCACAGAAAGTTGATATTCTCGGCGTCCCGGTCGATGCTGTGACGATGACAGAGGCCGTCACGCGCATCGAGGGATTCATCAAAGAAGGGCAGCCGAAGCTTGTTGCGACGGCGAATGCCGAGATGCTCATGCGCGCGACGCATGACAAGGAACTCAAGAACATTCTCTGCAGCGCCGACATGGTCACGCCGGACGGCGCGGGCACGGTCTGGGCCGCGCATCACCTCGGCCACGAAATGCCCGAGCGCGTCGCAGGCTACGACATGGCGCAGGAGCTCATGCGCCTCGCGCCTTCGCGCGGCTACCGTCTCTATTTCTTCGGCTCGGCACCCGGCGTTGCCGAAAAGGCGAAGGAAAAAGCCGAAAAGCTCTACCCAGGAATCGAGATCGTCGGCACGCGCAACGGCTTCTTTACGGAAGAGGACGAGCCTGCTATCGTCTCGAAGATCCAGGCGGTGCATCCCGACATCCTGCTCGCAGCGCTCGGCGTGCCGAAGCAGGAGAAGTGGCTCCAGAAATACAAGGACGTGCTCGGCGTGCCCGTCTGCATCGGCGTCGGCGGCACGTTTGACGTCATGGCCGGCGTCATGAAGCGCGCACCGCGCTGGATGCAGCGCGCCAAGCTCGAATGGCTGTTCCGCGGCATGATGCAGCCGAAACGCGCCGGCCGCCTGCTCGCGCTCCCGAAATTCGTCTTCAAAGTCCACGCCTCGCGCCACTGAACCGCCGAAAAGTAGACAAACGAAAAAGAATCTACTATAATAGTTGAGACTGAATTGAACGTATGCCGGGAGGTATTTTGTGACCATCGTAAGAGAAGGCTATCCCTTCATCGGTACCTGTTTCGCGCTGGCGGTGCTCCTGGGCTTCGGCCTGCATCCGTATGCCGCCGCCGTCCCCCTCGTCCTCATGTGCTATTTCTGCTATTTCTTCCGAAATCCGCACCGGACGATTCAGAAGGACGCGAGCGCCATCCTGTCGCCAGCCGACGGCACGGTGCAGGAGGTCGCGGAGCTCGACCATGACCCCGACGAATTCGTCAGCGGCCCGTGCAAGAAGGTCGTCATTTTCATGTCGGTCTTCAACGTCCACGTCAACCGCAGTCCGATGGATGGCGACATCCAGCTGCAGAAATACTTCTGCGGCCGGTTCCGCCCCGCCTACAAGGACGAGGTTGGTTTCGAAAATGAGCATCATCTCATCGGCATCGAGAATGATCGCCTGCGCATCACGGTCAAGCAGATCGCGGGCATCCTCGCGCGCCGCATCGTCTCGTGGGTCACGATGGACGACCACCTCGCACAGGGCGAGCTCTACGGCATGATCCGCTTCGGCTCGTGCCTCGAAGTCACGATGCCCGTCGCCGACGTCGACGTCCTCGTGAAGCCCGGGCAGAAAGTCACGGGCGGGAAGACGGTGCTCGGCCGCATCAAAGAGAAATAAAAGGGAGCGAAATCAATGAATTATCGGAGAATCATCCCGAATATGTGCACGGCCTCGAACCTCGTGTTCGGCATGTGCTCCATGCTTTCGACGCTGCATCATGACTTTTTCCTCGCGTCGGTCTTCATCCTCTGCGCACTCGTCGCGGACGGCCTCGATGGGCGCACGGCGCGCTTCTTCGGCGTCGCGAGCGAGTTCGGCAAGGAGATGGACTCGCTCTGCGACCTCGGCTCGTTCGGCGTCGCACCGGCACTCTTAGCCTATGAGTTCTACCTCAACACGTTCGGCCTCCTCGGCTGCGTCGTCGCCATTTTCTTTGCCATCTGCGGCATGTGGCGCCTCACGCGCTTCAATGTCAATGCGAGCGCCGTGCACGGTTATTTCCAGGGCCTCGCAATCCCAGCCGGCGGCAACATCGTCGCGATGACGACATTGCTCTTCACGATGCTCGGCGTCGATCCGCATGTGTTCGGCTGGTCGTATCCGCTCCTCATGGCCATCGTTGCCTATCTCATGGTCAGCGAGGTGCATTATCCGAATTTCAAGGGCGACGGGGGAGACAAGCTCTATGCGATTCCGAAAATCCTTGCCGCCATCATGTTTGTCGCCATTGTCTGGGCCGGCCGCGAGGCCATCGTCCCAGCCATCTTTGTTGCCATCTTCTCGACGTATGCAGCGTTCGGCATCGTGAACTCGCTGTTTCTGCTGTTTTCAAAAAAGGACTGAACCATGACACTCACGCATCCCTTTGACATCATCATGGTGCCAATGCAGATCCTCATCTTCCTCTTCACGCTCTATTTCTTCGTCATCGGCTTCTGCGGCATGTGGCGGCGGAAAGAGAACAAGATCAAGACGCCGAAGAAGACGTTCGCGCTCGTCGTGGCGGCACACAACGAGGAAGTCGTCGTCGGCGACCTCGTCGAAAACCTTAAGCAGCTCAATTACCCCAAGGACATGTATGACATCTATGTCATCGCGGACAACTGCACGGACAACACGGCGAAAATCGCCTCGGATGCCGGTGCGCTCGTCCATGTCCGCACGCATCCGACGAAAAAGAGCAAGGGCTACGCGCTCGACTGGATGTTCAATCGCCTGTTCAAGATGGAAAAGCAGTACGACGCCATCTGCGTCTTTGACGCCGACAACCTCGTGCATCCGCAGTTCCTCATGGAGATGAACAACCGCCTCTGCAAGGGCGACAAGGTCATCCAGGGCTACATGGACGCCAAGAACCCGTATGACACCTGGGTGTCCGGCACGTTCGCCATCGCGTTCTGGGTCATCTGCTACATCTCGCATCTCGCAAAATCGAACATCGGTCTCTCGGCCTGCCTCGGCGGCACGGGCATGTGCTTTGATGTTGAAATCCTCAAAAAGCATGGCTGGCAGGCAACGTGCCTGACGGAAGACATGGAATTTACGATGAAGTGCATGGCCGAAGGCATCAAGACAGCCTGGGCGCATGACGCCATCATTTACGACGAGAAGCCGCTGACATTCAAGCAGTCCTGGAACCAGCGCCGCCGCTGGGCGCAGGGCCAGTTCGACGTCGGCAACCGCTTCATCCCGAAGATGCTCAAGGCCGGCTGGAAGCACAAGGACATCCGCATGTGGGATGAATGCATCTACCTCATGCAGCCGCATTTCCTCATGATCTCGACGGTCTTCATCATCATCAGCTACATCCAGCTCGCGTTCCCGCCGTTCTATACGAACATCTACAACTTCATGCCGTCGCAGCTTATGACGGCCATCATGCTCGGCCAGTACATCCTGCCGATGATCATCCTGATCAAGATTCGCGCGAAATGGAAATCCTGGCTCTACATGCTGCTCTATCCGGTCTTCATCTACTCGTGGATCCCGATTATCTTCCTCGGCTTCATCCACCGCAACGAACACGAATGGAGCCACACGAAGCACACGCGCGCCATGACGATGAGCGACATCGTCGGCAATGTCAAAAACACGAAAGACGTAGGAAAGTAAAAGAATATGTATGAACTGAAAGTCGAGGGCGCATTCGAAGCCGCCCACCAGATCCCAAACTATCCGGGCAAATGCGCCCGCCTGCACGGCCACAACTGGGTCGTCGAGGCAACGGTCAAAGGCACGGAGCTTGACGAGCTCGGCATGCTCATTGACTTTAAAAAGGTCAAGAAAGCGCTCGCCGATGTGCTCGATGGCTTCGACCATCGTTTCCTCAATGAAATCGCGCCGTTTGCGGACGGCGTGAATCCGACGGCCGAAAACCTTTCACGCATCATCTTCGAACGCCTCGCGGCCAGCGGCATCTTTCCAGAAGGAGAGGGCAGGGCGTTCCTCGCGTCCGTGACCGTCTGGGAATCGCCGAAATCGTCCATCACGTACTCGGCATTGTAACGTAATTGTTTTTGGAGGCATCACTGTTGCAGGAAAACCTCATTGAGATTTTTTCTTCCATCCAAGGCGAGGGCAAGTATGTCGGCTGTCGCCAGATTTTTGTGCGCTTTGAAGGCTGCAACCTCGCGTGCCGCTTCTGTGACACCGAAAACGCGCCCGGCGCGCACCCGACATGCCAGATCGAGACACATGCGGGCAGCCGCAGCTTTGAAAACGTGGCAAACCCGCTGAGCGTCAAAGACGTCGCCGCCCGCATCAACGCATTGCTCGCCGAAACGCATCATCAGGCCGTGAGCTTCACAGGCGGCGAACCGCTGCTGCATGCGTCCTTCATCCATGCCCTGCGGCAGGAAATCGAAAGCCGCGTGCCGTTCTTCCTCGAAACGAATGGCACGCTCGCAAAGCAGCTTGAATCCATCCTGCCGGACATCTACATCATCAGCATGGACATCAAGCTGCCGAGCATCCTCAAACAGCCGGTCTGGGAAGAACATCGCGTATTCCTCGCGCTCGCGCGGCAGAAAGACCTCTACGTCAAGATCGTCATTTCGGCCGAAACGGGGGAAGAAGAATTCCACCACGCCATCACCCTGCTGCACGACACGGCCCCCGAAGCCCTGCTGATCCTCCAGCCCGTCACGCCCTACGGCGGCGTCGCGGCCTGTCCGCCAGAACGCGTCCTCGCCATGCAGGCAGCGGCACTGGAACAACTAAAGGACGTAAGAGTGATTCCGCAGACACATAAAATGATCGGGCAGCTGTAAGGAAGGAACATTCATTTTGCATATCGTTTTAGTAGAACCAGAAATCCCCGGCAACACCGGCAACATCGCCCGCCTCTGCGCGGCGACGGGCATCGAGCTCCATCTCGTCAAGCCGCTCGGCTTTTCGACGGACGACAAATACCTCAAGCGCGCCGGCCTCGACTACTGGCACCTCGTCAAGGTGCATTACCACGAAAACTTCGATGAAGTCGCCGCCATGTACCGCGGCCACAACTTCTACTTCCTTTCCACAAAGGCGCCGCGCTCCTACACGGAAGTCCAGTTCATGCCCGATGACATGCTCGTTTTCGGCAAGGAGACGAAAGGCCTTCCCGAGACGCTCCTGCAGGCGCATTGGGACACGGCCGTCCGCATCCCGATGATTTCCGAAGCCCGTTCCCTGAACCTCTCGAACTCCGTCGCCATCGTCGCCTACGAAGCCCTGCGCCAGCAAAACTTCGCCCAGCTCGCCGAAGCCGGCCCCGGCTTGCATCTCTAACTCCTAGCGTCAGCCCCCCTCTTTGAGGGGGGAGGGCCACGAAGTGGCAGGGGGAGTCCCCTGTACGACACGACAATCCGCACGACGCAGCTTCCGCGGGTGCGATAAGGAGAAATATCATGAAAAATCCAGCCTTCATCAAAGCCCTCCAATCTTTCCTCAACCCCTCCCAGCTTCTTCAGGACGAGCCGATGAAACTACATACGACCTTCAAGATCGGCGGCCCGGCCGACTACCTGCTGTTCCCGTCGTCCGCCGAAGAAGTCGGCAAGATCCTGCAGCTGCTCAAAGAGTACAGCATCCCCCTGACGATCCTCGGCAATGGCTCGAATGTCCTCGTGCGCGATGGCGGCATCCGCGGCGCCGTCGTCAAATTCAATCACCCGATGTCCTCCATCCGCGTTGAAGGGACAAAAATCATCGCAGGCGCAGGGGCTCTTCTCAAAGACGTCTCGGCCGCGGCTGCCGAGCATGGCCTCACGGGTATGGAATTTGCCTGCGGCATCCCGGGCAGCCTCGGCGGCGCCGTCTTCATGAACGCTGGCGCCTATGATGGCGAAATGAAGAACGTCGTTTCGCGCGTGCGCTCCGTCACAATGGACGGCGAGTGCATGTCTCGCGACGCAGCCGCCATCGATCTCGGCTACCGTCACAGCATCTACCAGACGAATGGCGAAGCCATCTGTGAAGTCGAGCTCCAGCTCAAAGAAGGCGACAAAGAAGCCATCAATGCCAAGATTGCCGACTTCACCGAGCGCCGCGAGACAAAGCAGCCGCTTGAAATGGCCAGCGCCGGCAGCACATTCAAGCGCCCGACCGGCTACTACGCGGGCACGCTGATCCAGGAAACCGGCCTCAAAGGCCTGACCGTCGGCGGCGCGCAGGTCTCGAAAAAGCACGCCGGCTTCGTCGTCAACACTGGGAGCGCCACGGCAAAAGACGTCCTCGGCCTAATCCACGAAGTCCAGCGCCGCGTCAAAGAAGCCCACGGCGTCGAACTCCACCCCGAAGTCCGCATCATCGGGGAAGAATAAATCATTGAACCTCTCAAGGGCGGTTGCATGACAAAACCATGCAGCCGCCCTCTTGCTTTGCCATCCGAATGACTGTAAAATAAAGGAAAGCAGGAGAAAACTGTCACGAAGGGGGCGTCTGCATGGGAGAAAAAGACGTCGCAGAGAAGCGTCTGCTGACATATGCCGATGTTTTTGCGAACATTATGAACGTGGGGCTTTTCCAAGGGGACGAAGTCATCCGGCCCGAAGAGCTGACAACCATTCTGCCGCAATCGACATATAAGGCGGAAGGAAAGCTCCGATCGCAGGAACGCGACATCGCGAAGCTTTGGAAGGACAGCGAGCTGCGCCTCGCGCTGCTCGGTCTCGAGAATCAGTCAGCTATTGACGCCGTGATGCCCATCCGTATCATGGGATACGATGGCGCGGCTTATCGGGACGAGCTCAATGCGAAGCCGGTGAAGCTTTATCCTGTTGTGACGGTCGTCCTCTATTTCGGATGGGAAAAGCGCTGGGGAAAGCCGCTTCGGCTCAAAGAGTGCTTTCGTATTCCCGAGCGCCTCGAACCGTATGTCAGCGATTATCATATCAATGTCATCGAGGTGGCATGGCTGCCTGATGAAGTGATTGCGAAATTTTCGAATCCATTCCGCATGGTTGCTGAATATTTCAGCCAGATGCGAAAGAAAGAGAAATATCATCCAAGCGAAGAATCCGTTCATCATGCCAAAGAAATGCTGGATCTGATGGCGCTCTTGACGCAAGATGTTCGTTTCAAGGAAGCGGGAGAAAATGTAAGGGAAGGGGAGTCGATGAATATGAGATCCATCATGCTGGACCAGCTCGAAGATGAAGCCCGTGAAAAAGGACTAGCGGAAGGCCGCGAAAAGGGACTAGCGGAAGGCCGCGAAAAGGGCATGGCAGAAGGCCGTGAAGAAGGTCGTGCGGAAGGTCGTGCGGAGGGCCGTGCGGAGGGCCGTGCAGAGGGCGAGGCGCGGACATGGGTGGCATCAGTACGCAACCTCATGAAATCTATGAAGCTGACCGCCCAGCAGGCCGTGGAAGCTGTCGCTGTACCGATGGAGCTCCGGACGAAGGTGCTCGAACAGCTTTGATATTTCACAGCTGGATGGAGGAATTGCATTGATACATGTCTGCTATGCACTTTATGACAAAAACGGAAAGTACAGCAAGCTGACGGGGACGTCCATCTGTTCGCTGTTCGAAAACACGAAAGCCTGGGTCACCATCCATCTGCTGCATGATAAAACTCTGACAGAAGAAAATCGGCGACGTTTTGCCAAACTCGCACGTCGGTATGCCAACCATATCGTGTTCTACAATATGGATGAGCTCTTCGATATGGATGCAATCGTACAGAAGTATGTAGGCACTGCACGGGAAAAAGGGTTTTCTTTGCAGTATAGTTTTGCGTCGCTTTATCGGCTTTTGCTGGTGCACTTTCTTCCAAAAGACATCCATCGATTAATTTATCTGGACAGCGATATCATTGTCAACTGCGATATCCAAGATCTCTGGAAAGAAGAAATCGGAGAAAATGGTCTGGCTGCTGTGCCAGAAATGAAAATTTTTCATTGGGAAAAAGCGAATGAAACGAAGGCTATCTGCAATGATGGTTT
Source organism: uncultured Selenomonas sp. (assembly GCA_902780535.1). GTDB lineage: Bacteria > Bacillota > Negativicutes > Selenomonadales > Selenomonadaceae > Selenomonas_C. The sequence goes on along the minus strand of CACZFT010000004.1, from coordinate 8,908 downwards.
TGTAAAGTTTGAACGTTATTTCAATGCCGGCGTCCTGCTTCTCGATATGGATGCCTATCGTCAACATCCGACGTTGCTTGAAGATGGACTTTCCTTTCTCGTCGAGCATCCAACGTATTCCTGTTTTGATCAGGATATTCTGAATTACGTTTTTTCTGAACACTGCCGCCTGCTTGATGTGCGCTACAACACCTTTGTGGAAACCGAGCGCAGACGCGGGGGGAAGGCAGCCTCTGCCATTTATCATTATGCAGCGCATAACTACAGCATGTGGGGGAGCACGGATGACTTTACGCAACTTCTTAGTCACTACTATCAGCTTTCGCCGTGGTATGATGACACGCAGTTTGCCGTTGCCTGCCAGAGCAACCTGCGCCTTGGCATCCGGCTTTGTACGGATCTGATTCGTGGCATACAGGGGCGTCGCGTTGTCATATGCGGGCACAAGGATATTCTTCCCATCGTGCAACAGAATTTGGTGATCTTCCCAGATGCTCTCTTCCTCAACATATTTTCGCAGGACAATAATTTCTCTGTTGCGAAGATTCTCCGTGACATGAGACAGCTTCGGAACGAAAAGCCGACATGCTTCGTCTTTATGGATATGCTTTTCCAACAATGGTCGCATTATCTTGTAGAAGGCGGCTTCCAGCCCGACCGGGACTTCATCAATGGAACGTCTCTGATGCTGGCACTCAAAGGAGATGCGATTCCGGCTTCCCCAGGACTCTTGGATACGCTTTAACCTTTGACTGTCTATAATTCTTCGATTGCTATTGACTGACCACAATCCCTGCTTGCAATCTCCCAACCTTTATGGTATCATAGGCCACAAAAGAGCATATTTCCCTTTTAACATGCGTACTGCGAGACGCATAAAGGAGCCATACACGCATAAACATTTACGGAAAGAGTGTAACTTCTGGACAACCAGAGCTCTCTTATGCAGCAGCATAGGAGAGCTCTTTTTATATGTCGTTTCGCGATGCGAAAACCCATGCAACCATTCGAAAGGAGTGGCCACTTTTGGAGAAGAACACCGTATCCATGCGGGGCAAGAACATCCTCGGCCTTGAGGATTTCAGCCCGGAGGAGATCCGCCTCGTGCTCGAGACCGCGAAGGAGATGAAGAACATCATCCACCGCGACATCAAGAAGGTGCCGACGCTGCGCGGCAAGTCCATCGTGACGCTGTTCTACGAGCCCTCGACGCGCACGCGCACGTCGTTCGAGCTCGCGGCGAAGTACCTCGGCGCTGATGTCGTCAACATCACGTCGGGCACGTCGAGCATCGTGAAAGGCGAGAGCCTGCGCGACACGCTCTACACGGTCGAGGCGATGGGCGTCGATGCCATCGTCATGCGCCACAAGGCCGAGGGCGCGGCAGAATATGCCTCGAAGGTCGTTTCGCCCGTCATCCTCAACGCAGGCGATGGCGCACACGCACATCCTTCGCAGGGCCTCCTGAACCTCTTCACCATCCAGGAGCACAAAGGCCGCCTCGCGGGCCTCAAGGTCGCGATTCTTGGCGATGTGCTGCACAGCCGCGTGGCACGCTCCGACATCTACGGCATGCGCAAGATGGGCATGGAAGTCCACATCGCAGGGCCGCGGACGCTGCTGCCGCGCTTCCTCTACGAAGAGCCGGGCATCGTCGTGCATGAGCGCATCGAGGATGCCATCAAGGACGCCGACGTCATCGAAGTCCTGCGCATCCAGCTCGAGCGCATGAAAGGCGGCTTGTTCCCGACGACGCGCGAGTATGCGCGCATTTTCGGCTTGAGCCCGCGCCGCTTGCAGCTCGCGAAAGACGATGTCCTGATTCTGCATCCGGGCCCCATGAACAAGGGCTGGGAAATCGGACCGGCCGTCGCCTACGGTGACAATTCGGCCATCCAGGAAGAGGTTCAGAATGGCGTCGCGGTGCGCATGGCACTCTACACGCTGGTGCTCACGGGAGGGAAACAGGCATGACGAAGATGATTCTCAAAGGCGGCCGCGTCATCGACCCGGCATCGAAATTTGACGGTGTGGCCGATGTCCTCATCGAAGACGGCAAGATTGCAGCGGTCGGGCAGGGGCTCAAAGCCGCAGACGCAGAGGTGTACGACGCGAGCGGGAAGGTCGTCGCGCCGGGCCTCGTCGACCTGCACGTCCATCTGCGCGAGCCGGGGCAGGAGGCAAAGGAAGATTTCGAGAGCGGCACGAAAGCCGCCGTCGCTGGCGGTTTCACGACCATCGCGACGATGCCGAACACGAAACCGGTCGTCGATACGGCCGCGCTCGTGCGCAGCCTCGAAAAGCGCGCCGAAGATGTGGCGCGCTGCCATGTCAAAATCATCGGCGCTGTCACGAAAGGCCAGCAGGGCAAGGAACTCGCCGAGCTCGGCGATATGATCGAGGCCGGTGCCGTCGCGTTCTCCGATGACGGCCATTTCGACCCGAGCGCGAAAGTGCTGCTCAATGCCTACGATTACCTCCATGCCTTCGACAAGGTCATCGTCAACCATGAAGAAGAGACGTCGCTCGTCGAGGAGGGCGTCATGAACGAAGGCCACCGCAGCGCGATGCTCGGCATGAAGGGCCGTCCGACCGTCGCCGAGGACATCGCGGTCGCGCGTGACGTGCTGCTTGCCGAATACGCAGGCGCGCGCGTCCATGTCGCGCATATGAGCTCGGCACGTGCCGTCGACATCGTGCGCGAGGCGAAGAAGCGCGGCGTCCGCGTGACGGCCGAGTGCACGCCGCAGCACCTGACGCTGACAGATGAGTGCGTGACGCTGACGGACACCTCGACGAAAATCAACCCGCCGCTGCGTTCGCAGGCCGACTGCGACGCACTGCTCGCAGGCCTGAAGGATGGCACGATTGACGCCATCGTCACGGACCATTCGCCGCATGCCGAAGAAGAGAAGGACCAGGAATACATGTACGCGCCAAGCGGCTTCCCAGGGCTTGAGACCTCGCTCGGCATCATGCTGACCGACCTCTGCCATACGGGCAAGCTCGACCTGCCGACGATCATCTCCAAAATGACGTACGAGCCTGCGAAATGCTTCGGCCTTTCCTGCGGCACGCTCGCCAAAGGCGCCGCCGCCGACATCGTCGTCATCGACCCAGAAAAAGAATGGACGGTCGATGCGAAAAAGTTCTACACGCGCGGCACACATTCGCCATTCGTCGGACGCAAGCTCAAAGGCAAGGCTGTTCTGACCATCGTAGATGGCGATGTCGCAATGCGTGACGGAATCGTGGAGTAAAGTACCGCAAACTCTTGCCTCCCTCTCCGAGGGAGGTGACCCCGAAGGGGGCGGTGGGTGTGTCGAAGGTACGACCTGGCAATCCATTCGAGCGTATCTGCGAAGGTACGTCTTCGCAGACAGCAATCCAGCGGCATCCCATGTCCTACCTCCGCCACACCCCCAGTCGCCTCCGGCGACAGCCCCCTCGGAGAGGGAGCCTGGATTTGCTAGATTTTCGCTAACTTAATGACATTGCCTCAGAGAGGGGGCCAGAAGGCTGGTGAATGGAGCATGGGCTTGAGGAACGAAAGGAGTCTCTATGGCTTTGAAAGGAAAATTGATTCTCGAAGACGGCAGCGTCTTCACGGGGAATCTCTTGAATGATACCACGGCGACCGGCGAGGTCGTCTTCAATACGGGCATGGTCGGCTATCAGGAAAGCCTGACCGACCCTTCGTACTGCGGCCAGATTCTGACGCTGACGTATCCGCTCGTCGGCAACTATGGCATCGCAGACATCTTCATGCAGTCGCGCAAATCATTCGTGCATGGCTTCATCATCGGCGAGCTCGCGGCGCATGGCAGCAACTGGCACTATGAAAAGAGCATTGCGGATTTCCTGACGGAGCAGGGCGTGCCGTGCCTTTACAATGTCGATACGCGCGCCGTCACGCGCAAAATCCGCAATGCCGGCACCATGAAGGGCATCATCGTGCCCGAAGACGCCACGAAGAAGCAGATGGGCGACCTGTTCGCTGTGCCGCTCAAACGCGACGTCGTCGCCGAAGTCACGACGCCCGAGGCGTACACAATCGAGTCCGACAAGAAAAAAGCGCCCTATGTCGTCGCGATGGATTTCGGCGTCAAGCGCAACATCTTGAAGTCGTTGCATGAAAAGGGCTGCAAGCTGACCGTCGTGCCTGCGAGCACGAAAGCCGAGGATATCCTCGCGCTGAACCCCGACGGCATCTTCCTCTCGAACGGTCCGGGCGACCCGGCCGACGTGCCGGAGGCCATCGAGGAAATCAAGAAGCTCATCGGCAAAAAGCCGATGTTCGGCATTTGCCTCGGCCATCAGCTGATTGCCCGCGCGCTCGGCGCGAAAACGTACAAGCTGAAGTTCGGCCATCGCGGCACGAACCAGCCGGTCAAAGACCTGCGGACGGGGCGCGTCATGATTTCCTCGCAGAATCACGGCTTTGCTGTCGATGCGGACTCGCTCGAAGGCCTGCCGCTCGAAGTCACGCATATCAACGTCAACGACGGCACGGTCGAAGGCATGCGCCATACGGAGCTGCCGCTGTTTTCCGTGCAGTACCATCCGGAAGCCGCGCCGGGCCCGGATGACAACATGTACCTGTTCGACGAATTCTGGTCGATGCTGAAGAAAGGGGAATGAACCGTGCCGAAAAAGGAACACCTCAAAAAAGTCATGGTCATCGGCTCCGGCCCAATCATCATCGGCCAGGCGGCCGAGTTTGACTATGCGGGTTCGCAGGCCTGCCGCGCGCTGAAAGAAGAGGGCCTCGAAGTCGTCCTCGTGAACTCGAACCCGGCGACGATCATGACGGATACGCACATCGCCGACCGCGTCTACATCGAGCCACTGACGGTCGATTTCTGCGCGGAAATCATCGAGAAGGAGCGCCCGGACGGCCTGCTCGCGACGCTCGGCGGCCAGGCGGGCCTGAACCTCGCCGTGCAGCTCGCCGAGCACGGCATCCTCGAAAAGTTCAACGTCGAACTGCTCGGCACGCCGCTCAAAGCCATCGAGCGGGCAGAGGACCGCGAGCTCTTCAAGGAGACGATGCAGAAGCTCGGCGAGCCGATTCCCGAAAGCACGATTGTCGAGGATGTCCCGGCAGCCGTGGCGTTTGCAAATGAAATCGGCTACCCGGTCATCGTGCGCCCGGCCTATACGATGGGCGGCACTGGCGGCGGCATCGCGGAGAACGAAGAAGAGCTCATCGAAATCGTCATCAAGGGCCTGAACTATTCGATGATCGGCCAGGTGCTGATCGAGCGCAGCGTCGCGGGCTGGAAAGAAATCGAGTACGAGGTCATGCGCGACGGCAACGACAACTGCATCACCGTCTGCAACATGGAGAATTTCGACCCCGTCGGCGTCCATACGGGCGACTCCATCGTCGTGGCGCCGTCGCAGACGCTGACGGATCACGAATACCAGATGCTCCGCAGTGCCTCGCTGCGCATCATCCGCGAGCTCGGCATCGAGGGCGGCTGCAACGCGCAGTACGCGCTCGACCCGAACAGCAACCGCTACTACGTCATCGAGGTCAATCCGCGCGTGTCGCGTTCCTCGGCGCTCGCCTCGAAAGCGACGGGCTATCCGATTGCAAAGGTTTCGGCCAAAATCGCCATCGGCTATACGCTCGACGAAATCACGAACGCTGTCACGCAGAAGACGAAAGCCTGCTTCGAACCGGCGCTCGACTACTGCGTCGTCAAGTTCCCGCGCTGGCCGTTCGACAAATTCGTCTACGCTGACCGCACGCTCGGCACGCAGATGAAGGCGACGGGCGAGGTCATGAGCATCGACCGCAATTTCGAAGGCGCCCTGCTCAAGGCTGTGCGCTCGCTCGAAATCGGCGTCCACCGTCTGCACATGGAAAAGATGGATGCTTGGGACGACGCTCGTGTCAAGAAAAACCTCGCGCGCATCAACGACGAGCGCATCTTCGTCATCGCTGAGGCACTGCGCCGCGGCATCGCGACGGTCGACGAAATCCACGACATCACGAAGATTGACAAGTGGTTCCTTTATAAAATCCAGAACATCACGGACGTCGAGATTCGCCTGATGAAAGAGCCGCTGACGCCGAAGCTGCTGCACCGCGCGAAAGATGTCGGCCTCGCGGACCGCTCCATCGCCGAGCTCACGGGCAAGGCACAGGACGAAGTCCGCACGCAGCGCCTCGAAAACGGCATCCTGCCGTGCTACAAGATGGTTGATACGTGTGCCGCCGAGTTCGAAGCCGCGACGCCGTATTATTACTCGACGTTCCATGCACAGGAAGACGAAGTGCAGATATCGAACGCGCGCAAGGTCGTCGTGCTTGGCTCCGGCCCGATCCGCATCGGCCAGGGCGTCGAGTTCGACTACTGCTCCGTGCACAGCGTCTGGGCGCTCCGCGAAATGGGCATCGAGGCCATCATCATCAACAACAACCCGGAGACGGTCTCGACGGACTTCGATATTTCCGACCGCCTCTATTTCGAGCCGCTGACGACCGAAGACGTCCTCAACATCATCGACAAGGAAAAGCCGGAAGGCGTCATTGTGCAGTTCGGCGGCCAGACGGCCATCAACCTCGCGGCGTCGCTGCAAAAGGCGGGCGTCAAGGTCTTTGGCACGTCCGTTGACGACATCGACCGTGCCGAGGATCGCGAGCGCTTTGACGAAGTGCTCCAGCAGACGCATATCCCGCGCCCCGAGGGCATCAGCGTCACGAACCTGCAGGATGCCATCGACGGTGCGGCGCGCATCGGCTATCCGGTCATGGTGCGCCCGTCGTACGTCTTGGGCGGCCGCGCGATGGAAATCGTCTATAATGAAGCGGAGCTTCGCGACTACATGAGCCGCGCCGTCAAGGTCACGCCGGATCATCCGGTGCTCTGCGACCGCTACATGGAGGGCACGGAAGTCGAAGTCGATGGCATTTCCGATGGCGTCGATGTCGTCATTCCGGGCATCATGGAGCACGTCGAGCGCGCGGGCGTCCATTCGGGCGACTCCATCGCCGTCTATCCGCCGCAGACGCTCTCCGCGAAAGTCATTTACACCATCATCGACTACACGGAGCGCCTCGGCAAGGCACTGCACGTCAAAGGTCTGCTCAACATCCAGTTCGTCGTCAAGAACGATGAGGTCTACATCATCGAGGTCAACCCGCGTTCGTCGCGCACGGTGCCGTTCCTCTCGAAGGTCACGGACGTCAAGATGGTCAACCTCGCGACGCGCATCGCGCTCGGCGCGACGGTCAAGGAGCTCGGCTATCACTCTGGTCTCGTCACGCCGAAACCCTATGTCGCCGTCAAGGCGCCGGTCTTCTCGTTTGCAAAGATGACGGACGTCGATATCGCGCTCGGGCCGGAAATGAAGTCTACGGGCGAAGTCATGGGCATCGACTACCATTATGCCCGTGCGCTCTACAAGGCCATCATCGGCTCAGGCCTCCACATCCCGACGAAGGGCTGCATCCTCTTCACGGTCGCCGACAAGGACAAGGAAGAAATGAAGCAGCTCGCGAAAGCGTTCTCCGACCTCGGCTTCGAGCTCTGCGCGACGGAAGGCACGGCGCGTGCCATCGCCTCGATGGGCATCGACGTCGACATCGTTGGCAAAGTGCATGAGCGCAAATCCGACATCATCGAGATGATCAAGACCGGCAAGATCAACCGGCGTCGCCTGCCTGACGTCGCTCGACACGGCGTGGGAAGTCATGCGCGTGCTCTCGTTCATGCGCGAACGCCGCCTCGTCTACAGCCTCGCGCTGCAAGACTATGTAGGAGGAGGGGACGACCTTGCCTGATGACCGCTTGATTGTAGCCTTAGACGTCCATACGATGCAGGATGTAAAATCCCTCGTTGCGGCGCTCGGCGACACCGTTTCCTATTACAAAGTCGGCATGGAGCTCTTCTACAGCGTCGGCCCCGACGTCGTGCGGTGGCTGAAGGAGCAGGGGAAGCACGTCTTCCTCGACCTCAAGCTTCACGACATCCCGAACACCGTGGCAGGCGGCCTCACGTCGCTCATGGGCCTCGGCGCCGACATTGTCAACGTCCATGCATCTGGCGGCTATACTATGATGAAGACCGCCGCCGACAAGTTGCACGCAGCGGCGGCAGAGCAGGGCATCGCGTGCCCGAAAATCATCGGCGTCACGGTGCTGACAAGCATGAATGAAGACGACTGGGCAAAGCTCGGCGAAACCGAGCCGATGGCTGACCGCGTCACACGGCTGGCCAAGCTCGCAAAGGTGGCAGGCCTCGACGGCGTCGTCGCGTCGCCGCAAGAAGCGGCCGGCATCCGTGCGGCCTGCGGCGACGATTTCCTCATCGTCACGCCCGGCGTCCGCCCGGCAGGCGCCAGCCTTGACGACCAGAGCCGCATCGCAACGCCTGCGCAAGCCCTCAAAAACGGCGCTACCCACCTCGTCATCGGCCGCCCCATCCGGGCAGCAAAAGACCCGAAAGCCGCGGCTCTTTCAATTCTCAAAGAAATGAATCACGCAATCTGAGAAGGCTCTCCCTATGGGAGAGCTGGCACGCGAAGCGTGACTGAGAGGGTAGTTTGATGCTGGATTCCAACAAATAAAATGAAAGAAACGGAGCATAAAATATGTCCATGACGGAAGAAGAAGTCAAGCAGCTTCTTATCAAGACCAACGCCATCATGAATGGCCATTTCCTTTTGACCTCGGGCCTCCACAGCCCGCATTACGTCGAGAAATTCAACGTCCTGCAGCATCCGAAATACACGCAGCAGCTCTGCGAAGCGATGGCGGAGAAGTTCAAGGACGCGAATATTGAGACCGTTGTCGGCCCCGTGACTGGCGGCATCCTGCTCGCGCATGAGACGGGCAAGGCGCTCGGCACGCGTGCGATCTTCACGGAACGCGAAAACGGCAAGATGACATTCCGC
>CACZFT010000003.1 GCA_902780535.1 uncultured Selenomonas sp. | reverse complement strand
TTTGCGAGATGCATTTCCACATCTTAGCGGATGTCCTCTTTTTTGGCAACATGAACTATACGTAGGGATTATTCATCCCACAGATTTTGTGATTGAACCCTTCTTTTTATGCAAACTTAACGCAGAAATCGTCTCTGTATTGCGGACAGCGGCGGGGATGGCAAAAAAGAATCCCGCCCCTCTGAATTTGCTAAGGTTCGAGATTCTGAAAATGCATCTGTCTTGCAGGGAGGGGACTCCCATGCTATGATGAGGAAAGGATATCAACAAGCATGAAAAGAGCCATGGCAAGGAGATACGTATCATGTACATTCGCGACATCATGAAAGATGAGATTCGCAGCGGATTCCTCGTGACGACGGATCGAAAGAAGATCTGGGAGAAGGAATTGGAGATTCTGGATCAGTTTGCGTTGATCTGCGCCCGGCATGGATGGCATTGGTGGGTGGATTATGGCACGATGCTCGGTGCTGCAAGGCATCAGGGATTCATTCCATGGGATGATGATGTGGATGTCTGCATGCTCCGCCCGGAATATCAGGAGTTTCAGAAAGTCGTAGCAGAGGAACTCCCGGTGCCGTTCGTATTCCAGAACTCGTATCATGCGGAATACATCTATTGCTTTTCTAAGATCCGCAACAGCAAGACGGCGGCTATCGAGCATCCGGAGACGCCAAGCTACAATCAAGGCATCTATATCGACATCTTTCCCTACGATGCCGTGCCGGATGGAGACGATCCAGATCAGCTGCTGCTGTATGCGGTCGAGCAGGAGCTCTGGATGATGATCGTCCGGCCAGAAAAGCTGCTGGCGGATTGCGCGAGCGGCGCGTACGCGCCCCGGATTCCGCTGCATCAGCTGCAGGAAATCGCCCAGATGCCAGTGCAGCGCCGGTTTGCCATTCTGGAAAACACGGCGGCCAGCAAGTGGGGCACGACGAAGATGGTGAACAATCTCGTCAATGATATGTTCTACAAGAAGGGAAGGACTCCTGTCGCGCTTTTTCAAGATACCATCCAGCTGAAATTTGAAAGCATCGAGGTGCCTGTTGTTCGAGATTTTGATACGGCGTTGCAGAGCAAATATGGAGACTGGCATGTTTTCGAACGTGGAACATCTGCGCATGAAGGAGTCCGGATGAGCGCGGACATTCCCTATACGGAATACCTGCGTGAAGTTGATTTGTAACCGGGTGAGCCTTCGTGACAAGTCGTTGCTGAAAATCGGGGCATTTTGTGATATGATAAAAGGGCACTTTACACTGTAACAATTCATCATCAGCGAAGAGAGGTCTTTTTCATGCATCGTCTCGTTTCCAAACTCATCGTCTACCGCAAGATCGGCGAGGACAGCATCCTGTTCCGGCTTGCGGGCATCTGCCGCGACTTTGCGTCGGGGACGCATGACGCCGAAGAGCTGTCGGGCCGCATCCTGACGGAGATCAACCGCATGCTCGACATCGCGACGGTCTACGGCTTCAATGGCAATCTCTGGCACAACTACGTCGCGTTCCTGCTCGCGATGACGGAGACGCCGTTCACGCTCGTCTGCGAGAAGCATGGCGCGAGCGAGGGCAGCGTGCGGAAATTCGTCGAGAACGATCTCGAAATCTTCCGCAAGCTGCTCGCCTATGACTTCGGACCGCTCGAGCAGGCGACGGGGCTCGACTGCTTCGACGTCATCGAGCATTTCCAGGCCGTCGAGAAAAAGGAGCAGATCTACAACAAGAGCGTCAGCGAGAAGGTGCAGGAACTCAGCGCCCTCATCGAGGGCGCGAAGGATGGCGCGGAGATGTTCGGCATCGTGACGGATTTCTACAAGCGCTATGGCGTCGGCATGTTCGGCCTCAACAAGGCGTTCCGCATCTCGCCGAACCATGAGCAGACGGGGGAGCTCCTCGAAGCCATCACGACGACGGGTGACATGAAGCTCTCGGACCTCGTCGGCTACGAGACGCAGAAAAAGCGTCTCGTCGAGAATACGGAGGCATTCGTCGAGGGACGCGTCGCGAACAACGTGCTGCTCTATGGCGATGCAGGCACGGGCAAATCGACAAGCATCAAGGCCATTCTCAACCAGTTCTATGACCGCGGCCTGCGCATGATCGAGGTCTACAAGCATGAGTTCAAGTATCTCCAGCGCATCATCGCGCAAATCAAGAACCGCAATTACAAGTTCATCATCTACATGGACGACCTGTCGTTCGAGGAATTCGAAATCGAGTACAAATACCTCAAGGCTGTCATCGAAGGCGGTCTCGAGGTCAAGCCGGACAACGTGCTGATCTACGCGACGAGTAACCGCCGCCACCTGATCCGCGAGACGTGGACGGATCGCCCCGATGCCGTCAAGGACGACATGCACGAGAACGATACGGTACAGGAAAAGCTCTCGCTCTCGGCACGCTTCGGCCTGACGATCGGCTATTTCCGCCCGAGTCGGCAGGAGTATTACGACATGGTGCAGGTGCTGGCGCGCCGCCATCCGGAAATCACGCTGTCGGACGAAGAGCTCAAGGCTGGCGCTGTGCGCTGGGAAATGGCACATTCACAGGTCTCGGGCCGCGCGGCGCAGCAGTTCATCAATTCGCTCTTGAGTAACGCGCAGGAGGCGTGACATCATGGCTCTGTATGAAGCGGATGAAAAGCGCTATGAAGAAATGTCATACGTGCCGAGCGGGAAGAGCGGGCTGAAGCTGCCGCGCATCGCGCTCGGCCTCTGGCACAATTTCGGCGACACGTCCGAGATGGAAAATATGAAAGCGCTCTGCCGCACGGCGTTTGACCACGGCATCACGTACTTCGACCTTGCGAATAATTACGGGCCGCCGTATGGCAGCGCCGAGCGGAATTTCGGCCGCATCCTTGCTGAGGATTTCCGCCCGTATCGCGACGAGCTCGTGATTGCGACGAAGGCGGGCTACGACATGTGGCCGGGGCCGTATGGCAACTGGGGCAGCCGCAAGTACCTGTTTGCAAGTCTCGACCAGAGCCTCGGGCGGCTCGGACTCGATTACGTCGACATTTTCTACCACCATCGCATGGACCCCGAGACGCCGCTTGAAGAGACGATGACGGCGCTCGCGGACATCGTGCGGAGCGGCAGGGCGCTCTATGCCGGCCTGTCGAACTACGACGGCAAGACGATGCGCGAGGCGGCGAAGCTCCTGCGTGAGCTGCACTGCCCATTCATCGTGAATCAGAACCGCTATTCGATTTTTGACCGCACGATTGAGAAAAACGGTCTCAAAGAAGCGGCCGTTGCCGAGGGCAAGGGCATCGTGGCGTTCAGCCCGCTCTGCCAGGGACTGCTGACGGAAAAATATCTGCACGGTATCCCCGAGGACAGCCGCATCCGCCGTGATGGGCGGTTCCTTAAGGAAAAGTCGCTGACAGAGGAAAAGCTCGCGGCCATTGGCGACTTGCACGAGCTTGCTCAGAAGCGCGGCCAAACTCTCGCTGAAATGGCGCTGGCGTGGGACCTCAAAGATGGCGCCATCACGAGCACGATCATCGGCGCCTCGCGGCCGGAGCAGATTCTGGACAACATCAAGGCGCTCGAAAATACATCCTTTACAGAGGAAGAACTCGAGCGCATCGATGAAATCTCGTTCCGCCCTGGCGTGCAGGGGCTGGTGCGGTGACGGTTTTTAGCAGGCTCCACCTCTGGGGGAGCTGTCACGCGAAGCGTGACTGAAGGGGTAGTTGGGTGCTGGATCGTATCTGAAATGCAAATGTCGCTAAAACATCGTTTGTGATGCTTTAGCGACATTTTATTATGTTGTGCGGCTATCGTATCTTACTACCCTCTCCACCGCTTCGCGGTCCCCCTCTCCCAGAGGGAGAGGCTGGCAATATGAGAAGTTTTACTTTTTCATGATCGCATCAATGGATTTGATGCATGCATTCCGGAAGCCATGTTCTTCAAGCGCCGTGACGCCGCAAATCGTCGTGCCGGCTGGTGAACAGACGTTGTCTTTGAGGACGCCAGGATGTTCTCCTGTTGCGAGCTGGAGCTTCGCGCTGCCGAGCACCATCTGGCTGATGAGGCGGTAGGCGTCGGCGCGCTTCATGCCGTATTTGACGGCCGCATCGGCATACGCTTCGAGGAAGAGGTCGACGAAGGCCGGGCCGCAGCCTGTGACGGTGCCGCCGATGCCCATGAGCGACGACGGCAGCTCGACGGTCAGGCCGACAGACGAGAAGAGATTCCAGATTTCTTTGCGTTCCTCTGCTTCGAGCGAGTTCGTCTCTTCAAAGAGCAGCACGCCTTCGCCGACCATGGCCGGCGTGTTCGGCATGATGAACTGCACGCGCACACCAGAAGGCAGCGCTTTTTCATAACGCGCGAAATCCCAGCCAGCCGCAATTGAGACGAGCGCCTTGCCAGGCAGCACGTCTTGGAGCTCGGCGATGACATCCTCAATCTGATACGGCTTGCAGGCCATGACGAGCGTGTCGCATTTTTCTGCAAGTTCCTTGAGCCCAGTGCACGGCGTGAAGCCGATGCGCTGGGCATTTTTCTGAAGCTTGTCCTGATGCGGCGCATAGGCGAAGACATCCGCCTTTTCGATGCTCCCCGACTCGATGAAGCCGTGACCTCCTGAAATGCAATCTGCTTCTATTTTACTATAGGCAGAACGGATTGACGATAGGCAAAACGAAAGTTGAAAACGATTTCGAGCATTGACTTTTGAAAAAATCTCAAGTAATATGAAAAAAGACACACAACGCATTGTATACAGAGAACGACAGGGGAAAAGAAAGGAAACAGATCCATGGCTGTACATGTCATCAATGAAGCGCGCCGCTGCCTCCAGTGCAAGAAGCCGCTCTGCCGCCTGCAAGGCTGCCCGGCGCAGACGAACATCCCGGAGATGATCCGGCTGTTCCTCGCGGGCAAACCGCGCGAGGCGGGCGCGATGCTCTTCCAGAACAATCCGATGAGCGTCGTCTGCTCGCTCGTCTGCGACCATGAGGCGCAGTGCGAGGGCCACTGCATCCAGGGGCGGAAGGGGAGCCCTGTGCAGATTTCGAGCATCGAGCACTACATCTCGGACGCCTACCTCGACTGGGCCGTGCTCGAGCGCGACCGCAGCAAGCACCAGAACGTCGCCGTCATCGGCTCGGGCCCGGCCGGCATCACGGTCGCCGTGCGCCTCGCGCAGCTCGGCTATGACATTACGATTTTCGAGCGCAAGGACAAGATCGGCGGCATGATGCGCTATGGCATTCCGGAGTTCCGCCTGCCGAAATCCATCCTCGAGCGCTATCAGACGAAGCTGCAGCAGCTCGGCATCAAGATCCGCCCGAACACGACGATCGGCGGGGCGCTGCACCTCGACGACTTGTTCACGGATGGTTTCGAGGCCGTCTTCATCGGTTCGGGCGCTTGGCGGCCGCGCAGGCTCAATGTGAAAGGCGAAAGCCTCGGCAATGTCGCCTATGCCGTTGACTATCTCCAGAATCCGGACGTCTACCAGCTCGGCGACCGCGTGGCCGTCATCGGCGCTGGCAACTCTGCCATGGATGTCGCGCGCACGGCCGTGCGCAAGGGCAGCCGCCAGGTCACGATCTACTGCCGCGGGCCGCAGGCGCGCGCGAGCGTGCGCGAAATCGACTATGCGATGGCCGATGGCGTCGACTTCGTCTATGGCGTCGATACGGCCGAGATTACGCCCGAGGGACCGATGTTCCGTCAGCGCACGTTCGATGAAGAGGGCAACGTCACGTCGGAAAGCGAGCCGAAGCTCTATGGCGCCGACACGACGATCATCGCTGTGAGCCAGACGACGAAGAGCAAGATTGCCGATTCGACGACGGGGCTCGAGCTCGGCGAGCATGGCCTGATTGCCGTGCATGGCAATGGCGAGACGACGAAGGAAGGCGTGTTCTCGGGCGGCGATGTCGTGCTCGGCCCATGGAACGTCATCCAGACCGTCAAGAACTCAAAGTCCGTGGCCGCGGCCATGGATGCCTATCTCACGAAGAAGCGCGAGGAACGGGCACAGCCATGATCTGCGTCCCAGTGTCCTCGTAACGTGCGCGGCCGCTCGTGAGGTCCGTGAGAGCGGCGAGCACGTTGTCTTTTTCTTCCTCGCGTAGCAGCACATCTACCGTCACATCCTCCGCATAGGCCTTGTCGCCTGTGCGGAGTTCTTTTTTTCGCAGGTAGTTTTCGACGCTTGCGAGCAGGTCATAGCCGATCGTCACACGCACAACGGCGAGCGGTAGCATCTCCACAACGTCGGCCGCTTCGAGGCCGAGCACGGTGCTGTGGCTGTAGGCGCGGATCAGGCCGCCGGCGCCGAGCTTGATGCCGCCGAAGTAGCGTGTCACGACGACGACGATGTCCGTGAGCCCGTTCTTCTTGATGGCATCGAGGATGGGATTGCCGGCTGTGCCGCCGGGTTCGCCGTCATCGTTCGATTTCTGCTTTGCGCCATCTGCGCCGAGCACATATGCCGAGCAGTTGTGGCGTGCATCGAAGTACGCCTTCTTCTGTTCCTGGATGAACGCGCGCGCCTCTTCCTCGCTTTCGACATGCTTCGTGTGTGTGTAGAATTTCGAGCGCTGAATCTCGTAGCTCGCACTGCTTTCGCCTTGTGTCGTCTTGTAGGGCTTCATGGGCAGAACCTCCAGATATTGTCATTTTCTATCATTATATGGCAGGCGGCAGCACCCTGCAAATTTTTCTTGTTTTTTTCGAATTTCATCTGGTATTTTGCACCTGTTTGTAGTATCCTTAACAAAGAATCCAGCGCATTTTGCGGAAAGGTTGTGTTAGGGAAGCCATGAACGAAAACAAGATGAACAGGGGCCTCAAGAACCGTCATCTGCAGCTGATCTCCCTCGGGGGCGTCATCGGCAGCGGTTACTTCCTCGGCACGGGCTACGTGCTCGAGAAAGCCGGCCCGGCAGCCATCCTCGCCTATCTCCTGGGCGGCGTCATCGTGCTCTGCGTCATGCTCTGCCTTGCGGAGCTGGCCGTCGAAAAACCGGTCTCCGGTTCCTTCGTGACGTACGCGAAGGAGAATATCTCCGCGACGTGGGCCTGCGGTGTCGGCTGGGCCTATTGGATCACCTGGGTTGCCTACGTGCCATCGGAAATGATTGCCGCAGGCATCATCATGAGCAACTTCGTGCCGGCCATCAGCCAGCTCTGGTGGGCGGTGTTGTTCGGCCTGCTCGTGACCGTCATCAATTTGTTCCATGTGGACAAGTTCGGCGAGAGCGAGTTCTGGCTCGCCCTGTTCAAGATCATCGCGCTCGTGGCTTTTTCCATTGTGGCAGGCCTCATCTGCCTCGGTCTCATCGGCGATGAGGGATACATCGGCACGTCCGTGCTGCTCGGCAGCGGCGGCTTTGCGCCGAATGGCTACTGGTCGATCATCCTGACGATGGTCATCATCCTCGTCAACTTCCAGGGCACGGAAATCATCGGCCTCGCAGCTGGCGAGTGCAAGAATCCGGAAAAGAGCATCCCGATTGCCGTGCGCAACGTGACGTGGCGTATCATCGCGCTCTACATCATCCCGATTTCCCTTTTGATTTCCATCCTGCCGTGGGATCAGGCCGGCCTCGATGAGAGCGTCTTTGCGGCTGCGCTGGCGAAATACGGTATGACGGGCCTTTCGTCGTTCTTCGCGTTCGTCATCCTGACGGCCGCCATCTCGTGCTCGAATTCGGGCCTCTATGGTGCGGCGCGTGCGATGTATTCGCTTGCGCGCATGGACATGGCGCCGCGCTTCCTCGGCGAGATCAACAAGAACGGCATGCCGTCGAAAGCCATCCTGCTTTCGATCTGCGCCTGCTGGGCCGTCATCCTGCTCTACAGCATCGACCCGGATTCGGCCGTTTATACGTACTTGCTCGCCGTCTCGGGCTTCACGGGCGCCATTGCCTGGATCTCCATCTGCTGGAGCCAGTACCGCCGCCGCAAGATGATGATGGCGACGGGGGCCGACAAGAAGCTGAAGTTCCGCACGCCGCTGTTCCCGTACGTGACACTGTTCGGCATCTGGGCGCAGGTCTTCTGCCTTGTCGTCATGTTCTTCACGCCCGATTTGCAGGAGGCGCTCTATGCCGGCCTGCCAATGCTGATCCTGCCGATGTGCTGGTACAAGCTCCGTGCCCGCCGTCGCAAGGCCGTCGAGGCGAAAATGGCACACTGATATAGAGACATATCGTCTGAGCCAGCCCCCTTCTAGAGGGGGGAGGGCCCGAAGGGCGGGGGGAGTCCCCTGTACGATAAAACGATTCAATAAAGCGTGACTTCCGCGGGTGCGACCGTACACTCGCGGAAGTCTTTTTATTAAATCGATTAAATCGAAACAACAAGAAGGAAATAAGAAGGAAAAGGCGAACTAAGAATGCAGGGGAACTTTTGAACCAATGAAAAGGGGGAGTCCTCATGGAAATAAAGAAGGACATTGCCGATGATTTTACGAAGGCAGGGAGCCTCGCGCGGGCGCGGAGCGTCAAGACGGAGATCCTGATGTTCGTGCTGCCCATCGTCGTCATCGGACTCGTCATCATGTCGGCCGTCATCTTCAAGTATGTTGCGTCGAGCTTTGACGAGCAGATTTCGCGCAGCCAGACGGAAAACGTCTCCGAGACGACGAATGTCATTTCCGAATGGCTCGATGCCCGTATGCTCGAGACGAAGCTTGAAGCGAACAACGTGACGGCACGCTCGATGTCGGCTGAGGCCATGAACCTCGAGACGCGCTATCGCTATGAAGAAATGAAGGAAGATTATCCCGGTGTCTACGACAGCGTGAGCTGGGGCCCGTTCGACGGCTCGGGCGACCTCCATGGCTGGGCAGCATCGGGCGCGAAGGAGATGCACAACCAGGACAAGGCATGGTACAAGGAGACCATGACGGGCGCGCATGACACCTGGATGAGCTCGCCAGTCGTCTCGCAGGCCACGGGCAAGATCATCTTCAACAGCATCTCGGTCGTCAAGGATGATACGGGCAAAAACGTCGGCATGATCCTCGCGGCCATCAACATCGATGCGCT
The DNA here is from genome assembly GCA_902780535.1 of uncultured Selenomonas sp. Lineage (GTDB taxonomy): Bacteria > Bacillota > Negativicutes > Selenomonadales > Selenomonadaceae > Selenomonas_C. The sequence continues at coordinate 141,520 of CACZFT010000003.1, read as the reverse complement.
GCAGGAAGTCGTCCAGAAGCTCAAGGTCGGCGAGAACAGCTACAGCCTCATGATTGCAAAGGATGGCACGTACATCGTGAATCCGGACGAGTCGAAAATCATGAAGCAGAAGATTTCCGAAGAGCAGAATACGGGCCTGCGCGAACTCGGCGAAAAGATGACGTCAGGCGAGACGGGAACGTTCACGTTCAAGAATGACGAAGGCAAGGACATGATCGCGTTCTACAGCACGGTCGATACCTCTGGCTGGGGCGTGGCCGTCGTCGATTACGAGGACGAGGTCTTTGCGCCGGTCGGCAACACGCTCAAAATCATGATCGGCATCTCGCTCCTGATCCTGATCCTCATCACGGTTGGTGTCATCCTGACGGTCAACCGCATCATGCGTCCGCTCGCTGCGATGATGGATGAGATGCACCTGATGGCAACGGGCGATTTCCGTGACCGCCCGAACCGCGTGACGGCCGACAACGAGCTCGGCGAGCTCGCGGCTGCGATGCGCGATATGCGCGGCAGCATGTCCGATACCATCACGAAGGTCAGCGAAAGCAGCGAGACGCTTGCGGCGTCGGCCGAAGAGCTCAATGCCTCGACCGACCAGTCGGCGCAGGCATCGAATCAGGTCGCGAACAGCATCGTCAAGGTCGCTGAGGGCACGAACGAGCAGCTCCGCGCTGTCGATGCGACGAAGCAGGCCGTCCACGAACTCAGCACGATGGTGAAATCGGCATCGCAGGATGCGAGCGCGGCGGCAAACCACGGCCGCGAAGCCGCCGACATCGCGCGTGACAGCGGCAAGACGCTCGATGAAGCCATCGAGCAGATCCGCCACATCGAGGCGACGACGACGCAGTCGGCCGAGACGGTCACGTCGCTCGGCGAGCGCTCGAAGAAGATCGGTGAGATCGTCGGCACGATTTCCGGCATCGCCGAGCAGACGAACCTCCTCGCGCTCAATGCCGCCATCGAGGCAGCACGGGCAGGCGAACATGGCCGCGGCTTTGCCGTCGTTGCCGATGAAGTCCGCAATCTTGCCGAGTCGAGCCAGGAGGCCGCGCAGCAGATTTCCGACCTCATCATCGCCACGACGAAGGAGACGCAGGAAGCCGTCGACGGCATGCAGCAGGGCAGCGAGGAAGTCAAGATCGGCGCGCAGAAGATCCTGACGATGGACGAGTCGTTCCGCCGCATCATCGAGATCGTCGAAGAGGTCTCGAGTCAGGTGCAGAACATCAGCGAAGTCGTCGCGAGCATGGACGCAGGCGCACAGGCCATCGTCCATCACGTCGATACGATCAGCCAGGAGAGCAGCAAGGCAGCCGAAGAGGCTGAGTCTGTCTCGGCCGCGACCGAGGAACAGACGGCCTCCGTGCAGGAAATCGCGAACGCGAGCCACAGCCTCGCCCAGATGGCGACCGAACTGCAGCAGAACGTGCAGAAATTCAAACTTTGAGATGTGTGCGAAGCGAGAAAATATCTTGCAGAACACGAAAAAAACATATATAATGGTATCAGCGTAATAAAGATATGACTTTTAGAAAGCAGGCTGATACTATGAAGATCCTCGTCATCGACGAAGCGGGAACCATCCTCACGAAGGACAAGAAGCCGACCCCTGAGACGAGGGACGGCTTCTTTGCGTTGGTCGGGGAGATTGCAGCGTCATTTGCCGGGCAGTACGTGTTCTCGGGCGCGGCGTTCAGCTTCCCCGGAGCCGTGGACGATGTGACGGGCGTCATCGGCGGCGCGAGCGCCGTCCCGTACATCCATGACTTCCCGATGCGGCAGGAGCTCGAAGCGCGCCTCGAACTGCCCGTCGCGATGGAGAACGACGCAAACTGCGCGGCGCTCGGCGAGTCGTGGCTCGGTGCGGGCAAAGGCCATGATGACATGGCGTTCCTCGTCATCGGCTCGGGCGTCGGCGGCGCCGTCGTGAAGGACAAGAGCATCCATCACGGCAAGCACCTCCATGGCGGCGAGTTTGGCTTCATGGTGCTCGGCGCGGACCACCGCATCCTCAGCGAGACGGGCTCGACACGCGCCGTCGCCGAAGCCGTAGCCGATGCGAAGGGCATGCCGCATGACGAGATGGATGGCGAAAAAGCTTTTGCGCTCGCCGAGGGCGGCGACATGGACGCGCAGGATGCCGTCGATGCCATGCAGGAAGCATTGGCGCGTGCGGCCTACAACATCCAGTATTCCATCGATCCCGAGGTCATCGTGCTCGGCGGCGCTGTCAGCGAACGTCCGGGCTTTGCTGAAGCCATCCAGCAGAAGATCGACCAGCTGCTCAAAGATGTCGGAATCGCGCATGTTCGTCCCGTCGTCGCTGCCGCGCAGCATGGCAATGACGCGAACCTGCTCGGCGCTGTGCGGAACCTGCTCGACAAGCTGGAAGCAAATAAGAAATGACAAAAAATGACAAATGGAAAGGACGACAGAAAAATGAAGCTCTATCCCATGAAACTCATCGCCCCGCTCAAGGACTATCTCTGGGGCGGCACGCGCCTCAAGGAAGAATACGGCAAGAAGACCGACCTCGACATCGTCGCCGAGAGTTGGGAGCTCGCCTGCCACAAGGACGGCAAGAGTGTCATCGCGAATGGCGAAGCGAAAGGCCAGACGCTCGAAGACTGGCTGGCCGCGCAGAAGAAGGATGTGCTCGGCACGCATGTCGAGAAATTCCCGTATTTCCCGCTGCTGATCAAGCTCATCGATGCGCGCGGCAACCTCTCGGTGCAGGTACATCCTGACAACGAATATGCGCAGCGCGTCGAAGGCGAGTATGGCAAGACGGAGATGTGGTACATCGTCGACTGCGAGCCCGGCGCGAGCCTGCTCTACGGCTTCAAGGACAAGATCAGCAAGGAAGAATTCGAGCGCCGGATCCAGGACAACACGCTGCTCGACGTCGTGAGTCGCGTGCCCGTCCACAAGGGCGATGTCTTCTTCATCGACAGCGGCACGCTCCATGCCATCGGCAAGGGCATCCTGATTTGCGAGATCCAGCAGAATTCAAATACGACGTACCGCATCTACGATTACGGCCGCGTCGGCAAGGACGGCAAGCCGCGCGAGCTCCACGTCGCAAAGGCGCTCGACGTCACGAATCTCGAACCGCCGAAAGCACATCCTGCGATGACGACGGACATGGACATCTTCGCGGGAGCAAAGGCGCGCCTGCTCGCTTCGTGCGAATACTTCACGACGTATCATGTCGCCATCGACGGCAAGGCGCATCTCTTCTGCGGCGATGACAGTTTCCAGAGCTTCACCGTGCTCTCGGGCAAACTCGAACTCGCGGCAGGGGACGACGAGGTCACGTACCAGAAAGGCGAGACGGCCTTCCTGCCGGCCGGCCTCGGCAAGTACACGCTGAAAGGCGAAGGCGACCTCATCCTCAGCAAGCTCTGATCCGCCATCTCTCCAGCTCCCTTCCGAGGGAGCTTTTTTCATGGGGAGCTTTTTTCATGCCTGCTTTCAACAGGGCAGACAACAGGGCAAACGGAAAGCGGCCCGATGCTCAGGGGAAAGCATCGGGCCGCTCTGTTAGAATTTTAGGACTTGGGTATGTGGGTATTTGGGGAAAAGGGGTTGTTATTATGTCCGAGAGGGGAACCTCCGAACATCTATAATATATCATTTCATGCGACGTTTGCCAATGAAAGATATATTCTATTTTGGAATCTTAGAATGCGAAAATCAGGCTCGAGAAGTACGCTGTGCGATGGTAGTTCTGGCGGGAACCAGAAATCGCGCCGTTGTTGCTGTCATTATAGAACGAGTCGATCGGGCTGCCGTTGAAGAAGTAGTTCTGGAGCTGGATGTTCTTGGCGAGATGGAACCAGAGCTGCGCTTCGAGACCCTTCATGCCTGGCTTTTCGGAACCATTGACAACGCTCGACATGATGAGGGCATCGGAGCCGAGATAGCGATAGCCGAGCGCTGCGCCCCAGGGCTTGCTGCCCCACGGGCTGCCGTTGTACGTGAGCCTGATATCGTAGGCCTTGTTCTGGAAATGCTGGTTGCCATGCGAATAGAACGCCGTGAGGTCGAGGTTCTTCGCGAGGTTCTGGCGGAAATCGACGGCCCAGAGACCGAGGCTGCTGGAGCCGTTGTCATAGGCATAAGAATGCTTAAGCTGATAGTAGCCGAGACCGGCAGCCGTCTTATCCGTGAACGCATGTTCGACGGACGCGCCCCAGGCATAGAGGCCGCGGTCATCGAATCCTGTCTCTGTGTCCTGGCCGGTCTTGTAATCGCCAATGCCGCCGCCACGACGGAAGTAGCCGGACCAGTTCGAGGAGAGGTCGCCGACTTTTTCATTGACACGGCCGCCATACGCTTTGATCGACGTCTTGCCGACCTTGTAGTCGAGCTCGGCGCCTTTCACGCGCGCATTGCCGACATAGCCGCTCTGGAGGCCCGGCGTGAAGAGACCGAACGTGAAGTTCGAACCCTTGAAAAGCGGGCCCTGCGCGTAGACATGGTAGAGCATGTTCGAGACCTTGTGGTTGCTCGCACCGTAGGCATCGGAGAATTCTTCCTCACCATTGAAGCCCTTGTCGTTCGTGCCCCACTTCGTATCGATGCCGGCATGGACTTTCCAGTCGTCGTTGACCTGGCCATCGACGTTGAGGAAGAGTTCTTTCTCCCACCAGGTCGAATTTTCGTGGTTGCCTTCCATCGCCTTCTGTGCGAAGACGCCGCTCCACTTGACGTTGTCGGCATGCTTCTCGAGGTTGGCGACACGGACGCCGAGGTTGTTGAGTTCATCCGCGAACTCTGCCGCCAGCTTGTCGATCATCGCCTTGTCTGCTGCTGAGACGTCGTTTTTCGCCATGGCCTTTGCGACCATCTGTGCCATTTCGTAGCGCGTGATGTTCTTGCTGCCCTGGAACGTGCCATCGCCGTAACCTTCGATGACGCCGACGAGCGCCGAGACGGCAGCAGCAAGGACGTGTTTCTTCATCATACTGTTTCCCTCCAATAATGAATCCACAAAATCTGTCCAGAAGCACTGTCCATTGTTTCGTGCTTCTATAAGAACGAATGATAAGGAATTTGGAATAACAATTTCTTATCTGATAAAATCATACACTTTTCACCGAACATTGTCAAGTATAGATTATGTCATTTTGAAATGACACAGAGAAAACTTTTTCAAAATTTGTCATATCTTTTATTGACAAAATATGACCAATAGAATATAATAAGCACTGTAAACAAGAGATGTCCTGAATGCGAAGCAGTCGAACACATTTCGGGACAGATTCCATCATATTTCAATCACATCAAAACAGGAGGAACTCATCATGAACATCTATCTCGTTTGCAACGCTGGCATGTCCACCTCGATCCTCGTCAAGAAGATGCAGGAAGCAGCTGCAAAGAAGTCGCTCGACGACGTCCATATCGAGGCGTTCTCGGTCGAAGTCCTCGACGAGCATGTTGATACGGTCGACTGCGTGCTGCTCGGCCCCCAGATTCGCCACATGCTCGGCGACGTCAAGAAGGTCGTTGGTGACAAATGCCCGGTCGATGTCATCGACATGCGCGACTACGGCATGATTCGCGGCGACAAGGTGCTTGACAAGGCTTTGAAGATGACCGGCAAGGCTTGATAAGATAGCCCTTGGCGCTTTAGCGCTTAGGGATATCTTAGCCATTTGCCGTCAGGTAAATAGCATCCATATATTAATGAGGGGGAAGACAAAAAATGAATTCCATCGTGGAAAGTTTTGAACACGTCATGATGCCGCTGGCCGGCAAGATTTCCAGCAACAAGTACCTGCTGGCCATGCGTGACGCGTTCTCGATGCTGCTGCCGTTCATCATCGTCGGCTCGTTCTTCGGCATCATTGAATGGGTTGTGCTCGATCCGTGGGGCACGATCATGGGCGCAGACGGCCTCGGCCTCGGCCAAACGTTCACGGGCCTCGATCCGAAGAGCGATGCGTACAAGGCATCGAGCTTTGTCGGCACGATGCAGATGTATCAGGGTCTCTGCAACAATGTCGTCACCGTTGGCTTCGGCATTTTCTCGTTCATGCTCGTCGCGGCGTTCTCCTACCGCCTCGGCGGCATTTGGGGCGGCGACAAGTTCTCGACGGCCCTGACGGCCATCGGCGCGTTCATCATCGTGACGCCGCAGCAGGTCATCGGCAAGGCCGGCGACAAGATGGGCGCATTCAGCCTTGATTATTTCGGCAACAAGGCCGTGCTGACATCCATCATCGTCGCGACGGTCGCTTCGTGGATCTTCGTCAAGCTCTCAAAGAATGAGAAGATCCGCATCAAGATGCCGGAGACGGTGCCACCGGCAGTCTCGCAGTCGTTCGCTGTCCTCATTCCGGTTTTCGTGACGCTGACGGTTTTCACGGTTTTCTCGACGATCCTTTCGAACTGCCAGTTCATGGGCAAGGCAGCGCTCAACGACCTCATCTATGCCATCATCCAGGCTCCGCTCATGGGCTTCTCGCAGGGCCTCGGCTTCTCGCTTCTCTATCAGTTCATCGTCTGGTTCTTCTGGTGGTTCGGCATCCATGGCCACAACGTTACGGCGGCCATCCAGAACATGGTCTACATGCCGGCACAGCTCGCAAACCAGGCGGGCGATGCAGCGTATATCTTCTCGAACGGCTTCTTTGAAGCAGGCCTCATGCACATCATGGGCCTCGTCATCGCCATCTTCATCTTCTCGAAGAAAGACAGCTGGCGCGCCGTCGCGAAGCTCGGTGCTCCGGCCATGCTCTTCAACATCCAGGAGCCGATTGCCTTCGGCCTTCCGATTGTCCTGAACCCGATTCTCCTGATTCCGTACATCCTCGCTCCGCTCGCGAACACCGTCGTCGGCTGGCTCGCGATTTCGGCCGGCATCGTGCCAATCTTCAAGTACGTGGTACCGTGGACGATGCCGCTGTTCTTTGGCGCGACGATCGGCACCGGCTCGATTGCCGGCGGCCTGCTGCAGGTTGTCTGGCTGCTGATGGACATCTGCATCTATGCACCGTTCGTCATCGCGTCGAACAAGATCAAGGATGAAGAAGCAGAGGAGGAAGCCTGACATGGATGAAAAAACGGTAGAACAGTCGATGCAGCTGATTCTTCATTCGGGCACGGGCCGCTCGATGGTCATCGAGGCCGTGCGCGAGATGCTGAAAACAGGTGACATTGAAGCTGCGAAGAAGAAAATCGAGGCAGGCGGCAAGGAAATCGGCGAGGCGCATGACATCCAGACAGCCATGATGTCGGCCGAATGCGACGGCCATCCCGTCGAGAAATCGATTCTGCTCATTCATGCGCAGGATCACTTCATGACGGCACTCGCCGTGCGCGACATGGCGAACCTCATGGTCGAGATGTACGCCGCGCTGAAAGACAAGAATGGAAAAGCGGAGGAAGATGCATGAGCGTCGAACATGAATTTCCGAAGGACTTCTGGTGGGGCGCCGCGACGTCGGGACCCCAGTCGGAAGGCCGCTTCCACAAGGCGCACCGCAGCGTCTTCGATTACTGGTTCGATACGGAGCCGCAGGCGTTCTTTGATGGTGTCGGGCCGAATGTCGCGTCGAATTTCTACAATGACTACCGCCGCGACATCGCGCTGATGAAGAAAGTCGGCCTGAACTCCGTGCGCACGTCCATCCAGTGGACGCGCCTCATCAAGGACTTCGAGACGGGCGAGACCGATCCGGATGGCGTCCGCTTCTACAACGATGTCATCGATGAATTCCTGCAGCAGGGCATCCGCCCCATCCTGAACCTTCATCACTTCGACCTGCCCATCGAGCTCTATGAGCGGTATGGCGGCTGGACGTCGAAGCATGTCGTCGATCTCTTCGCGCTGTTTGCGAAGCGCTGCTTCGAGCTCTTCGGCGACCGCGTGAAGGACTGGGTCACGTTCAACGAGCCGATGGTCGTCGTCGAGGGCGAATATCTCTACGAGTTCCATTATCCGAAGCTCGTCGATGGCAAGAAGGCCTGCCAGGTGCTCTACAACCTGAACCTCGCCTCGGCGAAGGCCATCCAGGCGTTCCGCGAGACGGACTGCCCGAAGCTCGGCGGCCGCATCGGCATCGTGCTGAACCTCACGCCGGCCTATCCACGCTCGGACAGCCCTGAAGACATCGCGGCGGCGAAATTCGCAGAAGATTACAAGAACAATTCGTTCCTCGATCCGGCCGTGCATGGCACGTTCACGAAGAGCCTTGTCGACCAGCTTGAGAAGGACGGCGTGCTCTGGACATCGACGCCGGAAGAGCTCAAGATCATCAAGAACAACACGGTTGACTTCCTCGGCATCAACTACTACCAGCCGTTCCGTGCCAAACAGCGCGAGACGCCGTTTGACGAGAGCCGCGGCTGGCTGCCCGAGAAGCATTTCGAGAACTACGAGATGCCGGGCCGCCGCATGAACCCGTACCGCGGCTGGGAAATCTACCCGAAGGCCATCTACGACATCGCCATCAATGTGCGCGACAAGCTCGGCAACATCCCGTGGTACATCTCCGAGAACGGCATGGGCGTCGAGGGCGAGGAGAAGTATCGCAACAAGGACGGCTTCATCGAGGACGACTATCGCATCGACTTCATCAAGGAACATCTCGGCTGGCTGCACAAGGCCATGCAGGAAGGTTCGAACTGCTTCGGTTACCATCTCTGGACACCGATTGACTGCTGGTCTTGGTCGAATGCCTACAAGAACCGCTACGGCCTCATCGCGCTCGACCTCGTGACGCAGCAGAAGACCATCAAGAAGTCGGGCTATTGGATGCACGATGTCATCGCCAACCATGGATTTTGAACATAATTTCCTGAATCATAACAAACGCTGAATGGTAATTTATACAGGTTCCATGTATAATAGGGGATGATATTGAATCCGAAAGAAGGTACGTGCATGTTAAAATACGAAGCGATAGCAAATGAACTTCGTCAAAATATCATGAACGGTGTCTATTCGCCAGGCCAGCAGCTCGCGCTCGAAAAAGAAATGTGCGAGCAGTATGATGTCAGCCGCATTACGATCAAGCGCGCCGTCGACGAGCTCGTCAAGCAGGGGCTCGTCGTCAAGCGCCGCGGCTCGGGCACGTTCGTCAAGTCGCTCGAAGACCAGGACGTCAAAGAGCTCAGCATGGCGAACCAGTTCAATGGCTTCGCGGCGACGTTCAAGGGGCATGATGTCTCAACGAAAGTCGTGAAGTTCGACATCGTCCATCCCGAGTCTGAGGTCGCAGCAAAGCTCCAGATGAGCGTCGAGGATTTCATCTACGACATCATCCGCGTGCGTTTCTGCGATGGCAAGCCCATCGTCGTGGAGTACACGCAGATGCCGATCCAGCTGATTCCCGGCATCAAGCGCCAGGTGCTCGAGAACTCAATCTACAGCTACATCGAGGGCGACCTCAAGCTCAAGATTCAGTCTGCGCACCGCACCGTCCGTGCCGTCCTGCCGACGGAGGATGAAAAAAAAGAGCTCGACATCAAGGGCGTCCTGCCGATTCTGGAAGTCGTGCAGGTCGCATTCCTCGATGACGGGCGTCCGTTCGAGTATTCCATGTCGCATCATCGCGGCGACCGGAGCGTGTTCCGCTCCGTCAGCATCCGCTGAGCTTTGGGCGATGCGATAAAATTTCATTCGTTTCCATTTTCGGGGATCGCCAATCCATTTCGGATTTCGGCGATCTCTTCTGCTGTAAAGAGGCCGACGGGGGATTCTTTTTCCATGACGGTCTGGAGCAGGCGGTTCTGTTCTTCCTGGTCGTCGGTCGGCATACGCTGGGGGTCGCTCGCAGCGCGCGTCAGCGTGATGGCTTTCTGCTGCGCTTCGGCATAGGCCTTCGTCTTCTGGACGATGGAAGCCGTGAGGTCATAAAAGTTGTCATGGAGTTCGAGCGGCGGGGCGCTGTCGGCGATACGAGCCGTCAGCGCCTTTTCGTCTTCCTCGAGCTGCTTGAGGCGCACATAGGCCGTCTGGATACTGATGTTGTCCTCCTTGAAGTCTTCGAGAATCTGGTGATACCAGCGCCAGTTGTGGTCGAGGTCTTTGACATCTTTCTGGTAGCCCGCGTACCATGTCGCGAAAATCTGCTGCTGCTGGAGAATATCGTATTTCTGCTCCTCCGTCATGGCCTCGGTCTGCGATGTGCGTGGGAAGAAGATGTAGCAGAGGACGCCGAGCACGGCGAGCGTGACGCAGAAGCAGGCGTAGATGCGCTTGTTCGGCAGATAGCGGTACAAGAGGATCAGCAGTACGACGAGGATGGCTGCGAGGAGATAGAGGATCATAGGGGTTCCTTCCTTTGAATTGTCGTCATTTCTGATGCTATTTTATCACATTTCTTGAATCGATGCAGGGAAACGGCTATAATGGAGGAAATTCGTTGCATTTAGAAATCAAAGGATGTGTTTTTCCATGAAGAAGCGTTCGTTCCGTACCTTCTGGCATCTGTTCCGCGGGTACTGGAACTCGGAGCATAAATGGCGGGCGCGGGGGCTCCTGGCATTCGTCATCGGGCTGAATTTTGCGTCGGTGTACCTGCTCGTGCGCATCAACAGCTGGTACAATGAGTTTTACAACGCGTTGCAGCAATATGCGCAGGAGAGCTTCTGGCCGCTCGTCGGCGAATTCACGGCGCTTGCGTTCCTCTACATCATCATCGCGGTCTATGCCATTTATCTGCGGCAGATGCTCCAGATCCGCTGGCGGACGTGGATGACGGACCGGTATCTCGCAGGCTGGATGCAGCATCAGGTCTATTACCGCCTGCAGGTGCTCGGCAGCGATACGGACAACCCGGATCAGCGTATCAGCGAGGACATCAACCAGTTCGTGACGCTGACACTCCAGCTGCTGCTGGGATTCCTCAAGCAGTTGACGACGCTCGGCGCGTTCGGCGTCGTGCTCTGGAATCTTTCGGGCGCATTCACGGTGCCGCTCGGCAGTCATGAGTTTGTCGTCTACGGCTACATGTTCTGGTTCTCGCTCGTCTATTCCATCCTCGGCACAGTCGGCGCGCATCTCGTCGGACGGCGTCTGATCGGGCTGAATTTCGACCAGCAGCGCTACGAGGCGGATTTCCGTTTCAACATGATGCGCGTACGAGAAAACAGCGAGAGCGTGGCGTTTTATCGCGGCGAGGATGCCGAGAACGTCGGCTTCAAGGAGCGGTTTGCCCATGTGATTTCGAATTACTGGCAGCTCATGCGCCAGACGAAGCTCTTGAATTTCTACGTCAACGGCTATGCGCAGCTCGCGATCATCGTGCCGCTCGTGCTCGCGGCGCCGCGCTATTTCGGCGGCGAGATGGCGCTCGGCGGCCTGATGCAGACCGTCAGTGCGTTTGGCCGCGTGCAGGATGCGCTGTCGTACTTCGTCGAGTCGTATGACACCATCGCGCAGCTTGCGGCGGTCATCCGCCGTCTCTCGACGTTCACGGAGCACATGGAGCAGGCGCAGGCGCTCGAAGACGGTGTTGCGCACGAGCAGAGCACAGCAGGCGAGAGCGCACTGGCGCTCGCGGGGCTCGATGTGGCGCTCCCGGACGGCCGCCAGCTCATGCAGGATTGCACGGTGACGCTGCCTGCGGGCAGCAGTGTGCTCGTGACGGGCGCGTCGGGCACGGGCAAGAGCACGCTTCTGCGCACGCTCGCAGGCATCTGGCCGTATGGCAGCGGACAGGTGACAATCGGGCAGGGGAGCCGTGCGCTCTTCCTGCCGCAGCGGCCGTATCTGCCGCTCGGCAGCCTGCGGCGCGCGCTCGCGTATCCGCGGACGGCGGCAGGCACGGACGAGGAGCTCGCGGTGGCGTTGCGCGATGTCGGTTTGGAACGGCTCGTGGACAAACTCGACACAATCGATGACTGGAGCCGCATCCTCTCGCTCGGCGAGCAGCAGCGCCTCGCGTTCGCGCGCGTGCTGCTCGTGAAGCCGCAGTGGGTCTTCCTCGACGAGGCGACGAGCGCGCTCGACGAGCCGCGCGAGCAGGAGATGTATGAACTGCTCAGAAAGCGCCTGCCGGGCCTCAGCATCGTCAGCGTCGGCCACCGCTCGACGCTGTTTGCCCAGCATGAAGAGGAACTTCATCTGACGGGCGACGGCAGCTGGACGCTTCAGCCGATTGGCGGCTGATTTCTATCGTTATTCCCAGCTGAGAATCTTCGCGACTTTCCCTTTGAGGAAGGCCGCGATTTTTTTTGCGCCGGCCTGCGTGGGATGCGTGCCGTCGAAGGCATAGTCGGCGTCCGCGAGCAGCGGGCCGTTATCGTTGAGCGCGATGTAGTGGATATTGGCGTCACCCTTCGTGCGCAGGCGGCCGACGGCAGACGCAATCCACGGGCCCGACGTGCGGCCGATGGCATAGGGGACGGGCTCGGTGCAGATGATCGGCGTCTTGGGATTGAGATGGCGGATGGTCTTGAGCAGATGCACATAGGCGTTCGTGAATTCCTGCTCGGTCGGCGGACGGTGCGGGTCGGTGAAGTCATTCGTGCCGAGCGCGACGATGATGGCATCGACGGGAAAATCCTTCGGCTGCCAGTTCAGATTATGGCGGCCGCGCTTCGCATAATAGAACGTCCACGGATAATGGTCGGCCGCATGCACCTGATGGCCGGGCCAGGGCTCGGCGTAGTTGTGCAGGACGCCTTCGCCCGATTTTGCAATGACGCTGAACTCGGCATTGAGCATGCGCGCGAGCTGCGGCGCGAACGACTGGTTGCCGTCCTCGACGTCGTAGTAGTCCTGTCCCTGATAGTGGCGTCCTTCCTGTACGCCATCGTTCTTTGCGCCCGCCGCGATAGAGTCGCCGACGAACTCGATGGCGCGCGGATGGTGCTCTTCGGTCGGCAGGATGGCCGCATCGTCATCGACGGTGAAGCCGCGAAGCGTGCTGATGCCGGAACGCGCTTCCGTTGAGCGCACGAGCGTGACGCTGTGCGTGCCGGGCGCAAGGTTTTCTGCGAGCACGGTGCCGGGACCCTGCGGGCGCAGGCGCTTCCACGGGCCACCGTCGATCGAGACGCGCCACCATTCATTCGGGCTCGTGAGGTCGGCGGCGAGGTGCGTGCCCGTGAAGCGGGCGCGCAGATAGACGGCGCCTTGTCCGGCGCGGCAGAGTTCCTTCGTGCGCTGGACATCCCAGCGGCCATAGTAGGAGATGGCAGGCGACGTCGCAGGGACGAAGGCGGCGTCGGCCGCAGGCGCAAGGCAGAACAGCCCGAGCGACAGCGCGGCCGCGCGCACGAGCAAGCGGGAGCGGCGGTGGAAGTTCATGGGATTCATGGCGGTCATCCTTTCGAGAGTTCATGGAGTTTTGTTTCATCATATCATCCTGTTTCATGACGTGCAAGGAAAGGTGTACGGACTGGGTTGACAGGAATCTATTTCATTTAGTAAAATATCGATAAATTCAGCAGGTTGTTAGGAGGAAGAGCATTATGGCGACGATTCGCGATGTGGCAAAGGCGGCAGGGGTTTCGGCGGCGACGGTTTCCCGCGTGCTTCGCGAGGATCCGACGCTTTCTGTCCAGCCGGAGACGCGGCAGCGCGTGCGGGAGGCAGCAGAAAAGCTCGGATATCAGAAACCGGAGAAACGGAAGGCGGCTCCGCAAAAAAAACGCATCCATGCGTATGCACTCCTGATGGTGCTCTCGGATGTGCAGGAAAGCCTTGATTCCTACTTCCTGTCCATCCGCGAGGGCGTTGAGAGCGAGGCGGCCCGTCTCGGGCTTACGGCGGTCGGCCTCTGCCGCGGCACGCTGGATCTCGATGAAACGGAACGCGCCCGTATCGCATCGGAGGCCGAAGGGCTCATCGTCATTGGTTCGTTCGATGCGCGTGCGGTTCGTGCGGCCTTTCCAGAGAAGCAGCATGTCGTCTTTGTCGACTACGTGCCGGAGGCACATCTCGGCTATGATGTCGTGCACATCAATCTTGTGCATGCGACAGTGAATGCCATTGATTATCTGCATGAATCCGGGGCAGAAAAGATCATGTTCCTCGGCGGCCCGCGCAATGTCACGACGACGCAGGGGATTTCTGAGACGCTTTCACGGGAAGAACGGGCGGCGACATTCGTGCGGCATATGCAGGAAATCGGCTGCTTTGCGCCGGAACTCATGATGCCGCTGCATGATTGGAGCTTCGATGAAGCGTATGAATCCATGCGCACGACGCTTGCGGGCGGCATGCGCCCGGATGCCATCCTCGCGGCGAGCGACATTCTTGCATTCGGTGCGATGCGCGCCATCGAAGAAGCAGGATATTCGGTTCCGGAAGACATCCGCATCGTTGGATTCAATGATATGCATGGCGCGTCTTATTCGCATCCGTCGCTGACGAGTGTCCACCTTTATGCACGAGAGATGGGCGAGGCGGCGGCACGGATGCTGGCGGAGCGTCTTGACGGTCGTCGTGCGGTTCCTGTCGAGCTCGCATTGCCGACGAAACTCATCGTTCGCGAGAGCACGGGCGTGCACGATCCTGAACGCGAAGCGGTGCTGCTCTGAGTTCGGGACGGAGAAACGGGGAAGCCGTTGCAGGCATGGGATTGCTTGCAGCGGCTTCTTTTTTTGTTGCACGCAATAAAAAATAGGAGAAAAATATAAGTAAACATGTTGACATAATTTACTAAACATGCTATATTGATAACAAGAAAAGACATATCAGTAAAAACAAAAAGAATTTCGAATAGGAGGAAGAATGTATGGGGAAATTCGGCAGGATCATTCTCGCGCTATCGCTCGCAGCGCTGATGATCCTCTTTGCTGCTGGCTGCGGCTCGGAAACAGGGGATGGCAGGACGCGGATCACGTACGCCATCTGGGACAAGAACCAGCAGCCGGCGATGGAAGAGATTGCGCGGCGCTTCGAGGAGACGCATCCGGATATCGAAGTCGAGGTGCAGCTCATCCCGTGGAACCAGTATTGGACAAAGCTCGAAGCGAGCGCGATGAGCGACACGATGCCGGATGTGTTCTGGATGCATTCGCAGAGCTTCCTGCGATATGCGTCGAACGGCATGCTGTTCGACCTCACGGATCTGCCTGGCTTTGATACGTCGGCGTATCCGGAAGACCTCGTGCAGTTCTATACGTATGAGGGCAGGCGCTACGCCATCCCGAAAGACTATGACACGATCGGCCTCTGGTACAATAAGCGCTTGTTTGATGAAAAGGGCATCTCGTATCCCGATGAGACATGGGACTGGCAGAAACTCGTCATGGTCGCGCAGGAGCTCACAGACCCCGCACGCGGCATCTATGGCTTTCTCGCACCGCTCGACCAGCAGTCGCTTTACTATGACTTCGTTTATCAGAATGGCGGCGAAATTCTGAATTCAAACAAGTCAGCATGCGGCTACCGGGATCCTACGACGCAGGAGGCCATAAAGTTCGCTGTCGATCTGAGCCAGAAATACCAGGTGTCGCCGACCATCCAGCAATTTGCCGACATGAGCCGCGAACAGTATTTCCAGTCGGGCAAGGCAGCAATGGCATTCTTCGGCTCATGGATGCTCGGCGACTTCTCGAAAAACGAGTATGTCGCGCAGAATTGCGATGTCGCCATGCTGCCGAAGGGGAAACGGCGCGCAACGATTTACGGCGGCCTCGGGAATGCCGTCTCGGCAAAGACAAAGCACAAGGAGGCAGCACTCGCGTTCGCAGCCTTCCTCGCGAGCCGGGAGGCCAATGAAATCCAGGCGGACATGAATGCCTGCATCCCGGCGTATCGGGGCACGGAACAGGGATGGATTGATGCGAATCGGAATTTCAATGTCAAGATTTATCCAGAAGCCCTGGACTATGCCGTCATCTTCCCGAACAGCGAGACACGCGAGAAATGGATGCTCACGGAGACGGATGTGCTGAAGAAGGCATGGGCGGGCGATGTCAGTGTGGAAGATGCCTGCCAGACGCTCGCGGACAAGATTGACGCGATGCTGGCAAAAGAACAGAAGGAACAGAAAGAACAAGAAGAAAAGAAGTGATTTTTGTGAATGCTGGGAAGAAAGATTGGGCGTTCGCCTATGCGATGGTGGCTCCGACCGTCCTCGGCGTCCTGATTCTCAATATCTATCCGCTCTTCAAGAGCTGCTATCTGAGCTTCACGGAGAGCAAGGGGTTCGGCATCTACAAATGGACGGGCCTTGACAATTACGTGCGGCTGATGGAGGATCCGGAGGTCTGGCAGGCCGTCGTCAATACGCTTGCCTATACGGTGCTTTCGGTCGTGATCGGTGTGTTCCTCTCTCTGGTCGTCGCCGTGCTGCTCAATGAAAAGATTCGCGGGCGCGGGCTCTACCGCACGATTTATTTCCTGCCGGTCGTCTCTGCGCCGGCAGCGGTCGCGATGGTCTGGCGCTGGCTGTACAACGCAGATGCCGGCCTCATCAATTATCTGCTTTCCATGTTCGGCATCGGCGCCATCCATTGGCTGACCGACCCGCGGATGGCGATGATTTCCATCGTCATCGTCGGCGTCTGGACGATGGTCGGCTACAACATGGTGCTGCTCCTGGCAGGGCTCCAGGAGATTCCGAAAACGTTTTATGAAGCAGCAGAGATGGACGGCGCAGGCCCGGTGCAGAAATTCCTCCATGTGACGCTGCCGATGATTTCGCCGACGTTGTTCTTCGTCGTCGTGACATCCGTCATCGGCGGCCTGCAGGTCTTTGACTTCATCTTCATGATGATCGAGCCGTCGAACACGGCGATGGCTTCGACGCAGTCGCTCGTGTACCTCTTCTACAAGCAGTCCTTCCTCATGGGCGATCGGAGCTATGGAGCGGCCATCGTCATGCTGCTGCTCGTCATCACGCTCATCATCACGGCCATCCAGATGAAGCTGCAGAAGCGCTGGGTGTATTACGAATAAAGGAGGCGTCGTCATGCAGTTCAAAACATCAACGAAAAAGCATCTCGCCGTCCATGCGGCGCTCATCCTCGGAGCCGTCACGATGCTCGTGCCGTTCCTCTGGATGGTCATCACGTCCCTCAAGACGCTGGCAGAATCGACGATGGTGCCGCCGACGCTCTGGCCGGAGACGCTCCAGTGGTCGAACTATGCGGACGTCTGGAACAGCCTGCCGTTCGCTGCGTTTTACGCGAATACGTTCGGCATGATCCTGTTCCGCGTCATCGGCTCGGTCTTTTTCAGCGCAACGGCGGCCTATGCGTTTGCTCGCATCGAGTTCCCAGGGCGGAACGTCCTCTTCGGCCTCGTGCTCGTCACGATGATGATTCCGGGACAGCTGTTCCTGATTCCTCAGTATGAGATTGTCGCGCGGCTCGGTGCGGTCGATTCGCTTTTCGCGCTCGTGCTGCCGGGCATTGTCAGTGCCTTCGGTACGTTCCTCCTGCGGCAGTTCTTCCTTGGCATCCCGAAAGAGCTTGAGGAAGCGGCCGTGCTTGACGGCTGCAGCCGCTGGCAGATTTTCTGGCACGTCATGCTGCCGCTGACGCGTTCGGGACTCATCGCGCTTTCCATCTTCACAGCGCTTTTCGCGTGGAAGGACCTCATGTGGCCGCTCATCGTCAACACGTCGCTTGACAAGATGCCGCTCGCGTCCGGCCTCGCCTCGCTGCAGGGACAGTATTCGACGAATTTCCCGCAGCTCATGGCAGGTTCGATGATTGCCATCTGGCCGATGCTCATCCTCTTTGTCCTTTTCCAGAAACAGTTCATCCAAGGTGTCGCAGGCACCGGCTCGAAAAACTAGGAGCGTAGCATATCATGCCGATTTCATTTGATGAAAAGAAAAAACAATTCCACATCCAGACAGCGCACGCGAGCTATGTCATGGACATCCTGCCGGGCGGCTGGCTCCGCCATCTCTATTGGGGAGCGCGCGTCGAGCGCTTCGACGGTGCAAGCACGATACCGGGCATGGATCGCTCGTTCGCGGCAAATCCCATCCGCGGCAACCGTGATTTCTCCCTTGACACAACGGCACAGGAATACCCGGCCTACGGCAATACGGATTTCCGCGAGCCTGCCATCTGCGCCCTTCAGGCAGACGGCTCGCGCATCACGGATTTCCGCTACCGGTCGCACCGTATCACGCAGGGGAAGCGCGGCCTCTCCGGCCTGCCGTCCATCTACGTCGGAGAGAGCCGGGCGGAAAGCCTCGCCATCGTCCTGCGGGATGAAAAGCTTGCTCTCGATGCCGTGCTGACATACAGCATCCTCGAGGACAGCGATGCCATCCTGCGGAGCGTGCGGATGGAAAATCACGGCATCGCTGCCGTCCGCATCACGCATGCCATGAGCGCCTGCGTCGATCTCGGCGATGTCAGTGACTGGGACGTGCTGTATCTTCCTGGCGCGCATGCGCGTGAGCGCATCCCGGAGCGGCGGCCGCTCGGGCATTACCGTCATGTCGTCGAGAGCCGGCGCGGTGCGAGCAGCCATCAGGAGCAACCGTTCCTCGCGCTGCTGTCACCCGGCACAGAGGAACAGCATGGCGAGGTGTACGCCATGAGCCTCATCTACAGCGGCTCGTTCCAGGCATTCGCCGAACCGGATCAGTTCGACATCACGCGCATGGCCATCGGGCTGAACCCGTTTGATTTTTCGTGGCAGATCGCGCCTGGGGAGGCGTTCGAGACGCCGGAGGCAGTGCTTGTCTACAGCGGCGAAGGGCTCGGCGCGATGTCGCGCACGTTCCATCATCTCTTTCGCAAGCATCTCTGCCGCGGTCCTTGGCGCGACCGCGTGCGGCCCGTGCTCGCCAACAACTGGGAAGCGACGTTCTTCGATTTTGACGAGAAGAAGCTGTTTTCTTTCATCGACCGCGCGAAAGCGCTCGGCATCGAGCTCATGGTGCTCGATGATGGCTGGTTCGGCCATCGCGATAATGACGATTCATCGCTCGGCGACTGGTTCGTCGATCATCGGAAGCTGCCGAACGGCATCTGTCCCGTGGCAGACCATGCGAAGCGGCAGGGGCTTTCCTTTGGACTCTGGTTCGAGCCCGAGATGATCTCGCGCGACAGCGAGCTTTATCAGAAGCATCCCGATTGGGCGCTCGGAGTGCCGGGGCGCGAAGCATCTGAAGGGCGCGGGCAGCTCGTGCTCGACCTCGTGCGCGAGGATGTGCAGTCCTATGTCATCGAGAGCGTGAGCCGCATATTGACAAGTGCGCCCATCCGCTATGTGAAATGGGACATGAACCGTCATATGACGGAGGCATATTCCAAAATGCTTCCGCCGACACGGCAGCAGGAGACCATGCACCGTTATATCCTCGGCCTCTACGCCGTGCTCGAGGAGCTCTGCACGCGCTTCCCGGATGTGCTGTTTGAAAGCTGTTCTGGCGGCGGCGGACGGTTTGATCCCGGCATGCTCTACTATATGCCGCAGACGTGGACGAGTGACGACCTCGATGCCGTCGAGCGCCTGCGCATCCAGTATGGCACGAGCCTGCTCTATCCAGCCAGTACGATGGGCGCGCACGTTTCCGTGAATCCAAGCAATCAGGCGGGGCGTAACGTACCGCTCGCGACGCGCGGCCTCGTCGCCATGCAGGGCGCGTTCGGATACGAGCTCGATATCACGCATTTTACGGAGGAGGAGTGCGAGGAAGTCCGAAAGCAGGTTGCGATGTTCAAGAAACTGCGCCCGCTCCTGCAGCAGGGCGAACTTTACCGCATCCTCATGCCGGAGCATCATGGAGCGCCGAGTGCCTGGATGGTGGTTTCTGAAGACCGATGCACGGCGTTCCTGACGTATGTCCAGCCGCTCGCGCGTCCGAATCCCGGGCTGCGCTTCCTGCATCTCTCGGGGCTCGCACCCGAGCTTCGATATCAAATTGACTGCGTTATCGCATCAGCAAAAGAGCATTTTCCAGGCGTGCCGAGTGCCTGGAGCGAGAAGGGGCCGGACGGTCGGGTGTTCGGCGGCGACGAGCTCATGCATGCGGGCGTCACGCTGCCGATTCTCATGGGGGACAGCCAGTCGTTCGGCTGGTATCTGCACGCTGTCGGCGAGAGAGGAGAAGTTTCATGGCAGAAGTGAAGCTCAGCCATATCAAGAAAAGCTACGGAGACGTCGAGATTGTCAAGGATTTCGATCTCGACATCCGCGACAAAGAATTCATGGTGTTCGTCGGGCCGTCAGGCTGCGGCAAGTCGACGACGCTTCGCATGATTGCGGGGCTTGAGGACATCACGGGCGGCGACCTTCTGATCGGCGGCCGCCGCGTCAACAATGTTTCGCCGAAAGACCGCGACATTGCGATGGTGTTCCAGAACTATGCGCTTTATCCGCACATGACCGTCTATGAGAACATGGCGTTCAGCCTGAAGCTCCGCCATCTGGCAAAGGGCGAGATCCAGAAGAAAGTCGGGGAGGCAGCTCGCGTGCTGCAGCTCGAATCGCTGCTCGGGCGCAAGCCGAAGGAACTCTCGGGCGGCCAGCGCCAGCGCGTTGCGATGGGACGCGCACTCGTGAGGAATCCCTCGGTGTTCCTGCTCGACGAGCCGCTTTCGAATCTTGATGCCAAGCTCCGCGTCTCCATGCGCACGGAGATTGCGCGGCTCCACCAGCGCCTCCAGACGACGATGATCTATGTCACGCACGACCAGACAGAGGCCATGACGCTCGGCGACCGCATCGTCGTCATGAACGACGGCATCATCCAGCAGTGCGGCACGCCGATGGAGCTCTATCAGCATCCCGTCAACCAGTTCGTTGCGGGGTTCATCGGCAATCCGCCCATGAATTTCTTCTCCGTGGAGCTCATGGAGAACGAAGGGCGTCTCTTCGCGTCCAGCGAGAGCATTCTGATCGAGGTGCCGCAGCAGCAGGCGGATATCCTGCGTGCTGCTGGAGAAAAAGAAATCGTTTTCGGCATCCGTCCCGAAGCCATCCATGACGCCGCGATGCTGCTCTCGGAGAACATCGACATCGCCGCGCGCGGCACGGTCGAGGTCGTCGAGCTCCTGGGGGCTGAGACGCTGCTGCATGTGCGCTGCGGTCGGGAACTCATCGTTGCGAGCATGCCATCGGGAAAATCTTACCATCCCGGCGATACCATCGAGCTCGTCTTCACGACGGATCGCATGCATGCATTCCGCAAGGCGGATGGCAGGAGCCTGCTCTACGGCAAGCTCGGAGGTGCAGCATGAGGCGGGGAAAGCGCTGCCGCTTCTTGCAGATGGCGCTCGCCACGACGCTTGCCACTCCGTTCCTCTTCACTCCGCATTCCGGCTGCCTCGCTGCTCGTACGGCCGATCCCGCTCCGGGCGAAGATGGCAGTGTCGAGCTCGTCGAGCCTGTCACGCCGCAGACGCGCGTCACGAAGCAGGCACTCAGCGAGGTGCCGGCCACCGTGCGTCTTGTCGATGCGCGGGCGACGCCGAAGACGGCAGCACTGGCATCGTTCCTCACGGGCGTCGGCCAGTCGCACTTCGTGCTCTACGGCCATCAGAACGACCTCCATCACAAGGCGGGCATGGCGGACGGGAACCCGTCGGACACGCATGATATCGTGCATGATTATCCGGCCATTGCGGGACTCGATTTCCAGGCGCTCGAGCATGGAGATTTCGAGCTCACGCCTGAGGAAGCAGCGGCGGGCCTTACGCTTCCGGAGAAGATGGCGCGCATCTTGAAGAACGGCGCAGACAAGGGCGTCATCTTCACGGCTACAGCGCATATGCCGAACTTCGATGTCGTGGCAAAGCGCGGAAGAGGAGCGAAAGGAGAGAAAGACTGGGATTATACGGGATATACGACGCCCGTCCTTGAAGGCGATGTCGTGAACCGCGTGCTGCCGGGCGGCGATCTCAACGCTGTCTATTGCGAGTATCTCGACCGCATGGCCGCATTCGGGCATCGTCTTGCAGAGGATGACATCCCGCTCATCGTGCGTCTCTATCATGAGTGCGACGGCAACTGGTTCTGGTGGGGCGCAGGCTGCTGCTCGGCACCGCAGTACAAGAACCTCTATCGCTACACTGTCGAGTATCTGCGCGATGTGTGCGGCGTCCACAACTTCCTCTATGCATGGTCGCCGGGTGGCCCGGTTCGGAGCGCGGCGGATTATGCGCAGCGTTATCCGGGAGATGCCTTTGTCGATATCGTCGGCGTCGATATGTACCACCGCGACCCTGCACCGGGCGATGCGTTCCTCGCCTCGCTCGACAAGACGCTCGACGTTCTCGGGGACTTTGCGAAAGAGCATCATAAGATCCTTGCTGTCACGGAGACAGGCATCCTCACAAACGGCCATGCGATGGCGGAACGGGGAAATGTGCGGAAAACGTGGTTTTCCGAAGTCGAACGCGTGCTCGAGCGCCATCCCGTTGCCTGGTTCATGACGTGGTCGAACGACAATCGAACGGATTTCGACCAGCCATACATGGTGAACCGTACGCGCGGGCATGAAATGGTGAATGAATTCGTGGATTTCTACAATCTGGATAGTTCTGTTTTCGCCAGCCAGGTTCCAGATTATGGCAAGTGGCATGTCGTCGCCCGGCCAGCGAAGGCGGCGTATGGATATATTCTTTCTATTCATTAGATAAAAGGGGGAACGAGGATGACGACGACGATTGGATGGATTGCGCCGGAGTTTGCAAGAGAGGATGCTGCGCGTGTCCGAAAAGACCGGGACGGCTATGTGATGAAAGTGGCGAAAGTCCGTCCGAAGAAACGCGTCCATCTTGCAGAACTTGAGGCAACTGATGTTACGACAGCAGATGAGGCGGCGACGCCAAAGACGAAGGCGCTGCTCCGCTACCTCGGCGCTGTCGCGCACACGGAAAAGATTCTTTACGGCCACCAGAACGACATGCATCGCAAAGTCGGCAGGAAACTGAAGACCGATTCCGACACGTATGACATCACGGGCGATTATCCTGCCGTTGTCGGCATGGATGGCCTCGCTCTGACAGGGTATGAGCTCGAGCTCACAGAGCATGAGCGCACATCTGGCCTTACGCTCGCGGAGAAGCTCGCGCACGTAGCCATCAAGGCCGACCGTGCAGGCGCCATCGTCACGCTTTCCTGCCACATGCCGAATTTCGCCGAGGTTGCGAAGCGTGGCAGGCGCGAGAATGGCAGCTATGATTATCGGGGATATTCGCCGGATCATACGGACGGCAACGTCGTTCACCGCATCCTGCCAGGCGGCGACCTCAACGGGGTCTTCACAGGGTATCTTGACCTCGTCGCAGCGTTTGACCAATTCCTGCAAGAAGCAGATGTGCCGCTGATCTTCCGCCCGTTTCATGAAAATACGGGAAGCTGGTTCTGGTGGGGCGCAGGCCGCTGCACGCCGGACGAGTTCCGGCGGCTCTTCCAGTATACGGAGGCCTATCTTCAGAAGAAAGGCCTGCACAACATGCTCTATGCCTATTCGCCGGGCGGCGGCGAGACGCGGAGCGAGGACGATTACAACCGTACATATCCTGGTGACCGCTTTGTCGATCTCACGGGCTTCGACATGTATCATCGTGATCCCAAACGCAGCGATGGCTTCCTCGAAAAGGAGTTTCGGGACGTCCTCGGCATCGTCGAGCGGTTTGCCCGAACGCATCACAAAGTTGCGGCTGTCACTGAGACGGGGATGCTCGTGGGGAAGAGCGCTATGGCAAAGCGTCACAACGGCTATGATGCATGGTTCCTCGATGCGATGGATGTCATGCGGGCGTACGAAATGGCGTATTTCCTCACATGGTCGAATTTCGATGAGACGAATTTCGACCAGCCCTATATGGTTGATGCAGTGCGCGGCCATGAAATGGTCAACAACTTCATCGATTTCTACAACAGCCCTGCCAGCATCTTTGCCAAACAGAATGCGGACTATGCAGCATGGGAAAGAGGGGATGCCTGAGTTCAAAAAAACAGAAAAATAGAAAAACAATGGGGATTTTGGAAAAGGAAACAGAAAGGGAAAGAAGCATCATGCAGAAAAGAAAACGTATTCTCACAGCGCTTGCCATCATGACCTGTGCACTCTCGCCGACGGCGTCTGCCGCGCAGAATCCATTCAGCGACGTGCCGAGAGATCACTGGGCTTATGATGCTGTCGCGCAGCTTGCGAAAGAGGGCATCATCGAAGGCTATGGCGATGCGACGTTCCAAGGCGGACGCAGCATCACGCGCTATGAGATGGCGCAGATGGTGGCCAGGGCGATGGCGAAGAAGGATGTCCCGGCGGCGGACAAGGCGGAAATCGACAAGCTCGCAGCAGAGTTCGGTGATGAGCTCGCGAGTCTCGGCGTCCGCGTCGCGAATCTTGAGAAGCACAGCGACAACGTGAAGTGGAGTGGCGGTTTTGCGCAGAAGTACATGCGCGACATGCATAAAGGCCCGACGGGAGACAAGGCGGATCCGTACTGGGAGAAGGAATTCTGGCTCAATGCCGACGCCGAAGTTCCAGGCTCCGGCTTCACAGCGCATCTCGCCATCGATAACAAGTGGGGCGCGAGCAAGTGGAACGATGAAGATGCTTATGACGAAGAGTGGATTGGCGGCTCGACGCGCTCGTCAGGCTTCCGCCTCGATAAGATCTATGTCGAAGGCCCGCTCGGCAAGACAGGGCAGACACTGAAGTTCGGCGATTTCCAGCCGTGGGTGCAGAACGGCTTTGTCAGTGATGCCAATCTCAAAGGCGTCGAGCTTGAGCATTGGGGCAGCAAGTTTGCGACGCATGTTTTCGGCGGCCATCTTGATGCGAAGGTCTGGGACATGGCGATGGATGCAGAAGTGAAGGACATCGATGGTCTTTCAGAAGGCTGGCTCGCCAGCCAGACGTCCGGCGTGCAGTCCGCACTCAAGGGTGAGCTCGGCGCATCGGATGACGATGCGAAGAAGATCTGGGTGAAGAGCGCCGGGCAGGCACAGACGTACAACAACTGGACGGACAATACGCGCTATGTCCCCGCGAGCAAGCGCAGCACAGTGACAGCGTACCGCGCATCCGGAGATTATGATTACAGCTCCATCAACTTTGACAAGAATCTCGGGGAGACGGAGGAAAATGTTGACAATCTTGGCGGCGACCGCAGGAATGTCAGCGGCAGCAAGCAGCGTATGGATTATTATGGCGCCGTCGTGGATTATACATACAGCAAGAAGCTCGACGGATCGCTCGGATGGTATCATTTCCGTTCGGCAGCCTACGATCACGACTGGCTCGACATCGGTGCGGCGCTCGTGAACTACCGCATCGACCACAACTGGATGCTCAACGGCATCTATGCGCACGGCAATCAGCACGGTCATGACAATGCGTGGAACCTCGAGCTCCGCTATCACGGCAACCCAGGCATCCCGTCTGACCGTCCGGGCCTTTTCGGCTGCTATCTCGCCTATCGTTATCTCGGACCGGATGCGCTCGTCAAGACGAATCTCAGCGATGGCATCGGGCAGGGGCAGAAAGGCTGGGAAGTCGGCATGTTCTACAACCTCCTGGCGAATTGCCAGTTCAGTCTGAAATACGGCCGCGGCAAATCCCTGACGAATCCGGTGCACAGCGACCGTGCGAAGGTCTACAGCTGCATTTCGTGGAGCTTTTGATAGAAGATAATCTTGAATATAAATGATATAGCTTTTATTGACAGCACACAGTGAATCCTGTATAATGAAATCCAAGCAAGAACAATCACGCTTGCTGGATGAAGATACGGAGGAGAGAAGGATATGAAGCTGAAAAGATTGCATCTGGCGGTCTCGTTGACGCTGTCGGCAGGCATGGTGCTGGGTGTCCCGGCAGCACTGCCGCAGATGATGCCGGCAATCGTCGTTGCACAGGCCGAAGCCGCAGAAGCGCAAGGTGTGAGCTGGACGTTTCAGGAAGGACTCGATGGATGGAAATACGGCGGAAAGTGGGCCTACAAGGGAGATCCTGTCATCGAGCATTCGTCCGAGCATGGCGGCTGCGTACGGCTCGGCGTCGATTTTTCGCAGGAGGCAGACGAGAACTGGTCCGAGGTGAAGCTCGAGGATGGCGGAGCGGCGGAGCAGCCGCTCGACCTCGCGGGTGCGAACGTCGTGTCTTATGATTTCTACTATCATCCGAAACAGATGACGAGCGGCGAGTTCCGAACAAAGGTTTATGCAAAGGATGCGCAGGGCCAGGAAGTCATCAATACAGATGTTGCCATCGATACGAAAAAGGCTGAAAGTGCGGGGCAGGGCTGGAAGGTCGTGCATGTGCGCGTGCCCATCCCGAAGCAGGAAGCACCGCTCACGTACTTCATGGTCAGCATCGTCGGCAGCCATACAGATTACAAGGGCGACCTCTTCGTCGGCAAGCTTCGTGCGGACACGGAGAAGGTGTCCGACGGCTATGTGGACGTGAAGACGGCCGTCAAGCAGCAGCAGCCCGTGGATCTCGCGAAGCTCGATGTTCCGCAGACAGTGTCGCTCGTGGATAAGGACGCTTCTCCTGAGACCGCGCGCGCCTATGCTTATATGAAGGGGATTGCGGCATCAGATCAGGTGCTCTACGGCCATCAGAACGAGATGAACCGCAAAGTCAGCAAGCTGTCCGGTGCGTCGGATACGTATGATATCGTGAAGGATTTCTCAGGCGTTGTCGGCATGGATGGCCTGGCGCTGACGGGGAACGAGCTCGAGCTCACGGATGCGGAACGCGCGAACGGCGAGACGTATGCGACGAAGCTCGCGCGCCTCGTGCTGCCGGCTGCGAAGCAGGGCGCCATTCTCACAATGTCGTGTCACATGCCAAATTTTGCAGAAGTTGCGAAACGTCCGAAAATTGATGGAAGGTATGACTACACAGGTTACTCGCCGAATAACACGAGCGGCAGCGTCGTGCAGCGTATCGTGCCGGGCGGCGACCTCAATGCGGTCTATAATGGCTATCTCGACATGGTCGCAGATTTTCTCGGCATCCTGCAGAAAGAACATGTGCCCGTGATTTTCCGCCCGTTCCATGAAAACAACGGCAGCTGGTTCTGGTGGGGCGCGGCGCACTGCACGCCGAGCGAGTACAAGAACCTCTTCCGTTACACCGTGGAGTATCTGCGCGATATCAAGGGGTTGCACAATCTTCTTTACGCGTACTCGCCGGGCGGCCCAGTGGCCGATGCTGCTGATTACCTCTCGCGCTATCCGGGGGACGCGTTCATCGACATCACGGGGTTCGACACCTATCATCGCGATCCGCAGAAGAACGATGGCTGGATGAAGAGCTTTGATGCGACGATGAAGGTTGTGGACGATTTCGCGGATGCGCATGACAAGCTCGCAGCCGTGACGGAGACAGGCATCCTCGTCGGGACGAGCGGCGGAGCGCTCGCGAAGACAGGCAACCAGCGTCCTGACTGGTTCAACGAGGCCATGAGGACGATTGCACCGCACAAGATGGCGTACTTCATGACGTGGTCGAATTTCAATGAAGGAAATTTTGATCAGCCATATCTCGTGACGCCGACACGCGGTCATGAGATGGTGAATGAATTCATCTCGTTCTATAATTCGCCGCAATCGATTTTTGCCGGGCAGACGCCGGATCTGTCGAAACTTTCCGTGACGGTTCGGCCGGCAGCAGCAGAGTATGGCTATCTCACGGCACCAGGCTCTATGGAACGCGTGCTCCAGCCGGAGACCATCCGGGCCCGTGTCGCTGGTTCGTACAAATCAGCGGAATTCGTGCTCAAGCGCAAAGATGGCTCTGTCATCGCAAAGCTGCCGGCCGTCCCGGATGGCGCAGGCATCGTGAAAGGCGAGATTACGGCTGATGCACTCGCAGCAGCGGGCACGACGGTCGGTCAGGCAGAGCTCGCGCTCGACGGCAAGACGGCTGACAGTGTCATGGTGCTCTTCAACATGCCGGAGCCTGCGAAAGATCCGGCGCTTGTCGATGACTTTGAGAGCTACTATGGCGACGGCGGCCTGCTGAAAGCGGCGTATTCGACGAACTGCGGCGCGGGCTGCACGGTCGAGCCGCTGCTCACGGCGACGCATGCAGGCGGCGAGACGGGGCTCGATTTCCATTATACGATTGGCAAAGGCGGCTATGCGGGCATCGTCAAGAGCCTCGGCGGCGCAGACTGGTCCTCGTATGATGCCGTCCAGTTCTGGCTGAAGCCTGACGGCCGCGGCCAGAAGCTCATCTGCCAGCTGAATTCGAATGGCGAGGATTTCGAAGTCGATCTGACAAACCTCGCAAAGACGACGCGGCCGCAGCTCGTGACGCTGCCGTTTGCACAGTTCAAGGGAAAGAACGGCGGCACGTTCGACCGTTCGGCCGTGCAGCACTTTGCAATTTACTGCAACACGATTGGTGACGCGGCGGTGGACTCGCATTTTTATTTCGATGACATCCGCGCCGTGCAGCAGGAAAAATGAGGGCACATCTTGTAAATTTGTTTCCTTTATGATAAGATTATCGGCAGGCAAAGGCGAGGAAGAAGAGGAGTAGCTGCTTTGACGCCACGAGAGAGGAAACGGCTGGTGAAAGTTTCCGGCGGATAGCAGCGAAGGTCGCTTCGGAGCTTTTTCTGTGAAAGAGGAGTAGCAGGAAACGCGTCATCGGCGTTATGGATGATGAGTCTCATGGGGGATTCCCTATGGGAGAAGCTAGGTGGTAACACGGAAGCAGGCGCTTTCGTCCTTCGGGACGGAAGCGCTTTTTGTTTTGAGACAGGAGGATTTTTGATGGCAGAGGAAGCGCAGGAAAATCTCGGGAACAACATCCCGAAGGTCTACGACCCGCAGTCGTTTGAGAAGAAATGGTACAAGTTCTGGGAGGACAACAAGTTCTTCCATGCAGAAGTGGACAAGTCGAAGAAGCCGTACAGCATGGTCATCCCGCCACCAAATGTCACGGGCCAGCTACACATGGGCCATGCGCTCGACAACACGCTGCAGGACATCCTGATCCGCTATCACCGCATGCAGGGCTACAACACGGTCTGGATTCCGGGCTGCGACCATGCGGGCATCGCGACGCAGGCGAAGGTCGAGGGGGCTCTGCGCAAAGAGGGCACGAACCGTTACGAGCTCGGCCGCGAGAAGTTCCTCGACCAGCTGCGTTCGCTCGGCTCGTCGCTCGACTGGGATCGCGAGCGCTTCACGATGGACGAGGGCTGCTCGCGTGCCGTGCGCGAAGTGTTCGTCTCGCTCTATGAGCAGGGCCTGATCTATCAGGGCACGCGCATCACGAACTGGTGCCCGTCGTGCAACACGGCCATCTCGGACATCGAGGTCGACCATGTGACGGAAGCAGGCCATCTCTGGCATATCCGCTATGAAGTCGAGGGCGAGCCGGGCAAATACGTCGAAATCGCGACGACGCGCCCCGAGACGATGTTCGGCGACACGGGCGTTGCCGTGCACCCGGATGACGAGCGCTACAAGGATCTCGTCGGCAAGACGCTGATCCTGCCGATCGTTGGCCGCCGCATCCCGCTGTTCGCCGACGAGTATGTCGACAAGGCGTTCGGCACGGGCGCCGTCAAAGTCACGCCAGCGCATGATCCGAACGATTTCGAGATGGGACAGCGCCATCATCTCGAGGCCATCAAGGTCATCGGCAATACGGGCAAGATGCTCGAGGGTGCAGGCAAATACGAAGGCATGGACCGCTACGAATGCCGCAAGGCGCTCGTCAAGGAACTCGAGGAAACCGGTGCGCTCGTCTCGGTCGAAGACCATGAGCACGCTGTCGGCCATTGCTCGCGCTGCCATTCGACGATCGAGCCGCTCGTCTCGAAGCAGTGGTTCGTCAAGATGGAATCGCTCGCGAAACCGGCCATCGAAGCCGTCAAGGACGGCCGCATCCAGTTCGTGCCGGAGCGCTTCACGAAAATCTACATCAACTGGCTTGAGAACATCCGCGACTGGTGCATTTCGCGCCAGCTCTGGTGGGGCCACCGCATCCCGGCGTGGTACTGCGACGACTGCGGCGAGACGAGCGTCAGCCGCACGGACCTCACGGAGTGCCCGCATTGCCATAGCAAGCACATCCATCAGGACGAGGACGTGCTCGATACGTGGTTCAGCTCGGGCCTCTGGCCGTTCGAGACGTTCGGCTGGCCGGACAAGACGCCGGAGCTCGAGCATTTCTACCCGACGGCGACACTCGTCACGGGCTACGACATCATCTTCTTCTGGGTCGCCCGCATGATCATGATGGGCCTCGCGTTCGGCAAGGACATCCCGTTCCACCACGTCTTCATCCACGGCCTCGTGCGCGACAGCCAGGGCCGCAAGATGTCGAAGTCGCTCGGCAACGGCATCGACCCTGTCGAGGTCATCGAGAAGTACGGCGCGGATACGCTGCGCTTCATGCTCATTACGGGCAACACGCCGGGCAACGATATGCGCTTCTATTGGGAGCGCGTTGAGAGCGCGCGCAACTTCGCGAACAAGATCTGGAATGCATCGCGCTACATGCTCATGAACCTCGAAGGCTTTGACAAGTCGTATAGGCCCGAGGAAAGCGACTACACGCTCGCTGACCGCTGGATCCTCTCGCGCTACGCGCGCACGGCACGCGATGTCACGGCGTGCCTCGACAAGTTCGAGCTCGGCGAGGCCGGCCGCATGATTTACGAGTTCATCTGGAATGAGTTCTGCGACTGGTACATCGAACTCACGAAAGCGCGCCTCTACGATAAGGAAAACCCGCGTGCGAAGAACACGGCGCTCTACGTGCTGTCGTATGTCCTCGAGCATACGCTGCGCCTGCTGCATCCGTTCATGCCGTTCCTCACGGAGGAAATCTGGCAGAAAGTGCCGCATGACGAGAGCGTCAGGAGCATCATGATTTCGGAGTGGCCGACGGGGGATGAAGGCTGCATCAACGACGACATCGAGGCGCAGATGACGGCCATCATGGAGACGATCAAGACCGTCCGCAACCTGCGTGCCGAGGTCGGCGCAGCGCCGGGCAAGAAGAGCGAAGTCATCCTGAACTTCACGGACGAAGCGCTGCGCCCCGTCTTCGAATCGCACAAGGGCTATCTCGTCGCGCTCGCGGCGGCCGAGCCCGTCACGCTGCTCGCTGCCGGCGCAGAAAAGCCAGAGAATGCCATGGCGGGCGTCGTCGGCGGCGTCGAAATCTATCTGCCGCTCAAGGGCCTCATTGACGTCGAGAAGGAGACGGCGCGTCTGACGAAGGAAATGGACAAGCTCGGCAAGGAAATCAAGAAGCTGAACGGCAAGCTCAGCAACGAGGGCTTCCTCAAGAAGGCGCCGGCGCAGGTCGTCGAGGGCGAGCGCACGAAGCTCGCAGGCTATGAAGAAAAGATGAAGTCGCTCGAAGCGCGCCTCGCCGACCTCAGGAAGCTTTGATGGAGGCAGAGAAATCATGAACTATCGGGAATCCCTGACTTATCTCGATGGATTGAATGTTTTCGGCGTGCGGCTCGGCCTCGCACGCATCCAGCGCCTGCTGGAGCTCCTCGGCACGCCGCAGGATCGCTACCGCACGATCCATGTGACGGGCACGAATGGCAAGGGCTCGGTCTCGGCCATGCTCGCCACGATTCTCCAGCAGTCGTCCATCCGCACGGGGCTCTACATCTCGCCGCATCTCGTTTCGTACACCGAGCGCATGCAGATTGATGGCCAGCCCATCAGCGAGGCGGATTTCGCCGCATGCCTGACGGACGTGCGCGAGAAGATTGACGAGATGATGGCCGAGGGAGCCGAGTGCCCGACGCAGTTCGAGGCATTGACAGCGGCGGCGTTCTATTATTTCGCAAAGAAAAAAGTCGAATACGCCGTCATCGAGGTCGGCCTCGGCGGCCTGCTCGATTCGACGAATGTCATCACGCCGGAGGTCTCCGTCATCACGAATGTCGCGCTCGAGCACGCGAAGCTCTGCGGCGGCACGCTCGCGGGCGTCGCGCATCACAAGGCCGGCATCATCAAGGACGGGATTCCCGTCGTGACGGCGGCCACGGGTATGCCGCTCGCCATCATCCGCGAGACGGCGGAAAACCACAGCTCCGACATCTTCGTCGAAGGGGAGGACTTTTCGGTCGAGGCCGGCGAGATTTCGCCGCGCGGCCAGAAATTCTTCTTTTCCTCAACGATTGCGGGCGTGAGCCGTGATCTCTATGCGCTCCATTTGCTCGGCGCGCATCAGGTGCAGAATGCGGGACTCGCCATCATGGCGGCATACCTGCTGCACAATGGCGACCAGCGCATCAACGAGAAGACCGTTCACGAGGCGTTGCGCCTCGTCGTCTGGCCCGGCCGCTTCGAAGTGCTCGAAGTGCCGGCCGTCGGCGCGGCGGACGACCAGATCACGGTCATCGACGGCGCGCACAATCCGGCCGGCATGACGGTGCTGCGGCGCGGGCTCGACGATTATTTCCCGACGGCCTCCCGCGTGCTGCTTTTGGGCATCCTGCACGACAAGGCCGTCGACGAAATGCTGAAGATCCTCGTGCGCCCCGATGACATCGTCGTCGTGACGCCGCCGCAGTCCGACCGCGCGGAAAAAGCGCCCGTGCTCGCCGAAAAGGCGCGTGCATACGCAAAGACGGTCGAATACTACGAGGACAATCGCGCGGCGCTCGCGCGCGCCATGGAGCTCGCGGGCGGGCGGCGGCTGCTCGTCTGCGCAGGGTCGCTCTATCTGATCGGCGGACTGCGGCAGGTGCTGCTCGGAAAAGCAGAACTGTCAGGGTCATCAGAAGGGAGGCAGCGCCATGCCAGCTGAGCAGGACGAACACGCCGATGCCGTGCTCGACGACCTCCGCAAGAAGCGCCGCACGCGGCAGCTGAACCGGCTTATCCGCATCGCGCTCGTGCTCGAAGGCTTCACGCTGGCGCTTTCGCCGGGCGCGGCGACCGTCGTCGTCGTGCTCGGGGCGCTCCTGACGCTCTGGAAGCTCCGCGTCGACCGCGAGATGAAATTCCGCCGCCTGCCGTTCGACATTCCCGTCGTGATCTTCGCCGTGCTCGGCCTCGCGTCTGTCGCGGGCTCGCCCGATCCGGCGTTCAGCTTTTACAACTACTACAACCTCGTCGGCGTCTACCTGCTCATGTACTTTTTCATCGGGCAGAACGTGCGCACGGCGCAGGATTTCAAAGACCTTCTCGGCGCCCTTGCGCTCTCGGCGCTCTGCGTCGTGCTCTATGGCTGGTACCAGTTTGCATTCGGCATCGACACGAGCGCGATGAAGTGGGTGGATGGCAACGCGTTCCCCGAGCTCAAGAAGCGCGTCTTCTCGACATGGGAGAACCCAAACATCCTCGCGGGGTATCTCGACATCGCCATCGCGCTTTCGCTCGGCCTCTTTGTCAAGATGAAGGCGCGCGGCCAGCGCATCGCGCTCGCGCTCGTAATGGTCGCGCTCGCGTCCTGCCTTGCCATGACGTATGCGCGCGGCGCGTGTCTCGCGATTGCCGTCGTCTTCGTGCTCTATGGCATCCTGCGCGACTGGCGCGTGCTCGTGGCCTGCATCGTCGTTGTCTGCGGCATCTTCGCAGCTGATCCGGCGCTCCTCGGGCGCATCACGTCGGTCTTCACGACCGTGGACACGTCGACGGAAATGCGCTTCGCGTTCTGGGAGAGCACGATTGCGATGATCGAGGATCATCCGTTCTTCGGCATCGGCTGGGGCGCGTACTGGATGGTCTATCCGCTCTACGACTTCTACATGCAGGGCGCGGCGGGCAAGGAGATCGTCATCGTCCATGCGCACAACATGTACCTGAACTACATGGCTGAGATCGGCGTCGTCGGCGCACTCGCGTTCTTCTGGTATTTCTTCGGCACGATGTTCACGGCGTTCCGCACGCATTTCAAGACGCCGGAGGAGATCGAGGCAGAGGAGGCGGCCAGCCGCACGCCGAAGGCGACGGATCTCTCGGAAGACGAGGCCGTCGACCAGGAACTGCAGTCCGTGCAGGACAGTCTGGCGCCGAAGGAAGAGCATCATTGGACGCTCGGTGATGGGATTTCTGAAATGATGTCGTGGGACAGCCGCCGCCTTGCGGCCGGCCTCTCGCTCGGCATCGGGCTCGCGCTCGTCACGGTCGCCCTGAACGGTCTGACGGACGACCTGCTCTTCAACATCCCATCGTCGATGCTGCTCTGGATGCTCGCGGCTCTCGCGGCCGCGCTCTCGCTGATGGCGAAGCAGGAAACGGCAGGGGAGAACACAGGAAAGACTGTAGAAAGCGCAGAAGGAAAGGGGGAGGATTGATGGCAGAACAGAAGCGCGGCGGCATCTCGAAAGCGACGATTGACCGCCTGCCGCTCTATTTCCGCACGCTCCGGCTCGCGCAGGACGAGGGCATTGATGTCATCTCATCGGAAGAACTCGGCCGCAGGCTCGGCATCACGCCGGAGCAGATCCGGAAAGATCTCGCGTCTTTCGGCCAGTTCGGCAAGAAGGGCGTCGGCTATTACGTCAACGAGCTCAAGCGCAACGTCGGCTCGATCCTCGGGCTCGACCATCACTGGAACATCGCGATCGTCGGCATCGGCCACCTCGGCGCGGCGCTTGCGAACTACCAGAACTTCGTGACGCTCGGCTTCAACCTCGTCGCGCTGTTTGACCAGGACCCGAAGGTCATTGGCACGGTGCAGAACCATGTCAAGGTCGAGGCCATCGACGACCTCTCGCGCATCGTGCGTGAGCGCGGCGTCCATATCGGCATCATCGCCGTGCCGGCCGCCTTCGCGCAGGATGTGGCCGACAAGCTCGTCGCGGCCGGCGTCAAGGGCATCTGGAACTTCGCGCCGATCAAGATGCAGGTGCCCGAGACGATGCACATCGTCAACGAGGACCTTTCCATCGGCCTCTCGCGCCTGTCGTATCACATCACGCGCATGTGAAGCGGGCGAGCTCGCCCGTCAACGGGCAAACTCTGAAAAATTGACGTAAAAATAAGAGAAAATATGACAAAAAGCCGTCGGAGCAATCTTGACGGCTTTTTCTGTATGTGATATTCTATTGATTGGGATATAAATGAGATATGGGCGTAGCATAAACCATAATTATAGCATATAGCAACTATTTATTTTGGTTATAGCTTCCCATGCGTATGAACAAGGGGGATTTCTGATGATTGATATTCTCGACCGCGTTCGCAACAAGGGCCTGCAGAGCAAGATTGTTTCTGCAGAGGAAGCTGCGGCTTTCTTCAAGCCCGGCATGAATGTCGCCATGAGCGGATTCACGAGTTCGGCTTATCCGAAAGCTGTTCCGCTCGCGCTTGCCGAACGCATGAAGAAGGATCCGTTCACGATCAATCTCTGGACGGGTGCTTCGGTCGGCCCCGAGCTCGACACGGCGCTCGCTGATGTCCATGGCATCAAGACGCGCCTGCCGTACCAGACGGACAAGTCGCTCCGCGCCGAGATCAATGACGGCAGCGTCAACTATCTCGACCTGCATCTCTCCGAGTCGGCACAGCTCGCACGCTATGGCTATCTCGGCAAGATCGATGTCGCGGTGGTTGAGGCATGCGCCATCGACGAGGACGGCAACCTGATTCCGACGACGTCGCTCGGCAACGCCGCATCGTTCGTCCAGCAGGCTGACAAAGTCATCGTCGAAGTCAACACGAGCCAGCCGCTCGACCTCGAAGGCATGCATGATGTCTACGTCCCGCTCGATCCGCCAAACCGCCTGCCGATTCCAATCGTGAAGGCCAGTGACCGCATCGGCACGCCGTACATCCCCTGCACGCCGGACAAGATTCTCTACATCGTCCCGTGCGACATCCCGGATCACACGCGTTCCCTGCGTCCGATTGACGAGAATTCGAAGAAGATGAGCGAGTTCACGCTCAAGTTCCTCGATGATGAAATCAAGGCCGGCCGCATGCCGAAGAACCTGCTGCCGCTGCAGTCGGGCGTCGGCAATGTCGCAAATGCCGTCATGGCAGGCTTCGTTGATTCCGATCTCAAAGACCTCACGGTCTACACGGAAGTCATCCAGGATGGCATGCTCGACCTCATCGATGCAGGCAAGCTGAACTTCGCATCGGGCACGGCGTTCTCCCCGTCGCCGGAAGGCTTGAAGCGCTTCTACGCGGATGTCCAGAAGTACAAGAAGTACTTGCTGATCCGTCCGGAAGAGATTTCGAACAATCCAGAGGTCGTGCGCCGTCTCGGTGTCATCGCCATGAACACGGCCATCGAGTGCGATATCTACGGCAACGTCAACTCGACGCACATCACGGGCACGAAGATGATGAACGGCATCGGCGGCAGCGGCGACTTCGCGCGCAACGCGTACCTCACGATTTTCTACACGCCGTCGACGGCAAAAGATGGCAAGATTTCGTCCATCGTTCCGTTCTGCTCGCACATCGACCACACGGAGCACGATGTCGACATCATCATCACGGAGCAGGGCATCGCGGATCTGCGCGGCAAGACGCCGCATGAGCGCGCACTCGAAATCATCAACAACTGCGCGCATCCAGACTATCGTCCGCTGCTGCTCGACTACTTCCATCGCGCAGACGAAGCGACGAAGCATGCGAACACGCCGCACATCCTCGAAGAGGCGTTCTCGTTCCATGAGCGCTTCCTCAAGAATGGCACGATGCAGAAATAAGCCAGGTGCAAGGGGTCTTCCCTTGAAAGAGATATAAAAAATAGAACTGAACTGAACCAGGAGGAAAACTCAATATGAGCACGGAACACGAGAAAATCCAGGCAGAGCTCGCAAAATATCAGGCGAGCGTAGAAAAAGCCATCGCACGTTTCCCGGAGCGTGACCACCTGCCGGAGCAGCGCCTCTACACGCCGCTCGACATCAAGGATACGGATTACGCAGACGAAATCAGCTTCCCAGGCGTTTACCCATACACGCGCGGCGTTCAGCCGACGATGTATCGCGGCCGCTTCTGGACGATGCGCATGTATGCAGGCTTCTCGACCGCTGAGGAGTCCAACAAGCGCTATCGCATGCTGATTGAGAACGGTGCGACGGGCCTTTCGTGTGCATTCGATCTTCCGACGCAGATCGGCTATGATTCCGATGATCCGATTTCGGAAGGCGAAGTCGGCAAGGTCGGTGTCGCGATCGATTCGCTCGCTGATATGGAAGTCCTGTTTGACAAGATCGACCTCGGCAAAGTCTCCACGTCCATGACGATCAATGCCCCGGCTTCCGTCCTGCTCGCGATGTACATCGCAGTGGCAGAGAAGCAGGGCGTCGCAGCAGACCAGCTCCGCGGCACGATCCAGAACGATATCCTCAAGGAGTATGCAGCACGCGGCACGTACATCTTCCCGCCGCGTCCGTCCATGCGCCTCATCACGAACATCTTCGAGTTCTGCTCGAAGAACGTCCCGAAGTGGAACACGATTTCCATCTCCGGCTACCATATCCGCGAGGCTGGTTCCACGGCAGCACAGGAAATCGCATTCACGATCGCGGACGGCATCGCATACTGCGAGGCAGCCATCAAGGCTGGCCTCAAGATCGATGATTTCGCTGGCCGTCTCTCGTTCTTCTGGAACGCTCACAACAATGTCCTCGAAGAGGTTGCGAAGTTCCGCGCATCCCGCCGCATCTGGGCGAAGGTCATGAAAGAGCGCTTCCACGCTGAGAAGGACAAGTCCATGAAGCTCCGTTTCCATACGCAGACGGCAGGCTCCATGCTGACGGCTCAGCAGCCGAACAACAACATCGTGCGCGTCGCACTCCAGACGGCAGCAGCTGTCATGGGCGGCACGCAGTCCCTCCACACGAACTCCCGCGACGAGGCTCTTGCCCTCCCAACGCAGGAATCCGTCACGATTGCACTTCGCACGCAGCAGATCGTCGCTTATGAGAGCGGCCTCGCTGATGTCATCGATCCGCTCGCCGGCTCCTACTATGTCGAAGCCATGACGAACAAGCTCGAGGCTGAGGCTTGGGACTACATCCACAAGATTGACGAGATGGGCGGCGCTGTCGCAGCCATCGAGAAGGGCTACATCCAGAAAGAGATCCAGGATTCCGCTTACAAGTGGCAGATGGATGTCGAGTCTGGTGCCCGCGTCATCGTCGGCGTCAACAAGTTCCAGATGGAAAACGAGGAGCCGCCGAAAGACCTCCTCAAAGTCGACGAGGCTGTCGGCAAGCGCCAGGTCGCAAAGCTGCATGACATGAAGGCAAAGCGCGACAACGCCGCCGTCGAGGCCGCACTCAAAGACCTCAAGGCAGCCTGCCAGGACGAGAACGAGAACCTCATGCCGCATATCCTCGCGGCCGTCAAGACGTATGCAACGCTCGGTGAAATCTGCGGCGTCATGCGCGAAGTCTTTGGCGAGTATGAGGCACATGTGAACCTGTAATTTTTGTGGAGGGACATTCAAAATGGAGAAGAAGATCAGAGTATTAGTTGCAAAGCCGGGTCTCGATGGTCATGATCGCGGCGCGAAAGTCGTTGCGCGCGCCCTGCGTGATGCGGGCTTCGAGGTCATCTATACGGGCCTCCGCCAGACGCCGGAGCAGATCGCAGAAGCAGCTCTGCAGGAAGATGTCAATGTCGTCGCGATGAGTATCCTCTCCGGTGCTCATGGCCACCTGTTCCCGAAAGTCGTCAACCTCGTCCGCGAGAAGGGCATGGATGATGTCCTGATCATCGGCGGCGGTGTCATCCCTGACTCCGATATCCCTGCCCTCAAGGAAGCCGGCATTGCCGAAGTCTTCACGCCGGGCACGCCGACCACGGACGTCGTCAAGTTCATCAAGGAGCATGTGAAGC
The DNA here is from genome assembly GCA_902780535.1 of uncultured Selenomonas sp. Taxonomy (GTDB): domain Bacteria; phylum Bacillota; class Negativicutes; order Selenomonadales; family Selenomonadaceae; genus Selenomonas_C. Next base: position 102,858 of record CACZFT010000003.1, on the reverse strand, counting down.
TCTGATTTCAAAAACGCGAAATCAACGAAATTACATCTTCTAAGGAGGGCGACACTTGGATATTGCAGAAGAAGTGCTCAAAGGCAACCGCCTGGCCCTCTCCCGCGCCATTACCGCCATCGAGAACGAGTATGATGAAGCGACCGAAATCATGAAGAAGCTTTATCCACGCACGGGCCATGCGTTCGTTCTCGGTGTCACCGGGCCTCCGGGAGCCGGCAAGAGCACGCTCACAGACAAACTCGCGCGCGAGTACCGTAATCAGGGGAAGACCGTCGGCATCATCGCCGTCGATCCGACGAGCCCGTTTACGGGAGGCGCCATCCTCGGCGACCGCATCCGCATGAACGGCCTCACGCTCGATGAAGGCGTCTTCATCCGCAGCATGGGCACGCGCGGCAGCCTTGGCGGACTTTCGCACAAGACGGCCGATGCGGTCAAGGCGATGGATGCCTTCGGAAAAGATGTCATTTTCGTCGAAACCGTCGGCGTCGGCCAGTCCGAAGTCGACATCGTCAAGGCAGCCGACACCACGATGGTCGTGCTCATCCCCGGCATGGGCGATGACATTCAGGCCATCAAGGCCGGCATCCTCGAGATTGGCGATGTCTTCTGCGTTAACAAGGCAGACCATGATGGAGCGGACAAGCTCGTGCGCGAGATCAACATGATGCTCGATCTCGACGACCATGGGCCAGTCCAGCAGAACAGCACCCAGAAGGCGCTCGCGGACCAGTTCCACCACATGGCTGTCGGCGGCAGCGCGGCCGCGGGGAACGCTCCGCTCGGCTACTGGCGCCCGCCCGTTGACAAGGTCATCGCGAACCAGAACATCGGTGTCAAGGAGCTCATCGCTGACATCGAGAAGCACTTTGCGTACATCCAGGCAAATGGCATCTTGGCCGAACGCCGGACAAAGCGCACGAAAGATGAGATGCTCGACATCCTCTCGAGCAACATTGGAAAGTATATCACCGGCAAGATCGTGGACAACGGGCGGCTCGACGGCTACGTCGAAAAGATCAAGGCCCGCGAGACCGACCCGTACACGGTCGTCGGTGACATCATGAAGGAGATGCTCCGCTGAGCACATGCTCGTGGAGCAAGTCTTAGGAGGCAACAAACTATGTTCAAGGTTTTAGGAGTCGACCATATCGGCATCGCTGTCACGGACCTCAAGGAAGTCGGTGCTTTCTGGAGTGACGCGCTCGGCCTCCCCGCGAACGGCGAAGAGACTGTCGCAGAGCAGAAAGTTACGACGGGCTTCTTCCCGACGCCGAACGGCAGCGAGATCGAGCTGCTCGCAGCGACGGAGCCGGCTTCTCCGATTGCGAAGTTCATCGAGAAGAACAACGGCCGCGGCGGCATCCAGCACATCGCACTGCGCGTTGACAACATCGAGCAGGCACTCGCCGACCTCAAAGAGAAGGGCGTCCGCCTCATCGATGAGAAGCCGCGCAAGGGTGCTGGCGGCGCGAAGATTGCGTTCGTTCATCCGAAAGCATCGCATGGCGTCCTCCTCGAGCTCTGCCAGCGCGACTGAGACTCTCCCAAAGGGTCTTGCAAGCCCTGCTGACAAGCAGAAATCACGCAGATTAAAATGCGAAATACTAGGAGGGTAAACATGGCAACCGTTCAGGAAAAAATTGAACAGATGAACGCCAAGAAAGAGCACATCCGCCAGGCTGGCGGCCAGAAGCGCATCGACAAGCAGCATGCGAAGGGCAAGTACACGGCCCGCGAGCGCCTCGAGAAGCTCTTTGATGAAGGCACGTTCGTCGAACTCGATATGTTCATGAAGCATCGCTGCACGAACTTCGGCATGGAGAAACAGGATCTCCCGGCCGACGGTGTTGTCACGGGCTACGGCACGGTTGACGGCCGCCTCGTCTACGCATTTGCTCAGGACTTCACGGTCTCGGGCGGCGCGCTCGGCGAGAAGCACGCGCACAAGATCTGGAAGGTTCAGGATCTCGCGATGAAGATGGGCGCACCGTGCATCGGCATCAACGATTCGGGCGGCGCCCGCATCCAGGAAGCTGTTGACGCGCTCTCCGGCTATGCCGGCATCTTCTACCGCAACACGGCGGCTTCGGGCGTTGTCCCGCAGATTTCCGTCATCATGGGACCGTGCGCTGGCGGCGCTGTCTACAGCCCGGCTCTGACGGACTTCATCTTCATGGTGAAGGGCACGAGCCAGATGTTCATCACGGGCCCGGCCGTCATCAAGTCGGTCACGGCTGAGGAAGTCACGGCTGAGGAACTCGGCGGCGCTGTCACGCACAACGCTGTTTCCGGCAACGCGCACTTCGCTTGCGAGGACGAGGATGACTGCATCGCCAAGATCCGCGAGCTGCTGTCCTTCCTCCCGAGCAACAACATGGAAGACGCTCCGGCCGTCGATCCGACGGACGATCCGGACCGTCAGGATGAGGATCTCAACACGGTCATTCCGGACAACCCGAATGCACCGTATGACATGAAGGACGTCATCCGCGGCATCGTCGATAACGGCGAGTTCTTCGAAGTGCAGGAGATGTTCGCGCAGAACGTCATCATCGGTTATGCGCGCATGGACGGCCGCGTCGTCGGCATCGTCGCAAACCAGCCGAACGTCATGGCTGGCTGCCTCGATGTCAATGCCTCCGACAAGGCGGCACGCTTCGTCCGCTTCTGCGATGCCTTCAACATTCCGCTGCTGACGCTCGTCGATGTTCCGGGCTTCCTGCCGGGCGTCGATCAGGAGCACAACGGCATCATCCGCCACGGCGCAAAGATGCTCTATGCATACAGCGAGGCGACGGTGCCAAAGGTCACGGTCATCACGCGCAAGGCATACGGCGGTTCCTACATCGCTATGTGCTGCCGCGAGCTCGGCGCTGACCAGGTCATGGCTTGGCCGACGGCGGAGATCGCTGTCATGGGCCCTGCTGGCGCAGCCAACATCATCTTCCGCAAGGAAGAGCCGGAAGCCAAGGCGCAGAAGACGCAGGACTACATCGACGAATTTGCAACCCCGTATGTCGCAGCAGAACGCGGCTATGTCGACATGGTCATCGAGCCGAAGGAGACGCGTCCGCTCGTCATCACGGCGTTCAACGCCCTCGCGAGCAAGCGCGAAGTCGGCCCGGCCAAGAAGCATGCCAATATTCCATTGTAATCTGGAATCGGGGGAACACCTATGAAGATCAATGCAAAAGACGTCTCGCCTGAGGTCGTGGCTGCCATCTCGGCTGCGGTCCAGATGATGACGGGGAACAAGGTCGTCGCTGTGCGCATCCATCGCACGAGCAACGCTTGGAACCTGGCTGCCCGTGGCGGCAAGCGCTGAGAATCAAAGCTGAGAAACTGGAGGAATTTTCAAATGAAAAAGTTCAACATCACGGTCAATGGCACCGCTTATGAAGTCGAAGTCGAAGAAGTGAAGGCAGCAGGTGCTGCTCCGAAGGCTGCACCGAAAGCGGCTCCGGCTCCGAAAGCAGCAGCTCCGGCTCCGAAGGCCGCTCCTGCAAAGGCAGCTGTCGCAGCAGGCGCTGGCGAGCATTCCATCGACGCTCCTATGCCGGGCAAGATTGTGAAGCTCGTCGCTTCCGAAGGCCAGGCTGTCAAGGCTGGCGATGTCCTGCTCATCCTCGAGGCTATGAAGATGCAGAACGAGATCACGGCAGATGCAGATGGCACGGTCAAGACGTTCAACGTCGCTGCCGGCCAGAGCGTCAAAGTGCATGACTCCCTCGTCATCCTCGGCTGATTCTCTGATTCACTAAGGAAACAGGCCCCCTTCCTCATTGAAGAAGGGGGCTTTTTGGTGTATGATAAATTGTAAAGAAGAGAATTCTGTGAGGGGGAACTTTGCGATGTATCATGTCCAGCTGCATTTCTGGATTCGTGGCATTGACGAGGGGGTCGTGCGCGTCTGGAAGAAGATGGAGGCGCTGCCGCGCTTCGAGCATGTCTTCCATCTGTTTTCCCGTTCCATGCGCCTGCCGGCGGGGGGGAACCAGATCGTCTTCCTTGACGACAAGGCGCCGCTCCAGATGCAGATGCTGCGCCAGGACATCGGCCCCGAGGGAAAGATCATTGTCTGCTGTGACGAGCCGGGCTCGATCCCGGCAGACGACCTCGCCTGCGTCGATGATGTCTGGCCGAGTGCGACGCTCGGAGAACTCGCGGAGTTCCGTTTCCGCAGGCTCCAGGAGCGCCTCAAGGCAGAGAAGGATGCCTGGCTCACGGAGACATATCTCGAGCAGACGATCAACACGCTGCCGGACATGATCTGGTTCAAGGATCTCCAGGGGCTCCATCTCCATGTCAACGATGCGTTCTGCACGGCCGTCAACAAGCCGCGCTCGGACATCGAGGGGCATGACCATTACTACATCTGGGGCATCCCGCGTGCTGTCTACGAGCGCAGCGACTACGTCTGCGTCGAGACGGAGGACGATGTCATCAAGGCGCGCAAGACGTGCCTGTTCGACGAGCAAGTCATGAGCGCGCAGGGCCTCCGGAAGCTCAAGACGTACAAGACGCCGATTTTTGACGAGGACGGCAAGACGATCATCGGCACGGTCGGCATCGCGCGCGATGTGACGCAGGAAAACGAGTACAAGGACACGATTCAGCGCCTCTCGCGCGAGGACAAGCTCACAGGGCTCGCGAACCGTGATTATTTCCATCACTTCGTTGAAACGGAATGCAAGGACGAGGCGCTGACACTCGTCTCCATCGACCTCGAGCATTTTCGCGAGGTCAACGAGAAATACGGACATGAGCTCGGCGATGCCGTGCTGAAGATTGCAGCGGAAGAGCTCGGCGATGTTTTCCCAAACGACCTCAAAGTCCGCATGGGCGGCGACGAGTTCGGTGTGCTGCTCAGGGGCGTACATCCAGCGGAAGAGGTGCGGCTGGATGTAGAAAAATTCCAAAAGCAGCTGCAGGAAATGTACGCGATGGACGAGCGCATGAAGCGCGTGCAAGCCAATGCCGGTGTCGCGCAATGCAAAGCAGGAACGCCGCTTGACAAGCTGATTTTCCATGGCAGCGCCGCGCGTGCCGAAGCGACGAAACAGGGGGATGGCACCTGCTATGTCGCTTCGGAGATCGATGAGGCGGATTCCATGGATGATTGAAAAATCTGCCGAATGCGGGTATAATGAAAACGAAGAAAGCAAAGAAAACGATAGGGGGAATATGTTCCGTACCATTCCTTTCAACTTCAAGAACAATGCCCAGGAGAAGAGCCGCGATGTGCTCGATCGTTTCTGGGACTTCGCAATGGAGCAGGCGCACAATCCCGTGGGCCGTGCTGCGAGCGTCATCTTCCCGTTCCGCGTCGATGCGATCGAGACGGATGACCGCTATGAGCTCTTCGCCGAGCTTCCAGGCTTCACGAAGAACGACATCACGGTCGCCTATGAAGAGGATGCGCGCCTGACAATCCGTGCCGAGCGCCCGGAGCCGGAAGAAGAGAGCGTCCGCTACATCTGCCGTGAGCGCCGCACGGGCACGTTCGAGCGCTCGTTCGAGATCGACGGCATCGACAAGGAAGGCGTGAGCGTTTCGTTTGAGAACGGCGTGCTTCATGTCGTTCTGCCGAAGATTCACGATGACGCGAACAAGACGGTTTTCGATATCAAGTGAGAAAAATGAGATTTTCGTGGCAGAAGTTGGCGCTTCTGCCACATTTTTTTTGCAAAAGCAGGATTTTTCGCGCAGGCAGGGAATATAAAACAATAGCCAAAAAAGTTGTTGCGTAGTTCACACAATCACATGGACGCAATCACATGGAGGAGGGGTTCCCAATGATGGATGATAGAGACTGGGCGGAATTCAAGAAAAAACTCAAGGCGAAGACGGAGATTGACCTCGACCTGTACAAGGAGCCGCAGATGAAGCGGCGGATCGGCAACCTTGTGACGCGCGGAAAGTTCCCAGGGTATACGGCGTATTTCGATCACGTTTCGCAGGACAAGGACGATTTCGCGGCGTTCATCGAATACCTGACGATCAACGTTTCCGAATTCTTCCGCACGCCGGAGAAATTTGGCAAGCTCGAGACGGATGTCATTCCAGACCTTTTGAAACGTTCGCCTCACCTCAACATCTGGAGCGCGGGCTGCTCGATCGGTGCGGAGCCATATTCGCTCGCGATCATCCTCAAGGAGCTGACACCGGGCGTGAAGCACCGTATCCTCGCTTCCGATCTCGACATCGAGATTCTCGCGAAGGCGAAGGCGGGCATCTACAATGAGAACGAGCTCAAGAGCATGACGCCGGAGCGCCGCGCGCGCTATTTCGACCGCGTCGAGGGCGGCAAGTTCGCCGTCAAGGACGAGATCAAGCGCGTCATCGAGTTCAAGCGCCACAATCTTTTGAAAGACCCGTTCGAGTCGGGCTTTGACCTGATCCTCTGCCGCAACGTCGTCATCTACTTCACGGAGGAAGCAAAAGACCAGCTCTATGCGAACTTCTTCAAGGCGCTGAAGCCGGGCGGCATCCTCTTCGTCGGCGCGACGGAAGCCATCCTGAATTTCCGCAAGCTCGGCTATACGAGCTTCCAGCCGTTCTTCTATCAGAAGCCGCTGAACTGACCGTTGAAATCATCGTGAAATAAACGTTTGTGACAGGAGCTGTCCGCTATGTCCGTGATGTATGCAAATGCCGAGATCGAGACGATGCCGCGCGAGCAGCTGGAAAAGCTGCAGCTCGAGCGCCTGCAGAAAGCCGTAAAATGGGCGGCGGAGAAGAGCGCGTTCTATCAGCAGAAGTTCGATGCGGCCGGCGTGACGCCAGATGACATCCAGACGCTCGCCGACATCCGGAAGCTGCCATTCGTCACGAGTCTCGAGCTTCATCAGGCGTCTGCGATGGATCGTCTGACAATGCCGATGAGCAGCGTGTTGCGCGTGAGCTACCAGAAAGAGATGGGGCGTGAAATGCTCTCGCTCTACAGCAATGGCGATATCGCGCACAATGTCGAGATGATGGCGCGGGCGCTCGTCGCAGGCGGCGTCAACAAGACATCGACGGTCGGCGTACAGGGCGATATGTCGGACAGCCGCCTGCAGGACGTGCAGTATGCGCTCGAATTCCTCGGCGCGACGGCCGTGACGCTCGGCACGGATTACCAGCACTGGCTCCGTCTCTTTGACCTCGTCAGCATGGATGCCGTTGTCAGCACGCCGCAGCTCATCATGCAGTTGCTGATCCAGATGCAGGCAGCGGGACGCGAGCTTTCGGATACGCCGGTCAAGCGTTTCTTCTGCCTCAATGATACGGGCTTGCAGAACCTCTTGCAGCGCCATGTCGTCGAGCGGGCGAAAGCGACGCTGTTCAACTTTTATTCGGCGCCTGAGCTTGGCATGGCGGCCGTGCTCTATCAGTGCGAAGCGCAGCAGGGACAGCATGTGCAGGAGGATTTCTGGTATCCGGAAATCGTGGCTTTCGGGCAGTCGGAGCCCGTCAGCGACGACAATGCAATGGGCGAGCTCGTGCTGACGTCGCTTGTGGCCGAGGCATTGCCACTGATCCGCTATCGGACGGGGCAGGCCGTGAGCCTCCGGCGCGAACCGTGTTCGTGCGGCCGCACGTTCGTGCGCGTTTCAACGCCGTACACATCGCCCATCATGTAAATCCGGCAAAATCAAATCAACGAATACCGCCATTCGGCAAGGAGGAGCATTTCATGCGTTTTCTTCATACCGCCGACTGGCATCTGGGAAAGCTCTTCGGGCAGCGCTATATGACAAGCGACCAGCGCTATGTGCTCGAAGAGCTTCTTTCGCTTGTCAAAGAAGCGAAAGTGGATGCCGTCGTTATCGCAGGAGATATCTATGATCGCGGCGTTCCGCCCGCAGAAGCCGTCGACCTCATGAGCGAGGTGCTGGCACGCCTCAGCGAGAGGAAGGTTTCCGTACTCTATATTGCGGGCAATCATGACAGCGCGAGCCGCATCGACTTCGGCCGCAGCGTCATGGAGCGGAGCGGCGTTTATCTGCGTGGCCGCATCGCAAAAGGAGCAGAGCCCGTTGTGCTTGAAGATGACGCTGGCCCCGTCTATTTCTCTCTGATTCCCTTTGCTGCACCGCTGGACGTGCGTGATGCCTTTGGCATCGAAGCGTCCATTTCGTATGATGAAGCTATGGAGGCCGTCGTAGCAGATGCGCGAAGCCGCATTCCTGCAGGTGTTCGTTCCGTCGCCATCGCCCATGCCTTCCTTGCGGGCGGCAGGAGCTCGGAATCCGAGCGGCCGCTTTCCGTCGGCGGCTCCGACCAGGTACGCCCCGTACATTTCAAGGACTACAGCTATACGGCACTCGGCCATCTGCATGGCCCGCAGCGCGCAGGCGCTGAAAATATCCGCTACAGCGGCTCGCTCCTGAAGTATTCCTTCGATGAGGCAAAGCAGCAGAAAGGTGCCATCGTCGTCGATCTCGCAGCGGATGGCACGGTCGCGCAGGAATTCGTTCCGCTCGCGCCGCGCCATGATGTGCGCATCGTGACGGGCACGCTCGACGAACTCCGGACGGATGGCTTTGACCCGCTGCCGCATGATGATTACGTGCGCGTCGATCTCCTTGACAAGGACACGATCCTTAATGCCTATGACAAGCTGCAGGCCATCTATCCGAACCTCTTCGCGCTGACGCGGCCGAACTGGAAGGCGAAGAGCGCTGACGAGCTCGCCGCGCCCTCCCAGGCACAGCAGAAGGAAAGGTCGGCGCTCACGCTGTTCAGCGATTTCTTCCGTGATGCAACAGAGGGAGACGAGCTCAGCGACGAGCAGCGCCAGGTGGTCGCAGAATGTTTGGATGAAATGGAATGCGAGAGGAGGGAGCAGCCATGAAGCTTCATCGATTGGTCATGCAGGCATTCGGCCCGTATCGGGAGCGCGTCGAACTGGACTTCGACAAGGGACTGGCAGGGAGCACGCTGTTCCTGATCCATGGCATGACGGGCGCTGGAAAGACGACGATCCTCGATGCCATCGCGTTCGTCCTTTACGGTGAGGCCAGCGGTTCGGATCGTTCCGGCACGATGCTGCGTTCCGATTTCGTGGATAAGAAGGTCAAGACGGAGGTCGAGCTCACGTTCTCGCTTGGCGAGAAGACATACCGCATCCATCGCCGTCCGACGTATCAGGTCGAGGGCAACAAGCACAAGACGCAGGGCGAGGCATCTCTCTACGAGCTCGCAGACGGGAATGAGACGCTCGTGGCAAGCCATCCGAAGGAAGTCACAGACCGCATCGAGACGCTGACAGGCTTCCAGTGCAGCGAGTTCCGCCAGGTCGTGCTGCTGCCACAAGGGGAGTTCCGCTCTTTCCTCACGGCGAAATCAGCTGAACGCGGCGAGCTCATGACGACGTTGTTTCATACGGAGAAATACGGCGTGCTCGAGCAGAAGCTCAAGGCGCGGGCCGGTGTCATCCTCGAGGAGAGCAAGGAAAATCAGCGCAAGCAGGAGGGACTGCTGGAACAGGCGGCCGCAGAAAGTCTGGAGGCGTTGCAGAAACAGGCAGAGTCTGAACGCGATGGACTGACGGGAAAAAAGGAGGCAGCAGCAGCGGCAGGGGAGAAAAATGCGGCTGCGCAGAAGGCACTGGCCGATGAATCTGTGCTGGATGGCTGGTTTGAAAAGCTCGCAAAGGCCGAGGCCGCGCAGAAGGAAGATGTGAAGAAACAGGCAGACGTGGACGGCTATCGTGCGCGCCTCGCAAGGGCGGCAAAGGCAGCGACGCTTCTTGACAAGGAAGCAAATGCAGAGGCAGCGGAGAAGCGGGCGAAGAAGAGTACAGCGGATGCGCAGCGTGCAGAAAAGGCGCTCAAAAAGGCGGAAGCAATCGCAGCGGATGCGCAGGCAGTCTGGGCTTCGGCCGAAGCGGGCAAAGAGGAACGCGAAGATGCGAAGCTCCGCGTCCAGAAGCTCGGCGAAGCGCAGGAGCGTCTTCAGGTGCTCGCATTGCTGAAGCAGCAGGCAGCAGAAGCTGAAACAGCAGCGGCAAAGGAAGCTGCCGCACAGAAAAAGGCGCTGGCGGCGGCAGACGAGGCGCGGAAAAAAGTGGAACGCCTGCATCTGCTCGAACGTGCGGGCAAGGCTTTTTCGCTTGCAAGGGAACTCGAAGACGGGAGGCCGTGCCCCGTCTGCGGATCGACGGAGCATCCGCATCCAGCAGTCTCGGAAGAAGTCGTCCCGACGCTGGCAGAGGTGCAGCGTGCAGAAAAGGCGCTTTCGCGTGCCGAAACAACGCTGGCAGCCCGGCAGGCAGCACAGGCCGAGCAGGCAGCAGCGGCTGCTGCGCTCGCAGGCAAGCTTGCCGCTGCCCGGGAACAGCTGCCGGAGGGCATCACAGAAGATGCTGCGGCCGTTCAGGAGGCGCATCGCCAGGCCGTGAAGAAAGCGCAGGATCTCGAGGCGTCCTATGAATCGGCCCGCAAGTCCATGCAGGCGGCGCAGGTTGCGCTTTCCAGCGCGTGTGCCAATGTCGGGAGCAGCCGTGCGCACGCAGAAAGCCAGCGCGAAGAGGCTGGAAAGGCGCGTCAGGCCTTCGAGGCGGCGCTGGTTTCCGAGGGATTTTCTGACGTTGCGGACTATGCTGCTGCCATTGATGGATCGTGGCGCGATGCATCTTATCGTGAGAAGGTTGAGCGGCATATCCGGGCCTTTGAGGATCAGAAGCTCCGCCACGAGACGCAGCGCCAGGAGGCTGTTGTACAGACAGAGGGACGGCAGCGCCCCGACCTTGCGGCACTGAAAGAGGATGCAAAGACGGCAGGCGCTGCATGGAAGCAGGCCGTCGAAGAGGAAAAGACCGCCGAGCTCCGTCTGGCACAGGAGCAGAAGACGATCGACGCGCTCAAAAAGCTCGCGCAGGAACAGGCTGCCCTCGAAGCGAAAGCCCGCATCGTCGGACGCCTTGCACAGGTTGCCTGTGCGGAGAAGCCGTATCGCGTGCATTTCCAGACGTATATCCAGCAGTCGATTTTCCACGATGTCATGGAAGCTGCCAATGAACGCCTCATCGTCATGAGCAGCGGACGCTACCAGCTCGAACGCGGGCGCGAGGCGGATGGCCGTTCGACAGACGGCCTCGCCTTAGTGGTTTATGATGCCTATACGGGCAAGGCGCGGGAGACGAAGACACTCTCCGGTGGCGAATCCTTCCTTGCATCTCTCGCACTTGCGCTCGGGCTTGCCGATACGGTCTCGCGTTATGTCGGCGGCATCCATCTTGATACGATGTTCATCGACGAAGGCTTCGGCTCGTTGGACACGGAAACGCTGGACACGGCGCTCGAAGCACTCATGAAACTGCAGGCGGGCGGCCGCGTCGTCGGCATCATCTCGCATGTCGAGGAACTTGCATCGCGCATCGGCGACCGCATCGAGGTTGTGAAGACGCCGACAGGCAGCACGGCACACTTCGTGCACGGCACGCTTTCAGAATGACGTTCCGCTTTTTGAGAAAGGATTTCACCATGGCTGGAAAGCTCAGATTCATCGCAGGGCGCGCAGGGGCGGGGAAGACCGCGCTCTGCGAACGGGAAATCGCAGAGGAGCTGCGAGAAAATCCCATCGGCCCCGCCTGCGTCCTGCTGCTCCCCGAGCACATGACGTACCGCGTCGAGCGCGAGCTCGCGGCAAAGCTCATGGGCGATGGCTTTTTGCGCGCCTATGTCTTTGGATTCCGCCGCTTCGCGCGGCAGGTGCTCCTGGGCACGGGCGGGCTGCTGCGGCCGCGGATCACGGAGGTCGGACGGCGGCTGCTCCTGCGCAAGATCCTCACCCATCAGGGGAAAGAGCTCGCGTTCTTCCGCCGGGCCGCACGGCAGCGCGGCTTCAGCGCGACGCTTTCAGAGACGCTCAAGGAACTCAAGAGCTATGAGCTCACGCCAGAAAAGCTCGGCGAGGCGGCGGATGCGTTCGCCGAGACGGAGGACGCGCTTTCTGACAAGCTCCGCGACCTCGCTCTGCTCGAAGCTTCGTTCGCACAGGAGATGAAAGGGCGCTATGACGACGCCGAGGACATGATGAACCTCCTGATCGAGAAGCTCCCGTCGTCAAAATTCATCCAGGGGGCGAAGTTCTGGGTCGATGGCTTCATCTTCTTCAATCCGCAGGAACGTCAGGTGCTTGCAGAGCTGCTGGCTGCTGGCTGCGATATCTCCGTGACGATGCCGCTCGATCCTGTGCAGGGGAGTCCGGAGAATCGCAGGGAGACAGGCTTGTTCAACCGCTCCTGGCGCACGATGCTCCAGCTCCGGGAGCTCGCACAGGCTGTCGGGGCAAAGACGACGATCCTTCCGCTCTCTGGACCGCAGCAGGCAGGCGAGGGACGGTTCTATGCTCCGGCGCTTGCGGCCATCGAACGCGGACTGTTCCATCATCCCATCCGTCCACAGACGCAGGCGGGCGCAGGGCTCCAGATCGTCGAGGCGGCGAACCGCCGCATCGAGGTCGAGGCTGCTGCCGCCGACATCCTGCGTCTCGCGCGCGAGGAACATCTGCGCTGGCGCGACATCGGCATTCTCGTGCGCGAACCAGAGGTTTATGATGGCCTCCTGAAACTTGTGCTCGAGGATCATGCGATTCCCTTCTTCATCGACGGGCGGCGCGAGACCGTGCACCATCCGCTGGCCGAGCTCGTGCGTTCGGCGCTCGAGGCCGTGCATGGCTGGCGTTATGAGCCTGTCATCCGCACACTGCGCACGGGCTTTTTCTCGCTGCTCACGCGCGAGCAGATCGACAAGCTCGAAAACTACGTGCTCGAGTTCGGCGTGCGCGGTGCAGGCCGATGGACGATGGAGGAGCCGTGGCCGTGGTTCCGCCGCCATTCGCTCGATGACGAGGAGACAGCGGCAGAAAAAGATGCGGCAGCACTGGCGGAGATTGACGACATCCGCCGCCAGGCCGCAGCGCCGCTCAAGACGCTTTCCGAGCAGATGAAAAGCGCGAAGACCGTGCGCGCGTATACGGCGGCCATCTATGCATTTCTCGAAGCACTGCGCGTCCCAGAGACGCTCGAGCGCTGGATGCAGGAAAGCGAGCGCGGTGAGCGCCTCGCCTCGGCTTCGGAACATCGGCAGGTCTGGGACGACCTTCTGGAGCTCTTTGACCAGCTCGTCGAAGCAGGCGGTGACGAGGCGATGAGCCGCAAGGAATACGAGGCCATCCTCGGCGACGGCCTCGACGCGCTCGAGATGAAGATCATCCCGCCGGGACTCGACTATGTGACGGTTGCCTCGTTCGACCAGAACAGCCTCATGAATGCGAAAGCCATCTACATCCTCGGCGCGGGCGAAGGCGTCATGCCGCGCCGCAGCCGCGAGAAAGGGCTGTTTTCCGATGCTGACCGCCAGCATCTTTCTGAGGCTGGACTTGAGATTGCTTCGGGCGGCCTTGACGGCAGCCTCGCTGAGAAATTCCTGCTCTATCGTGGTTTCACGGAAGCGGGCGAGCATCTCTGGGTGTCGTACCCGCTGGCCGATGATGAAGGCAGCGGCCTTGCCCCCTCTGCCTATATCGACCGCCTCCGGAAGCTTCTGCCAGATGCGCCGTTCCTTTCCCTGCCGCTTGAAAGCCTCGAGCCCGACATGGACGAGCAGGCGTCAGACCTCAGCCCGGAAGCCGTCCTGCGCCTGTCGGACGGACGAAAATCTGTCACGGGACTTGCCTCGGCTCTGCGCGGCCTGCGCGAGCGCGGCACGATGGCGCCGTATTGGCGCGACGTTTACAACTGGGCGGAAGGACAAGCGGCACTGGAGGCTCCGCTCCATCTGGCACTGTCCGGCCTGTTCGCGAAACCACCGGAAAAGAATCTTCCCGTTTTCGTCGCATTCGCCCTTTTTGCGCCGAAGCGCCGCATGGCGGGCAGCGTCACGCGGTTTGAGGAATTTTCCGCCTGCCCGTTCCAGCATTTCGCGGACTATGGCTTGCGCCTCCAGGAGCGGCAGGAACATGGCTTTCATGCTTTTGATTTCGGAAAGCTCCTGCACAGCTGCCTGCGTGCCTGCGGAGAGCGGCTGCATGACGATGGCCGCAGCTGGCGCGACGTCGGCGAGGGCGAGCGCCACGAGATGGTGGGGAGCGTGCTCCAGGAGGTCGCGCCGCGCCTTCAGAATGAACTGCTCCTGAGCACGAAGGCGTATGAGCATCTGCTGTCGCGGATCGGCCTGACGGCGGAGCGCTCGCTCCAGCGCCTCATCGAGATGGACAGCGCGAGCGCGTTCCATCCTGTGGCGTTCGAGCGCATGTTCGGCCGTGGTACGGGCGCAATGCCGCCGCTCACATATGACCTTCCGAAAGGCATCCGTCTCGACGTGACGGGGCAGATCGACCGCATCGACTTTGATGAAAGCGGCCGCTATTTCCTCATTGTCGATTACAAGACAGGAAATGCGGCGCTCAACATCCTCGATGTCTATTATGGACTGAAGCTCCAGCTCCTCACGTACCTCCTCGTCACGAAAAACCTGCTGGCACGGACGGAGGACCACGAGAGACTGCCGGCAGCAATCCTATACTGTCTCGTCAAATACAAGTGGTGGAACACAGATGTCAAGGCGAGCCCGGAGGAGATTCGCAAGAAATTTGACAAGGATCTCAGGATGCCTGGCTGGGTATTGGCGGATCCCGAAGTCATCCGCTCTATCGACGCGACGGGACGCTTCATCCCCGTGCGTGTCACGACGAAAGGCGAAATCAACAAAAACGACCGTGTCCGGGTCAAGACGAAGGAAGAGTTCAACGTCCTCATCGATTATGTGGACCGTGTGCTCGAAAAGACGGGCGAGGCCATCCTTTCTGGCGATATTGCGGCGAGTCCGTACGAAAAAAATGGCATGACGCCATGCAAATACTGTCTCTATCGGAGCCTTTGCGGCTTTGATCCGACGCTGGCATGGTGCCGGTACCGCCGTCTCGCAAAGCTCGACGAGGCGGAAGCCATGGATACGATGGAATGGGAAGCGAAGCAAGGGAAACAAGGAGGAAATGCGGATGCCTGAATGGACCCCCCCGCAGAAAGAAGCGATTGAAACAGGCGGCAAGAATCTCTTGGTCGCGGCGGCAGCGGGCTCGGGAAAGACGGCTGTGCTCGTCGAGCGCATCATCCAGCAGGTGCTCGGCGGCGCCTGCGATGTGGACAAGCTGCTCGTCATGACATTCACGGATGTAGCAGCACGCGAAATGCGTCAGCGCGTCGAATCTTCGCTGGAAAAAGCACTCGAGGCAGAGATGGAGCCCAAGCGGGCCGCGCAGATCGAGCGCCAGCTCGTGCTGCTGTCCGGTGCGTCGATTTCGACAATCCACAAGTTCTGTATCCGCGTCCTTCAGCGCCATTTCGAGGCCATCGACCTCGATCCCGAGTTTCGGATCGGAAATGAGCAGGAACTCGCACTCCTGCGGCAGGACGTGATCGAGCAGCTGTTTGAAGAAGAATACGACAAGGGAACGGCTTCGTTCCTGCAGTTCGTCGATGACTATGGCGACGACCGCGGCGATGATGATCTTTATGCACTTGTCGAGCGCGTCTATACGTTTTCGCTCTCGCAGCCGTTCCCGGATGACTGGCTTGAAGCGCAGGCAGCAGCCTTCGACCTCTGTGCGGACGCCGAGCTTTCCGATACGGTCTGGTATCCGATCATACTCGATGACATCCGCCTCCAGCTGCAATCCATCGAAGACAGCATGACAACGCTCGTTGACGATGTCGAGGCTTCTGGTGCCGATGCCTATCTCGCATCATTTCGCAAGGACCTTGCAGGGCTTCGCGCTGTCCGTGCCGCTGCTCAGGCAGACGATTGGGATCAGATGGCCGCTGCCTTTGCAGCCATGAAATTCGGCAGGCTCTCTGGCAAGGAAAGCGTGCTCGGCAAGGAGGAACGCGAGGCATTTCAAAAGCGTCGCAATGCTGTCAAAGAACAATTCCAGACACTCGAAAAACATTATTTTTCTGTCACACAGGATGAATTTCTCGATGGCCTGCATCAGGTGGCTCCCGACATGCACGAGCTCGTACGTCTGACGAAAGCGTTTCGCGAGGCGTTCCGGCAGGCAAAGAAAGAACGCGGCATTGTGGATTTCAGCGACCTCGAGCATTTCGCGCTGGCCGTCCTGCTGGACCGTGAGACGCAGGAACGTGAGGGGCGTATCGCGCCGTCGGATGTGGCGCTCTCCCTGCAGCAAAAATACCATGAAGTCATGGTGGACGAGTATCAGGACACGAACGGCGTGCAGGAGACAATCATCTCGCTCGTCACAAAGCAGGATCCGCCAAATCTCTTTGTCGTCGGCGACGTGAAGCAGAGCATCTACCGCTTCCGCCTCGCGGATCCCTCGCTGTTCCTGCGCAAGTACGTCGAGTATCCGAAGCACCCCGAGACATGCCAGCGTATCGATCTCTCGCAGAATTTCCGCAGTCGTCCTGAAGTGCTCGCGGCCATCAACGATATCTTTGCGCAGGTCATGGTGCCCGGTACGATGGAGCTTGCTTATGATGAAGCTGCCGCGCTTCACCCTGGCCCGGACTATCCGCCGGCAGACGGTCCGACGCTCTCCGGCCCCCAGGAACTCGCCATCCTCTGCAAAGACGAAGGAGAAGAAGAACCGGAGGAAGAGGCAGATGGGGAGCAGGACGAAGATGCGGAAGAGCGTACGTCGCTGGAGCAGGAGGCGCAATACATCGCCGACCGGATCCGGCAATTCATGCAGGAAAAGACGCTCGTCTACCACAAGGAAGACAAGGCGTATCATCCCATCGCCTATCGCGACATCGTCATCCTCATGCGCTCGACGAAGCAGGGCAGAGCGGAATCCGTGCGCAAAGTCCTGCAGGAAAACGACATCCCGGCCTATACGTCGAGTGACGCAAGCTATTTCGAGTCCTCCGAAGTTCGGCTCATGCTCTCGCTGCTCTCCGTCCTCGACAATGCGCGGCAGGACATCCCGCTCGCGGCTGTCCTGCTCTCGCCGATTGGCGGCTTTACGCTGACGGAGATGGCGATGGTGCGCCTCGCGGACCCGGATGGCGACATTTTTTCCGCATTGCTCACGGCCGCAAGACCTGAAAAGGATATTGATGCGGCCGTGCAGCAGAAAGCAGCTTCCTTTCTCGCGCGTCTCACGCGCTGGCGCGACCTTGCGCGCGGCCTCGGCGTGCCGGAGCTCGTCTGGCAGCTTTACCGTGAAACGGGATATTATGACTATGTCGGCGGCCTCCCTGGCGGCCTGCTGAAGCAGGCGAATCTCCGCATGCTCGCCTCCCGTGCAGCAGAGTACGAAGCGACGAATTTCCGCGGCCTGTTCCGCTTTTTGCGCTTCGTCAAGCGCATGCGGGACATGAATACGGATCTCGCTGCCGCGCGTACGCTCGGCGAGAGCGAAGACGTCGTGCGCATCATGTCCATCCATGGCAGCAAGGGACTTGAATTCCCGCTTGTCTTTGTCGCACGCCTCGGAGGAAAATTCAATCTGGACGATGCGAAAAAGTCGCTTCTTCCGTTGCACAAGACATACGGGTTCGGCCCATATGCGGTCGATGCCGCT
Organism: uncultured Selenomonas sp.; assembly: GCA_902780535.1. Lineage (GTDB taxonomy): Bacteria > Bacillota > Negativicutes > Selenomonadales > Selenomonadaceae > Selenomonas_C. Next base: position 85,314 of record CACZFT010000003.1, on the reverse strand, counting down.
CTTGCCGTACGCTATAAGACTTTTGCAAATTATGCGGTGGCGGCGAAGATCATCCAGGAGACGAAAGCGGAAGAAATGCGTCTGCTCTATGTCGCACTCACGCGTGCGCGCGAACGCTTGATCCTCGTCGGCTATGCAGGAAAGCCGAATGTGCTCGACAACCTTTTGAAATCCTGCGGCCGCCAGGTTGAGCGCACGCACGCGACGCTGCCGGATGATCTGCCGCTCTCAGCAGATCACATGCTCGACTGGGTGCTCATGGCGCTCCTGCATCATCCTGCCGCGAAAGAGTTGCGCGCACGCGCTGATCTTCCAGAAGAAGTTCCAGCCTTCCTCGATTACCAGGAGACATCGGATTGGCGATTGACCGTCGTGCCGACAGGGAGCCTCGTGCACCCGCAGGCGGCAGAGGGCGAGAAGCATGCCATCCTCGCCGCCGTCGAAGCGCATGCGCCGCTCCCCGAAAGCCGTCAGAAAGAAGCCGTCGAAGCGCTGCTCTCCTGGAGCTATCCGTCGTACGGCCTCGAAGAGATTCCTTCGAAGCTCTCCGTCAGCGAGCTCAAGCGTCGCTTTGCTGCGCAGGAAGCAGAGGCGGAAGGCGTCACGCTCCTGCTGGAACAGCCGGAGACGTCTCCGTGGAAGCGCCCGCGTTTTTTGCAAGAGACGACGCGCCTCACGGGCGCCGAATACGGCAGCCTCATGCACAGCGTCCTGCAGTATATCGACATCACAGGCGAGCTCACGCCGGCCGGCATTCGCGAACAGGTGGCCGGCATGGTGGAGCGTGAACTGCTGACGAAAGAGGAAGCCGCACACGTCGATACGGATGCCATCACATCGTTCTACGCCTCGTCCATCGGCCAGCGCCTCCGCCATGCCGCGCGCATCTGGCGCGAGCTCCCGTTCAGCCGCCTGCTGCCAGCGAAGCGCTTTTACGAGACGGCGGGGGAGGGCGAGACATTGCTCATTCAAGGCGTCATCGACCTGCTGTTCGAAGAGCCGGACGGCACGCTCGTCCTCGTCGATTACAAGACCGACAGCGACACCCGCCCCGAAAAAATCCGCAAGCGCTACGCCCTGCAGCTCGACCTCTACAGCGAAGCCGTCAGCGCCGTGCTCGAAAAGGACATCAGCGAGCGCATGCTGTACCTGCTGCATGACGGGACGATTTTGAAGATGTGAAACAGAAATGGCGTGGAAGCCGAGCGCAGCTTCCACGCCATTTCTATTTCATTCTTCTTGTTATCTGATGTTCAGCAGCCGCAGCACCTGCAGTGCCGTCTGCCACAGGTTCCGTTCTGTGACATCGGGCTTCATGGCTTCTTCGACGGTGCCAGGCTGGTGGAGAATCGGGAAATAGGCGTCGATGCCTTGGTCGTTGACGGCGATGGCACCGGGGAGGGCGCAGCCGCAGAAGGCGATGGCGGCGGCCCTGGGATTCTGCCGCTTCGCGCGCTGGGCGATGCCGACCGGGGCTTTGCCCATGGCCGTCTGCTCGTCCATGCGGCCTTCGCCCGTGATGAGGACATCAGCCGTCTGGAGCGCGTCGTCGATGGAGAGGAGGTCGAGCACGAGATCGATGCCGGGCTTCAGCGCAGCGTCGAGGAAGGCCGAGAACGCAAAGCCGAGGCCGCCGGCCGCACCAGCGCCGGGCAGATCGGCCGCGCCTGTCTTGCCGAGCGCTTTTTCAGCGAGAGCGGCAAAGGCAGCGATGTCCTTGTCCATTTTCGCGACGATGTCCGGCGTTGCGCCTTTCTGCGGGCCGTAGACGGCAGAGCATCCGTTTGGCCCTGTCAGGGGATTCGTGACATCGCAGGCAATCGAGAGTACGGGCGCGAATTGCGAGAGGTCGATGGCGGCGATGCCTGCGAGGTCTTTGCCATAGATGCCGGCCGGCGTGCCGTCGGCGTGCAGGAAGCGCGCCGAGTGCCGTCAGCATGCCGAGCCCGGCGTCATTCGTCGCGCTGCCGCCGATGCCAATGATGAAGTCGCGGCAGCCGCGCTTCGCTGCAGTGAGGATGAGCTCACCGAGGCCGTACGTTGTCGTATGGAGCGGATTGCGCTTTTCGGCAGGTACGCTCGGGAGGCCTGCTGCATCAGCCATCTCGATGACAGCGGTCTTCTGCGCGGGCAGCAGGCCGAAGCGGCTCGGAATTTTCTCGCCGAGTGGCCCCGTGACGTCGAGGCGGACGATCTCGCCCGCGAGGCCGGTCGTGAGCGCATCGACCGTGCCCTCGCCGCCATCAGCGAGCGGAAAAATCTGCGTTTCGCTGTCCGGGAAGACGTCGCGGATGGCCGCCGCGACGATGCGGCCGGCCTCGATGGACGAGACGCTGCCCTTGAAGGAATCCATGGCGATGACGAAATGATGTGGGTTCATGAAAATCACCTCTGCTGAAAAATTTTTGACGGATTGCAACTGTTGTTTCTTTCGACACGGCACGCCCAAAAACCTTTCGAGAAATTTTTGCATCATGAGTTGGAATTCAAATTTGAATTTAATATAATGACACCAACGAAGGAAATGAGGGAAATCAGAGCAGTCGAAATGTGCAGCAGTTTTTCAAGAGGTGGGCAGGATGAAGAAGTTTGGAAAGAAAGGTGCAGCCATCGTTGCCCTCGAGCTCTCGATTGCAAAGATGCAGGCCGACATCCGCAGCCAGCAGAGTACGGTCGAAAAGCTCCACAATGGCACGCGCAGCGAGGAAATCGCGCAGGCACAGCAAAACTACGAGCAGGCGCAGGCAGCGGCCGGAGAAGTGGCGTTTCTTGCAAAGCATCCTGAACTCTCCGAGGCAATGCCGTCCGAAGAACGGCTCGAAGATGCATTCATGATTTTGCTGAAAGAGGACGAAGAACAGCGAAAAGAGCTTGCCATGGACGGAAGCCGCTTAAAAAAGCAGCCCCCCTCTCCGAGGGGGAGGGCCGCGAAGCGGCAGGGGGTGTGTCGAAGACAGGAATGAGGGATTCTATCGATTGTAAAGTCGAAGATGATTCCCCTGACATCACCGTCCGCGACCTTGTGAAAAAATTCGGCGACTTCACGGCCGTCTCCCACACCTCTTTCGACGTCCATCGTGGCGAGGTCTTCGGCCTGCTCAGCCCGAATGGCGCGGGCAAGACGACGACGTTCCGTATGCTTTGCGGCCTGCTGCCGCTGACGTCAGGAAAACTCAGCGTCGCGGGCGTCGATCTTCGCACGGCACGCACGGAGGCGCGGCGCAACATCGGCTATGTCGCACAGAAATTCTCGCTTTACAGCCAGCTGACCGTTTACGAGAACCTGCGCTTCTATGGCGGCACGTATGGCATCCCGGCACGCGCGCTCCAGCAGCGTATTGACGAAGTCATGGAAGAATTCAATCTGACAGATCGCGCCGACCATGTCGCAGGCGAGCTTCCGGGCGGCTACAAGCAGCGCCTTTCGATGGCGGCCGCGCTGATTCACAAGCCCAAAATCCTGTTCCTCGATGAGCCGACGAGCGGCATCGACCCGCTGGCCCGCCGCACGTTCTGGCAGCAGATCGCACATCTTTCGGCCAAGGGCACGACCATCATCACGACACATTTCATGGATGAAGCCGAATACTGCGACCGCATGATGATTCAGGATCACGGCGAAATGCTTGTGCTCGGCAGCCCGTCGGAAATCCGCGAGCGCATGCACATGCCAGATGCCGATATGAACGCGATCTTCATTGCCATCGTTGAGCAGGCACGGTCTCGCTCCAGCTCATCCTGAATGGCGGCGACGCGACGACGGCGATGCCGGCGCAGAGTTACGTGCAGGGCGCCGTGCTGGCATGGGCGGCGAACCGCGCGACAGCAGCTGGCGTCGGGCAGGCAACGGTCGTCTCGCGCGTCTGGTTCAATGACGCGAACACGAGCACGTGGTTCTTCGTGCCGGGCATCCTCATGATGGTGCTGACCATCAGCGGCGTGTTCCTGACGGCCATGGTCATGGCGCGCGAATGGGAACGCGGTACGTTCGAGTCGATGCTCTATCTCGTCATCGCGCTCTCGCTCGGTCTCGTCATTTCGTCGCTGACGAAGAACCAGCTGCTCGCGTGCCAGATGTCGCTGATCATCAGCTTCCTGCCGACGGTCATGTTGTCAGGCTTCATGTTCGATCTGCATTCCGAGCCGCTCATCATCCGCATCGTCAGCCATTTCCTGCCGATGACGTATTTTCTCGAGCTCATGAAATCACTGCTGCTCGCGGGCAATTACTGGTCGCTGATTGCGCGCGACACAGCCATCCTCGTCGGCTATGCCGTGTTCTTCATGTGCATCGCCTACCGTCTGACGCGAAAGAAGGTGGAAGGATGAAGCTCTATCTGCAGGGATTCCTGTTCGGCTATGCGGCGAATTACAACCTCGAAGAAGTCCCGTATGCCGTCGTAGACGAATCGCATGGTGCGCTCGCGCGCGACCTCGTGGCGCATATCGACGCGGCACCGGCGTTCAGCCGCGTCGTGACGCTGACGAACCCGACAGAAGTCGCAGACTGGATTGATTCCGGCGACATCCTGCTCGCCGTCGTGATTCCGCAGGACTTCGACGAGCTCATCGAGCGCGGCGGGCAGGCGCCTGTGCAGGTCATCGCCGATGGCCGCAACAGCTCGATTGCCGGGCTTGCGACGGGATACGCGAACCAGATTGTTTCTTCATGGAATGCGGAAAAAACCGGCGCAGGCGGCATCACGATTGCTTCGCGCACATGGTATAATCCGAATCAGGAGACGCAATGGGGGTTCGTGCCGAGCCTTATGGCGATGATTTCGTTCACGCAGGTCATGCTGCTCGCGGGCATGTCGATTGCGAAAGAGCGCGAGCAGGGGACGTTCGACCAGCTGCTCGTGACGCCGCTCCATCCGTCGCAGATTCTGATCGGCAAGGCCGTGCCGCCCGTGCTCATCGGACTTTTCCAGGCCGTGGCGATTTTCTGCATTGCACGGTTCTGATTCCAGATTCCCTGCGCGGGATCGCTTGCCGCGATTCTCTGGACGCTGATCTTTTTCATGGTAAGCTCGACAGGCATCGGTCTCTCGATTTCGGCGATTTCGGAAAACATGCAGCAAGTCCTGATCTACGTGCTCGTGTCCATGATTCCGATGACACTGCTCTCGGGCATGACGACGCCGGTCGCAAACATGCCGCAGGTCTTGCAGGCGTTCACGTACATCGACCCGATGCGCTTCGCCATCGACGCCGTGCGCCGCATCTATCTCGAAGGCGCGACGCTTTTCGATGTGCGCTGGGATTTCCTGCCGATGTTCCTGATCGGTGCCGTGACGATCCCAGCGGCCGGCTGGCTGTTCAGGCATAAGACAACGTGAAGCCGCCCTCTCAGAGGGAGGTGCCCGAAGGGCGGAGGGAGTCTCACAAGCAGGCAGTATGAGATTCTCGATTGTTTTTTATGCGGGCGCTGAAAAAGATGCAACGCTGCCCGCGTAAGATGCTATCGTACATCTCGAGCGCCCATTTTGTGAGACTCCTTCAGTCAGCCATTCGGCTGACAGCTCCCTCTGAGAGGGAGCCCATATGATAGGGAGGATTTTAACAGATGAAAAATGATACAAAACAGCGCGAAGACGGCCGCGCGACGCGCGAAAAGCTGCTCGATTGCGCCGAGCAGCTCACGGCGAAGAAGGGTTTTGCCTCCGTCACGAGCAAGGAAATCTGCCAGATGGCGGGCACGAACCTCGCGGCCGTCAACTACCATTTCGGCAGCCGCGAGGGACTTTACGAGGAAATGCTCTATCGCCTGCACAACCGTATCGTCAGCGAGACGGCGCTGCAGGAGATCGCGCAGTCCGACCGAACGCCGGACGACCCCGTGCTCTACAGCGGCCTCATCAGCACGATGGCGCCAATCCTGCTGCTGAACCTCAAAGAGTTCTTTCCTATCCGCAAAGAGGAAACGCCGCACCGCATCTTTTCCGATCCCGCCTTCCATCAAGCCGTGCACGCCTTTGCTTTCGCCGGCCTCGATGCGCTCAAAAAAACTGCCGCGCCTTGAAAATCGCCGAACTTTGACAGCTTTCGTCCAAAAGTTTATAATAACAGGGTAACCTATAGAAATCATATCAGAGTACAGACAAGGGAAGAAAGGATTGGGTGCGTATGGCTGCAACGAAAGCAACGGCAAAGAAAGCGTATGTCTTCTTCAACTGCGACGAGGAGAAATCCGAAAAGTCCATGAACATTTTCTACAACAATGAAGTGTTCAAGGACACGAAAACGTCGAAGAAGGCGCTCTGGGCGAAGGTCCTCGAGGAAGTCGAGGCCGGCCGCGTCCAGATTGCGGATGAGAATCTCAAGGCGGCACAGGAAGCTGTCACGAATGGCAATCCCTGCAATGCCAGCCAGTACCTGCATTTCGGCGAGATCGTGGAAGTTCTCTGCCACTGAGATGCGGAAAAGACACAGACAAAAAGAGCGATGCTGCGTGGAAACAGCGTCGCTCTTTTTGCGTGCGTTCAAATGTGATTATTGCAGTTCGTCCTGATGCAGGTTGATGATCTCGCCCATGAGCTGCTTGCCCCGGATGTCGGGATGCAGGCCATCGATGGAGAGTTCGGGATCGAGGACGGTGTGCGTCTTGTCGTAAAAATAGGGTTCGAGGTCGATGAAGTAGGGCTGTGCCTTGATGTAGGCGTTGATGTGATCCATCTTCGCATGCCATTTCGGGTCGGTGTCCGTGTGGAACGCGAACTTGATGTTCTGCGGATGGATCGGCATGAGCGTCAGGAAGATCGGGCGGATGTCATTCTGCTCGCAGAGCGCCTTGATGCGCGCGAGGTCGCGGATGACGTCGTCTGCGGAAATCGACGGATCGCGCAGGCTGTTCGTGCCCGTGAGGATCAGGAGATTTTCTGGGTGCATCGGCACGACGTCCTGTTCGAAGCGCGCGAGCGTCGTCTTGCTCGTATCGCCGCTGCGGCCGAGATTCACGGCCGGGAAATCGAGGTATGTGCCATAGCTGTACTCGAGTGCCGAAGGCGGGTACGAGACAGCACCGCCGCCATGCGTGATGCTGTCGCCGAACATCGCGGCTTTGACGTGCTCATGCTCGGGCATGACGAAATGCGAGGTCTTGGAATAATGGCCGATCGTATTGCCCTTCGCGTCGAGCGCGCGCACGCGCCAGTAGTAGTCGCCCGCGTAGGGACGCGCGTATTCGTCGTAGCAGTTCGCGGCGGAATCGACAACGCGGCTCCAGACGCGGTCGGGCGTCGGCTGCGTGCCGCTTTCTTCCTCCGGCGGCTGCGTCATGAGCTCGACTTCGTAATGCGTGATGCCGTGCAGCGGAATCCAGCGGTAGACGGGGTAGATGGGCATCTCAGCACCTGGCATGTCATCAAAATCATTGAGCAGCGGCGCATCAGGCGCGTCCTTTGTCCAGTCGATGACGAGCGGCTCGGCTTTCGACCACTCGCCGATGGCATCGAGGTGCAGGCCGAGCGCGCGCACGCGCCAGTAGAGCTGCGTGTATTTCGTGTATTTGCGCAGGTCTGCCTGCCATCCATTCGTGAAGACTTCGCGCGTGCTTTCGAGATGGCCGTTCTTCGAGAGAGCCGTGCCGCCTTCCTCGGCGGGCGGCTCGGAGAGCAGCTCGACTTCGTAGCAGACGGCCGCGGGCACGCCGTGCCAGACGAGGAATGGCATCGGGCTCGCGGGCGCGCTCTGCGGGTAGTGCGTGATGACCACGGGCTGCGGCGGGTCGCGATAGATGGGATTCGCCACGGGCTCGGACGCCTCGCCGAGCTGGCCGAACAGGCCGTACGGCGTCACGCGGTAGTACATCGGGATAGCGCCTGTCGGCACGTCGTAGGCGTTCTCGCGCGTCGTGCCCGTCGTGAGCAGGTGATACTCCGGCTCCCCCTCGACGCGCCCCGTCGTCTTCGCATACGTCTCAACGCGGTACCAGCAGGGATACGGCAGCTTCTCCCATGTCAGCCGCAGGCGGCCGTTCTCCGTCTCGACGAACGAAGCGGCCAGCGGCTGTCCCTCGCGGCCAAACGGATCCGTCTTTTCGCAGACAAAGATAATTGCGATGACGCAGGCGAGGATGAGTGCGAGGAAGGCGAGAAATTTCAGAATGGATGTTTTCAAAGATATTGACTCCCGAAATATGATAATTTCTAGTATACTATCAAGGGCTTGGAAGTCAAGGAATGATGGCTTTCGAGCCCTTTTCTTGCATTCCCCTTGTCTGCACGGATGCAGACAAGGAGGACATTTCCTTTACTCAATACGAAATTTTTGGTGTAGAGGAAAGCCATTTCCTTGGAAAACCAAGCTCCGTCAGGACGTCTTTTACTGACAGCGTTCGGACTCGTGTGTCGAGCCTGTGTATGAGCTTGCGAAGCTTGTTGTGCATTGTTCCATACTCTGAAACCGTCAGAAAACACTGCAATGACAGGAAGACGGAAAACACAGTAGAACGGTTGGAATCTGGATAAATCTTATACTTCGCGTGCAGTGGCTGCCAATACTTGCTATCGCGGCGGCACTTGTAACGGAGCAGCCGATTGTTATGCGCACAGACATTTCGGACGTCGTTGATGTTTGCGATGAAGCTGGACATGATTTCCGGCGTGAATGGATTCTTGCGAGGAATAGTGAAATGCTGATTCACAAAATGAAGCATGTCGCGTGCCACGGCGTTCTGAATCTTTGTCGGAGCGTAAGAGAGCATCGAGCGGAGCTGGCCGAAGTCAATGTGGTTGACAAGCACCCAGATGGGAACGCTCTGGTATTTCTGGACGTAGTGTTCGATGCTGCTCGGATGCACATGGCTTTGTTGCTGGATAGTTTTCGAAAGACTGGAGATGGTTTTGACGACGTCCAGCGTGGAACGCTTATCGTAGCTTTCGATGCTGAGGTAGGCATATGGCTTGTCAGGATAGGCCTCGGCAAAACGATAAGCGAAAACGGCCTTCAGATGGCGTTCCATCGCGATGATGGCTTGGAAGATCGCCTGCTTGATCTCCATCTCAAAAAGGTAGAGCCGCCAGATTTCCTCGAAGCTGGTTCCAGCGATGTATTGCTCGCCGCGTTTCAGAAAGAACTCTCCATATCCGTTGATGATATTGTAATAATTATTCGTCAGCAGGTAGAGTTTCGCGGCCTGTTCGTCTTTGATAATGAGCCCGCGACTTTTGAGCAGATCGATCTGCTCGTCGATGGTCTTGAATTCTTTCAACAAGAAAAGGCCCCCTCCACATAATGGAGGAAGCCATTTCCCGCACCGGTCCCCGTAGAGATCCCGGCACTCTTCTTGCACTCCATTATATATATTCTTGAAAATGATGTCAAATTAAACTTGACAAACATCAATTGTTGTGCTCTTGAAATAACCGCCATGTTTAGGGACGAGCAGAAATGATGAATTGCGAAACCATCCAAATCCTGCTATCCTAAAAGAAGAAATCCATGTCTGCCAAATGTTTGCATATAGAAGGAAAAGAAGCATAGCCTTAGTATATCATAGAGAAACAAATCGGAAGGGGGATTTTTTTGGAAACGGAACAAAAAACGCCGCATGGACTTGTCATCGTGCATACGGGCGACGGCAAGGGCAAGACAACGGCGGCGCTCGGACTCGCGATGCGCGCCTGGGGAGATGGGCTCTCCGTGCTGATCCTGCAATTCATCAAGGGCGGCTGGAAATATGGCGAGCTGCGCGCCATTGAAGCGCTTGGCAAGGCTTCAGCGGCCGGCGCAGGCGGACGCATCGAGGTGCGGCAGCTCGGCAAGGGCTTCACGCACAAGGGCGGCGTCTCTGAGGCGGAGCACACAAAAGCTGCGCAGGAGGCTCTGGCCACTGCGCGCGAGGCGCTGACGAGTGGAACATGGGATCTCGTCATCCTCGACGAAATCAATTATGCCGTGAAGTTCGGCCTGCTAAAGGTCTCCGATGTGCTCGCACTGCTCGACCTGCGGCCGGAGACGCTCCACGTCGTGCTGACCGGCCGCGATGCCGCACCCGAAATCATCGCGCGTGCCGACCTCGTGACGGAGATGCATCTCGTCAAGCATCCGTTTGAAAAAGGCATCAAGGCGCAGAAAGGAATCGAGTTTTGAGGAAGATTGTCGCCATCGCGATGGTGAAGAACGAGATGGACATCATCGAGAGCTTCGCACGCCATACGCTCGGCTTTGCAGACCTGCTGATTGTTGCCGACCACAAGAGCACAGACCGCACGCGGGAAATCCTCGAGGCACTGCAAGAAGAGGAGCTGCCGGTTCTCATCGAAGATGTGGCAGCTGCACGCCATGCGCAGGCGGAAACGATGACGCGCCTGCTCTGGCTGGCAGCTGACGAGCATCAGGCTGACCTTATCGTGCTGCTTGATGCCGACGAGTTCCTCATACCGACGGATGAAGCGTCCGTCCGTGATGTCCTTGAGACGCTGGCCATCGATGATGTGTGCTCGCTCCGCTGGCAGCGCTATCTGCCGCAGTCCGATGACGGCATCCCCGCCGGAGTGTTCGCGCTCTCCGTGCCGCTGCTTCGCGCAAAAGAACCGGAGCAGGGGCAGAAAATCATCGTCCGTGGCGACGTCGTCCGCCGGGATCATCCAGGCATTGCCGAAGGAAACCACATGATTCTCCGCGAAGGCAGGGTGGCGCATGGCTATCACGGGGATTTCTGCGACGGTCTCGAGCTCGCGCATCTCTACTGGCGGAGCCCTGCGCAGATTTGCTCGAAATTCGCCGTCGGCTGGCCGAACATCGCGGGAAAGTATGGCCTGAGCACGCCGTCGGGCGGCGGCTATCAGGGCGTGTTCGAGCGCATCCGCAAAGGTGAGACGCCCCGTCGAATCGAGGATGACAAGGCATGGGAGCCGTGCTCTCTGGCTGGCCGCGTGCCGTTTCCCACACTTCGCTATAGCGAGGACACTGTTCCCGACGTGCTCGCCAATGCCCTGGCGTCGAGCGAGGCGTTGGCGGCCGAGCTCGCAGAAACGCGCGCGCTGGCCTCGCAGCCGCGCGTGACGACAATTCTGCTGTATCTCGGGGGGGGACAAACGTCTCTTGCAAACGAAGCGTTCCACGCCTCGCTGGCGTCAGCACTGGCCGAAGACTATCCGTGGCATGAAATCATCATCCCCGTTTTCGGCGGTGTCATTCCCCGCGCGCTCGTACAGGACGCTCTGGAGCGCGGTGTCCGTCTCGCCGCCCCGGAGAGCCTGCTCTCCGATGTGAAAGGACAGTATGTCGAATGGCTGCTGCCGGGCGAGACAGTGCGGCCCGAGAAGCTCCGCCGCATGGTGACGTGCTTCGAGCTTCAGGATCTGCCGTATCCTCTGCTGTTGTCCGATTCGTACGAACAATATCCCGAAGGCTGGCCCTATCGCAATTTCGGCGTGACAGAGCAGGAGAATGTACGGGTGATTCCCTGCATCGAGGCCTGGCAGGATTTCCTTTCGAGCGGGACATATCCTTCTCGCGGCCTGGCGGGCGTGCTCGTGCGTCAGAGCGTTTTTACAGCATGCTGGAGCACCATGGCGGCATCTGGATTCGAGGGCGGGAGGCCTCATTTTCTCCCGCTCTGGCGCGCTTTGCTGGAGGCGGCCAGCCGGCAGACGGATACGGACTGGTGCCTCATCCTGCATGCGGATTACACGGGCCCGGTGCAGGAACCGAGCTTTGAAGAAATCGCCGTGCATCAGATGGACTGGCATGCACTCTGCAAAAGAAATCACGCGCTTTTCAGCGAGGAAAAGCAGGCGCAGATTGCCGCTACACAGAAAATCATCGGTGACGAACTTTTGCGGCAGGCAGAGGAAGAAGGCGCCGACCTTTCGACAAGCATCTGGCCTGCGTATCGGCAGATGCTCGCAACGCTCTGACGCGGCAGGGCTGCCTGCAGAAAGAGTTTGGAGGAATCTATGGAACAGAACGGACAACGGGCTGGGAAACCTGCGCGGAAAAACATTGTCGCCATCACGATGGTCAAGAACGAGATGGACATCATCGAGAGCTTCGTGCGCCATACGCTCGGCTTTGCAGACATGCTTTTCATCGTCGATCACAAGAGTACCGACCGGACGCGGGAGATTCTCGAATCTCTGCGTGCAGAGGGCCTGCCCATTGTCATCGGGGGCGTGGATGTGGCGCGACATATTCAGGCCGAAGTGCAGACGCAGGCGCTCTGGACAGCGGCCGATACATACCAGGCAGACCTCATCGTGCCGCTCGATGCAGATGAATTCCTCGTGCCGACGGGCGAAGCGTCCGTTCGTGACGTCCTTGAAGCGCTGGACCTCAAGGACGTCTGTTCGATTCGCTGGCAGCGCTATGCGCCGCAGTCTGATGATGGCATCCCTTCCGGGACGTTTGCGCTCTCTGTGCCGCTGCTGCGTGCGGCGACGTCGGAAGGCGGTCAGAAAATCATCATCAACGGCGACCTCGTCCGGCGCGAGCATGTTCGTCTCAGCGAGGGAAACCACCTGATCATCCGGAGCTATGGGACGGCACTCGTGAATGAGCACGGGGATTTCTGTGACGGTCTCGAACTCGCACATCTCTACTGGCGGAGCCCGGCGCAGATCCGCTCGAAATTCGCCGTCGGCTGGCCGAATATTGCGGGGAAGTACAGCATCCATACGCCATCGGGCGGCGGCTATCGCAATCCGTTTATGCGAATTGCTCATGGCGAGACGCCGGACAAGAGCGAAGGCATTGCTTCATGGACGCCGTGCAATCTGCGCGGTCGCGTGCCGATGATGACGCTCCGCTACAGCGACAATACCGTGCCTGATGCTTTTGCCAACGTCATGGCTGCGAGCGAGGCGCTGGCACAGGAACTCGCCGAGACGCGGGCGCTTGCAACGCAGCCAGTCGTAACGACCATCGTCCCATATTTCGGGGGGGGGGGGACAGACGTCTTCTGCGGGAGGAATATCTGACGAAGCCTTCCGCAGGACGCTTCATTCGGCGCTGGACGAAAAGTATCCGTGGCATGAAATTCTCGTCCTCGTTTTCGGCGGAGTGATTCGCAGGGTACTCGTACAGGAGGCAATGGGGCGGGGCGTCCGCCTCGTTGCGCCGGAAAATCTGCTCGCGAATGTCCAGGGGAAGTATGTGGAATGTCTGCTGCCAGGCGAGACCGTGCACCCCGAAAAACTTCGCCGCATGGTGACATCCATGGAGCTGCAGGACATGCCGTACCCGATGATTGTTTCAAACAAGAAGGTGAAGCAGGACAGCTTTCCGTCGCTGTCGCCGTACATAGAACTCGGCGTGACAGACGCAGATAATTTTCAGGCGCGGATCAGCAGGAGAACATGGCAATCGCGGCTGCTCGTAAGCGGGGGGATTCCTTCATGCGGTCTTGCAGGCGTGCTCATGCGCCGACATCTCTTTGCGGATTGCAGCGGCCTGCTCGACTGCTTTGCAGATGGCAGGCTGCATCCCTTTCGGATATGGCGCACGTTGCTGTTGACCTGCGAGCAGCAGCCATACACGAACATAGGCATCATCACAGAAGACTATGTGGGGGCGGTGCCGAAGCTCAGTCTCGCAGATATCGCTTCGCATCAGCTTGACTGGCAGGAAGCCTGCCATGAAGATCAGGCCGTGCTCGATGCAGAGGAGCAGCAGAACATCCGGCAGCGCCAGCAAGCCATTGGAAGGGAACTGCTCGCGCAGGCGGAGGCGGCCGATATCGACCTCGCCGCCGGTATCTGGCCGACATATCGTCAGATGCTCGCAACGCTTTGAGAACAGGAGTTTTGGAGATGGATTCAGATACACTGTCGGCAGAAAGGCCGAAACGAAAGATTGTTGCCATCACGATGGTCAAGAACGAGATGGACATCATCGAGAGCTTCGTGCGCCATACGCTCGGTTTTGCGGATTTGCTCATCGTTGCCGACCATAAGAGTACGGATCGCACGCGGGAAATCCTCGAGGCACTGCGGGCGGAAGGGCTGCCAATCCTCGTCGGAGATGTCGAGGAAGCACGACATGTGCAGGCCGAGACGATGACGGCCTGCTCTGGATGGCAGCTGATACGTATCAGGCTGATCTCGTCCTGCCGCTTGACGCAGACGAATTCCTCGTGCCGACGGGCGACGTGTCCGTCCGCGATATCCTCGAGACGCTGCCCGTGGCGGAATCCCGCTCTCTGCGCATGCAGATGTTTTTGCCTGCATCGGACAAAGGATTGCCGGCTGGCGTATTCCCGTTCGTCGTGCCGTTCCTGCGGGATACGGTTCCAGGCCGCGTGCAGAAAGTTCTTGTGAACGGTGCGGCGGTTCGCCAGACGCATCTCCGGCTCGGCGAAGGGAATCACGAAATCATCCATCCGACGCCGGAAGGCATGCGGGCTGCACACGGCCCGCTCTGCGAGGGCATGGAACTCGCGCACCTCTACTGGCGGAGCCCGGCGCAGTTCCAGTCGAAATGTGCTGTCGCGTGGCCGAACATCGCGGCGAAGTACGGCGTGAATGCGTATATGGGCGGCGGATATGCCGGCCTTTTTGAAAACGTCCGCATGCGGCAGATACCTGCACGGAATACAGAAGGCTTTGCGCCCTGCAATCTGCACGGCCGCGTGCCGCTGCCGGAGCTCCGCTACAGCGCGGATGCCATTCCCGACGTGCTTGCTAATGTCATGGCCGCGAGTGAGGCGCTCGCAGAAGAGCTCGCAGAGACGCGGGCTCTTGCGTCGGAGCCGATGGTATCGACGATCATCCCATATACCTATGGAGGATATCTGTCCCAAACAGATGAACCGTTCCGCAGGTCGCTCGATGCAGCGCTTGCAGAGCGCTATCCGTGGCATGAAATCATCGTTCCCATCTGCAGCCGCGGCGGTTCGCTGGCGTTCCTGCAGGAGGCGGCGCGCAAAGGTGTCCGGCTTGTCGCGCCCGAAAACCTGTCATCTGCTGTGCAGGGAGACTATGTCGAATGGCTGCTGCCAGGCGAGACGGTTCGCCCGGAAAAACTCCGCTGCATGGTGACCTGCATGGAACTGCAGGATCTTTCCCTGCCAGTTCTGCTTTCAGGCTCGGGGCAGAAACATCCTGTGAATTCTCCCTATACAGATTTTCCTGTGTCCGCGAGCGAGAATTTGCGCATGACGTCTTTTTCATCGTTCTGGCATCAGCTGCTCGTCCTGGGGCTGATTCCTTCCCACGGCCTTTCGGGGCTTCTCGTGCGGCGGGAGGTCTTCGAAGCCTGCAGCGGCTTGCTTGACAGTTTTGCCGAGGGCAGCAGGCCGCAGGTCTTCTCGATGTGGCGCATGCTGCTCTCGGCCGTGCGGAATCAGGAAAACATCGGCATCGTGCACCGTACGTATGCCGGCCCGTCCATGGAGCCTCGGCTTGAAGATCTCGCAGTGCACCAGCTCGACTGGTATGCATGCTGTCAGAAAGACCGCATGCTGCTGAACGCGACGGAGCAGAGAGACGTCCTCGACCGCCAGCGGCGCATCGGTATCGATCTGCTCGAGCGCGCGATGCGTGACGGCTGCGACATGCAGTCCGGCATCTGGCCCGCTTATCAGCAGATGCTCGCGTCACTTTGATGTGGATTTCTGCTTGCACTTTGTATGCAAAGAGTGTAAAATTGTAAATCAGCAGTACACGAAATTTTTCATGATGTGAGGAGAGTTGTCTTTATGCGAAGCGATATTGTCAAGAAAGGCGCGACGCGGTGCGCGCATCGTTCTTTGTTCCATGCGGATGGCTATGGCGAGGAAGACCTCAGGAAGCCGCTCGTCGGCATCTGCAATTCGTTCAATGAAATCATTCCGGGGCACATCGGCCTGCGGGACATCGCTGAGGCAGCGAAGCTCGGCGTCGCGGCGGCGGGCGGCACGCCGATCGAGTTCCCGGCCATCGGCGTCTGCGACGGCATCGCGATGGGCCACACGGGCATGAAGTATTCGCTCGCGAGCCGCGAGCTCATCGCGGATTCCATCGAGGCCGTCACGATGGCTTCGGGCTTTGACGCGCTCGTGCTGATTCCGAACTGCGACAAGGTCGTGCCGGGCATGCTGATGGCGGCGGCACGGCTGAACATCCCGGCCGTCGTTGTCTCGGGCGGCCCGATGCTGCCGGGCCGCTTCCACGGCCGCGATGTCAGCGTGAGCCAGGCGTTCGAGGCGGCTGGCAAGTATGCGGCGGGCGATATGACGGATGACGAGATGCGCGAACTTGAGGCAAAATGCTGCCCAGGCTGCGGCTCGTGCGCCGGCCTCTTCACGGCGAACACAATGAACTCCCTGACGGAAGTCCTCGGCATGGGCCTGCCGGGCAATGGCACGATTCCGGCCGCTTATACGGGCGCACGCCGCCTGCTCGCGAAACGCGCGGGCGCCGTCGTCATGGAGCTTCTGAAAAAAGATATCAAGCCGCGCGACATCATGACGCGTGAAGCTTTCGAGAATGCCATTACGGTCGACATGGGCATCGGCGGCTCGTCGAACACGGTGCTGCACCTGACGGCCATCGCGCACGAGGCTGGCATCGAGCTGCCCGCGCCGCTCTTTGACGAGATTTCTCGCAAGACGCCGTACATCACGAAGCTCAGCCCGTCGGGCAAGCATCACATGGTCGATCTCGACGAGGCGGGCGGCATTCCGGCCGTCATGCACGAGCTCGCGACAAAGGGACTCATCCACGAGGATGCGCTGACAGTCACGGGCACGGTCGGCGACCGCATCAAGAACGCCGAAGTGCTGAATCGCGACGTCATCCACAGCTGCGATGCACCGTATCGCAAGGAGGGCGGCATTGCCATCCTCAAGGGCAACCTCGCGCCGGATTATGCCGTTGTCAAGGCGTCGGCCGTCGCTGAGGACATGCTGACGTACACGGGCAAGGCGAAATGCTACAACTCCGAGACGGAAGCCTGCGATGCCATCATGCGCGGCGACATCCATGACGGCGACGTCGTTGTTATCCGTTACGAAGGCCCGAAGGGCGGCCCAGGCATGCAGGAGATGCTGAACCCGACGGCGGTCATCACGGGTCGCGGCCTCAAGGTCGGCCTGATCACGGACGGCCGTTTCAGCGGCGCGAGCCAGGGCGCCTGCGTCGGCCACATCTCGCCGGAAGCGATGGAGGGCGGCCCGATTGCCCTGATTGAGGATGGCGACGAAATCACCATCGACATCCCGAACCGCAGCCTTGAGCTCCACGTCAGCGATGAAGAACTCAAGAAGCGCAAGGCGGACTGGAAGCAGCCAGAGCCGAAAATCAAGACGGGGTATCTTTCCCGCTATGCGAAGCTCACGACGTCCGCAAGCACGGGCGCTGTGCTCAAGGCATAAAGAAACAGACGAAATACGACGGCAGCCGCGAGGATTTTCTCGCGGCTGTCTTTGTTTTCGAGAGAAATCCTCATAGGTCTTGTGAATGGCGGGATTCCAATGTATAATAAGGCAAGGTCGGGCCTCAACCGGCCGGAACTCAAGATAGGAGGACATCGGGAATGATTGGTGATACGTTGCGCGAGGCGCGTGAACGTCAGAATCTGTCGATCAAGGATATTGAAAAGGGAACGAGCATCCGTGCTCTCTATATAGAAGCCATCGAAAAGGGCGAGTTCGACAAGCTGCCAGGAAATGCCTATACGAAGGGGTTCATCCGCAACTATGCGAACTTCCTGAAGCTCGATGCTGATGCCTGCGTGCGTCAATATAATGAAGAAAACAACCCGGAAGAGGTCGCGGCGAAAGAAGCGGCCAAGCGGGCGGAAGAAGCTGCCGAGGCCCAGCAGCAGGCGGCGTATGAAAAGCGCGAAGCGGAAAAATCGCGCAGCCGGTCGGGGCTGTTCGGCAGCTCCCACCGTTCAGAAAGCCCGAAGCCGGAGCGTGCGGCCGCGCCGCGTCAGGAGGCGCCGCGCGTCTCGGTCAGTGATTTCGAATCGCGCGTTGAGAGCTCGCACCATCGCCAGACGCTCCTCATGGGCATCATTGCCGTGCTCGTCATCGCAGCAGGTGCGTATTTCCTGTTCGGCTCGGACGATGAGACGGCGTCGAAGCAGCCGCAGACAAAGGTGACGACGCAGGCCAAGAAGACGACATCTTCTTCCTCTTCGCAGCAGCAGCAGCAGCAGGCGGCCGCAAAGCCGGCTGAGGAGAAGAAGCAGTACACGGACGTCCAGGTTTCGGCGAAGTTCTCGGAGCGTTGCTGGGTCTCAGTGAAGGCTGACGGCAAGACCATCTTCGAGGGCACGATTGACGAAGGCACGTCGAAGGACTGGAAGGCCGAGAAGGAACTCAAGATCACGGCGGGCAATGCCGGCGCTGTCACGCTGACGTACAATGGCGAGGACAAGGGCGTGCTCGGCGGCGAGGGCGAAGTTGTCGAGAAGACATATGCGCTGAGTGAAAATGCAAACGGAACGAACTGACCGAACTGTCCGCAGCCGCTTTCTGCCGATTTCGCGCAGGGATTGCAGGGAGCGTGGCTGGGACGAGCTTGATTTCGTCTTTGTCTCGGGCGATGCCTATGTCGATCATCCGAGCTTTGGCCCGGCGATTCTCTGCCGCCTGCTCGAAGCGCATGGCTACCGCGTCGGCATCATTCCGCAGCCGGACTGGCATTCAACGCGGGATTTCGACCGCCTCGGCAAGCCGCGCCTTGCCTTTCTCGTTTCGGCGGGCAACATGGATTCGCTCTTGAACAAGTTCACGGCGGCGAAGAAGCAGCGCCATCAGGATTCGTATTCGCCGGGCGGCGAGGGCGGCCATCGGCCGGAGCGCGCGACCATCGTCTATGCGAACCGCCTGCGTGAGCTCTATCCCGATGTGCCGATTATCGTCGGTGGCATCGAGGCGAGCCTTCGGCGTTTCGCGCACTATGACTACTGGTCGGACGAGATACGCCGGTCGCTGCTCGTCGACAGCATGGCCGACCTGCTCGTCTATGGCATGGGCGAAAAGGCGCTGCTTGAGATCGCGGCGAACCTGCATCAGGGCGTGCCGGTCGATGCCATCCAGGATGTCGCGGGGACGTGCTTCCGCGTGCCGTCGTTTGATTACATCTACGATTACGGAAAACTGCCGTCGTTTGACGACGTGCGGCGCGACAAGCATGCTTTTGCGACCGCGTTCAAAGAGGAATACCTCGAGCAGGATCCGATTCGCGGCAAGCGGCTTGCCCAGCAGAATGGCGAATGGTGTGTCGTGCAGAACCCGCCTGCCATGCCGCTCACGGAAGCGGAGATGGATGAAATCTACGATCTGCCGTACATGCGGACGTATCATCCCGTCTACGAGAAGATGGGCGGTGTGCCAGCCATCAAAGAGGTGCAGTTCAGCCTCGTCTCGCAGCGCGGCTGCTTCGGTGGCTGCAATTTCTGTGCGATCATCTCGCACGAAGGGCGCATCATCCAGCGCCGGAGCCATGCATCGCTGCTGCGCGAAGCAAAGATTCTGACGCAGCTGCCGGGATTCAAGGGCTACATCCATGATGTCGGCGGCCCGACGGCGAATTTCCGCCGTCCGTCGTGCGATGGCCAGCTCGAGCGCGGCACCTGCCGCGGCAAGCCGTGTCTTTCGCCTGAGCCTTGCAAGAATCTCGTGGCTGATCACAGCGATTACCTGAAGCTCCTGCGCGAGCTCCGTGCCGTGCCGGGCGTCAAAAAGGTTTTCGTGCGCTCGGGCATCCGCTTCGACTACCTGTTGCTCGCGGATGATGATTTTCTCGAAGAGCTCTGCAAGTATCATGTCAGCGGCCAGCTGAAGATCGCGCCCGAGCACATCTCGGATCGCGTGACGCGGTTGATGGGCAAGTCGAACCGCAAGGTCTATCTCGAATTTGTGCGGCGCTTCACGCGCATGAACGAACGCCTGGGCAAGAAGCAATATCTCGTGCCGTATTTCATGTCGAGCCATCCGGGCTCGGAACTTTCCGATGCCATCGAACTTGCGGAATTCCTGCACGAGATGGGCTATCATCCCGAGCAGGTGCAGGATTTCATCCCGACGCCGGGCACGCTTTCGACGTGCATGTGGTATACGGGCGAGAATCCGCTGACGGGCGAGAAGGTCTGGTCGGCGAAGCGCCCGGAGGAAAAGCGCATGCAGCGTGCACTCATGCAGTACTGGATGCCATGCAATCACGCCATCGTGCGAAAAGCCCTGCGCCTCGCGCATCGCGAAGACCTCATCGGATATGGAAAACATTGTCTTGTGAAGCCAGAATCCGAACATCATCAGACAAATCATAGAATGAAACAGACATCCTATAGGGGAAGGAAGGTGTGAGCGCATGCGTTGCCCATACTGCGGCCAGGCAGACAGCCGCGTGATTGATTCGCGTGCTGCCGATGAGGGGACGACCATCCGGCGGCGGCGGGAATGTTCGGGTTGCGGCCGCCGCTTCACGACGTACGAAGTCGTGGAGAAAGTGCCGCTGATGGTCATCAAGAACGATGGCCGCCGCGAGCCATTCAACTCCGAAAAGCTCCTGAACGGCCTGATCCGCTCGTGCGAGAAACGCGACATTCCGATGGAGAAAATCGTGAACCTCTCGCATGAAATCGAGCGCGACGTGCGCAACACGATGGAGCGCGAAATCCCGTCGAAGAAAATCGGCGAGTTCGTCATGGACCGCCTCAAAGACTTTGACGAGGTCGCCTACATCCGCTTCGCCTCGGTCTATCGCAAGTTCGCCGACATCAGCAGCTTCATCACGGAGCTCGACGAGCTTCGCGCTTCGAAAAAGCATATCAAATAAGCCTGCCAGCCGGTGGGCTTTTTATCCATTTTTGTCCATTGGAGGTTATGGGGGTCAGAAATTTTTGGACTGGGAACTCAAGAAAGAGCTGAAAGACCAGCTTGCTCGCGAAGAAGGGTACTACCGCTATGCGGCGGGCACGCGCGAACGCTTCGCGCTCGTCTACCCGAATTCGTATTTCGTCGGCATGTCGAACCTCGGCCTGCACATCATCTATGACCTCCTGAACCGCCGCGCGGGCACGGCTTGCGAGCGCTTCTTCCTGCCGGAAAAAAAGAAGATTGCGCGTTACGAAAACACGAAGACGCCGCTCATGAGCCTTGAAAACCAGACGCCGCTCGCGGATTTTCCCGTCATCGGCTTCGCAGTCTCGTTCGAGATGGATTACTTCAACGTCGTCAAGATTCTCGAACTCGGCCATGTGAAGGTGCGCGCGGCGGAGCGCGGCGAACGCGACCCGCTCGTCATCGCGGGCGGCCCCTGTGCGACGTTCAATCCCGAGCCGTTGTCGGCCGTCATTGATGCTTTCATCATTGGCGAGGGCGAGGTCATCCTGCCGGCTTTCATGGATGCCTATGACGAGGCGAAAGCCGATGGCGCCACGCGCAAAGAGCTTCTGCGGCGGCTGGCACAGGTACCGGGCGTCTATGTGCCCGCGCTTTATGAGCATCATTACGACGCGGACGGCCGCATCGCTGACATCGTGCCGCTCTCTGGCGCGCCGGAGCATGTCTCGCGTCAATGGGTGAAGAACCTCGACGAATGGCCTGCGCATACGGTCGTCGTCACGGAGGACACGGAGTTCAACCTCTACCTCATCGAGACGGCGCGCGGCTGCGGCCGCCACTGCCGCTTCTGCATGGCAGGGTATTGCTTCCGCGTGCCGCGCAACCGCAGCCTCGATGTCATCAACGAGGAAGTGCGCGACGCGCTCCAGTATAAGAAGCGCATCGGCCTCATGGGCGCGGCTATCTCGGATTACCCCGAAATCGACGCGCTCTGCAAGGACATTCTCGGCGAAGGGCTTTCGATGTCGGTCGCGTCTTTCCGCGCCGATTCCGTGACGCAGGAGCTCGTGGAGTCGCTCGCAAAGAGCGGTCTGCAGACGCTGACGATGGCGCCCGAGGCGGGAAGCCCCAAGATGCGCGCCGTCATCAACAAAGGCATCGAGGAAGAGCATCTCTTCCACTCGATGGATCTCGGCATCGCAGCAGGAATCCCGAATTACCGCCTTTATCTCATGATCGGCCTGCCGTTCGAGGAAGAAGAGGACATCGACGCGATCATTGACCTCGCGAACCGGCTCAAGGACTACATGGAAGCGCATGGCGCAAAAGGCCGCTTGACGCTTTCCATCAATCCATTTATCCCGAAGCCGTTCACGCCGTTCCAGTGGAAGCCGATGTGCGACAAGAAGACGGTCGAGCAACGCCTCAAACGCATCGAACAGTCGCTGCGCCGCCGCAAGCATATCCACATCATCGCCGAGAGCCCGCGCGAATCGTATGTGCAGGGTGTGCTCTCGCGCGGTGACCGCCGCGTCGCTGACGTGCTCGTGCGCGCCTGCGAGCTCGGCGGCGCGAAGGCGTTCAAGCGCGCGATGAAGGAGGCGGGGCTCGATCCCTTGTTCTATCTTTCGCGCGAGCGCACGGAAGACGAAATCTTTCCATGGGAACGGCTCGACATGGGCTTCCGGAAAGCGTATCTCTATCAGGAGCTCGAAAAAGCGGCATCGCTTGAACGCACGATTCCGTGCTTTGCAGGCTGCCACCGCTGCGGCGTCTGCTGAATTTATTTGCAAAAAACAGAAAGGGGAAGGTCTTTATGGCATACTTTCTGAAACATATCCATGAGAACATCTGGCATGGCAAGTTTTCGATTTTTCCCGAAGATGTGGCTGTTCATGCTATCTCGACGCGCCTCGGCGGCGTGAGTCAGCCGCCGTATGACAGCCTCGATCTTGCGTTGCATGTTGGCGACGATGCCAAGGATGTCTGCGAGAATCGCCGCCGCTTTGCCGCGAGTCTCGGCCTCGATGCCGCGCGCATCGTGACGCCCGAACAGGTGCATGGCGACGTCGTTGCGCGCGTCACGGAGGACGATGCCGGACGCGGCGCGACGGATTATGCGGACTGCATCCATGCGACGGATGCGCTGATCACGGACACGCCGAACCTGCCGCTCCTGCTCTGCTTTGCAGACTGCACGCCGATCCTGTTCCTCGATCCCGAGCATCATGCGGCGGGCATCGCACATGGCGGCTGGAAGGGCACGGTGGCAAGCATTGCGGAAAAGACGCTCCATCGCATGGGTGAGGAATTCGGCACGCAGCCGAAGGGCGTGCTCGTCGGCATCGGGCCGGCCATCGGGCCATGCTGCTATGAAGTCGGCACCGAGGTCGCCGACAAGTTCCGCGCGGCGTTCCCGTATGCAGATGAAAAACTTCTGAAGGAGCAGGACGGCCACATCCACCTGAACCTCTGGGAAGCGAACCGCCAGCAGATGCTGTGCGCGGGCGTGCCGGAGGAAAACATCCAGGTGGCGGGTGAATGCACCTGCTGCCGCCACAAGTGGTATTATTCGTACCGCGCCGATGGCGGCAGGACGGGCCGCATCGCGGCTATGATTGCGCTGAAGCCCGAGGCGTGAGCACGATTTTGACAGCAACATCATCATGAGGATTTTTGCGGGGAGGCAGCATCGATGATCGCAGAAAAATTGCAGGAAGTCGAAGAGAAGATTGCGGCGGCGAAAGCGCGCCGCGCGCCGGAGCTCACGGATGACGTGACGCTCGTCGCCGTGACGAAGAATCATGACGTCTCGGCTATGCAGGAGGCGCTCGCGGCCGGCGTCACGAACGTCGGCGAGAACCGCGTGCAGGAGGCACAGGGCAAGTACAAAGTCGTCGGCCCAGATGCTGCGACGTGGCATCTGATCGGCCACCTGCAGACGAACAAGGCGAAGCAGGCCGTCAAGATTTTCGACATCATCGAATCCGTCGATTCGACGCACCTCGCCAAGGCGCTCGACAAAGAAGCGGGCAAGATCGGCAAGGTGCAGGACGTCCTCGTGCAGGTGAACCTCGCGAAGGAGCCGCAGAAGAGCGGCGTCTTTGAAGAGGACCTGCCGGAGCTCCTGAAGCTCTGCGACGAACTGCCGCACCTCCATCTCTGCGGCCTCATGATGATTGCGCCTGACTATGAGGATCGCGAACGCTGCCGTCCGCTGTTCCGCCGGATGCATGAAATTTTCATGGAAGCAAAGGAAATGCCCTTTGCGGCGTCGAATATAAAATATTTATCGATGGGGATGTCGCATGATTACGAGATGGCCATCGAACGGCGATTTTCGGCCCGCGCCAATATGGAAAAACTCCCCACTGAAGGAAGTGACGGATTATGAAGATCATCGACAAGTTCTGCGGGAAGATCGGCCTGATCGACAGCGAGGAAGAGAAACGCCTGCAAGACGAGATCGACGAAGAAGAACAAAAAGAGCAGGAACAGCAGGAAGAAGAGGAAGAGGAGGAAGAACCATCCGTGCCAAAGTTTGAACGTCCGAGCCGCTCGGAACCATCGGCGCGCAACGTCGTTGACTTTTCGAGCGCCCAGTCCGCGCGGGAAAGTGCGCAGGGCAATATCAAGCTGCGCGTCATCGTCATCGAGCCGAAATCGTTTGACGACGCCCAGCAGGTCGCGAACTGCCTGCGCGAGAAGAAGCCTGTCGTCATCAATTTCGAGAATACGGATGCCGATGCCGCAAAGCGCATCATCGACTTCATCAGCGGCACGACGTATGCGCTGAATGGCGAGATCAAGAAAGTCGGCCGCAATGTCTTCCTCTGCGCGCCGTCGAACGTCAACGTGACGTATACGGAAGAGGAAAAGAAAGTCTCGGCTGAGATGCCGTGGCTCAAGAAGTAAGGGGAATCTGCAGTTTATGGGAGAACAACGTGAAAAGCTCCTGCGCTACTATCGCGGCACGGAGGGAGCCGAGGAGGCCGAACACCTCGTCGACCTCGCCGAGCAGGCGGAAAAGAGCCAGAAGTTCCGTCTGACGGACTTCCTTGACCCGTTCGGGCAGGAAATCGCCGAGACGATAGCGGCGAACTATCCGTCGCTCGTCATCGATTTCGACGGCGGCTACCAGGGTGCCGAGCGTTGCCGCGCGATGTTCCGCGACCGCGATTTCGGCGGCTCGCCTGCCTATGACATCGCCGTTGTGCGCGCGACGTGGAACGGCACATTCGTGCGGCTCGGCCACCGCGACGTGCTCGGCTCGCTCATGGGGCTCGGCATCGAGCGCGGCAAGATCGGTGACATCCTCGCGACGGGCGACAGTGCGCGCATCCTCTGCGACAAGAAGATGGCGGAATACCTCATCGCGAACCTCAAGGAAATCGGCTCGGCCGCTGTCGAGGTTGCGGAAGACGACCTCGCGGCCATCGCGCCGAAAGAGGAACGCGCGAAAGAAATCCGCGCGACAGTCGCATCGCTGCGCGTTGACAGCATCGCGGCGGCGGGCTTCGGTTTCTCGCGGAGCCGTGCCGCTGCCGACATCAAGGCCGAGAAGCTCAAGCTCAACTGGCAGAGCGTCAAGAGCGCTTCGCAGACGGTCAAGCAGGGCGACGTGCTCTCGATGCGCGGCCGCGGCCGCCTCGAGGTCGAGGAGATTCGCGGCCTCACGAAGAAAGGCCGCACGAGCGTCGTGCTCAAGCGCTACCTTTGAAAACAGGAAACATAGGATAAAGGGACACGAGATAAAGGAGATTTTCTGTTTTGCTTACACCAATGGATATCCACAACAAGGAGTTCAAGCGGAGCTTCCGCGGGTACAACGAAGACGAGATCGACGAATTCCTCGATCAGGTCGTCAATGACTACGAGCGCCTCTATCGCGAGAACGACCAGCTCAAGAAGGATCTCGAGCTCAGCAAGAAGGCAAATGTTGATTACGTCAGCCGCGAGCAGACCATCAAGGACACGCTCGTCATGGCGCAGAAGACGGCCGAGGAAGTCACGAAGAGCGCGAAGGAGAACGCCGATGCGTTGAAGGAGACGACGGCGCGCGACTGCCAGAACATGCGCCGCCAGACGGAAATCGACTGCAAGGAAGCGCGCCACAAGGCCGAAGACGATGCCCGCCGCATCGTGACCGAGGCCCGCGAGCGCGTGCGCCGCATCGTCGATGAATACGACCGTCTCGTCCGCGACAAGAACGACTACATGACGAAAGTCCGCACGTCGCTCGTCCAGCAGCTCGCCATCATCGACCAGACGATGAAGGAAGTGCCGGATCCGTCGGCGGCCGACCGTGCAGCCTCCGAGGCAAAGAGCCGTGCGGAGAGCGTGGCGGCGCCTGTCGCAGAAAAGGCGCCGGCAGCAGCCGCGACGGCCAGCGTTGAGGCAGCTGCGGCTGCCGCGACTGCCACGATGACGGAGGAACATCACGCGTGATGGCCATCGTCCTCTTTTTCTGCATTCTCGCGCTCGACCAGCTCGTCAAGGCGTTCATCCGCATGACGTTCCTGCCCGGCGAATCGCTCCCAGTCATCTCGCATGTCTTCCATATCACCTACGTGCTGAATCCCGGCGCGGCGTTTGGCATCTTTGCGCATGAGCGCATGTTCTTCATCGCAGCAGGGGCGCTCCTGCTCGTGCTCGCGGCGTTCCTCTATCCGCGTTTGCGCGGCGAGGCACCCATGCTGCGCTACGGTGCTGTCGCGCTCGTCGCCGGTGCCGTCGGCAACCTCATTGACCGCATCACGACGGGCCTCGTCGTCGATTTCCTCGACCTGCGCATCTGGCCCGTCTTCAACATCGCCGACATCGCCATCTGCGGCGGCGTTGCCTGCATGATCCTCGCCATCCTGTTTCCGACGCGCTTCGGCGGGGAATCGAAGGCCGGCCCGCTCGGCCGCATCGAGGGATGGGGCGGCTTCCGAGGAGGGAGATACCTGTGAGCGAAACATCTGCGGAAAATGCTGTCACCTGCCGCATGGACACGGCAGGCGAGCGCCTCGACCGCTTCCTCACGCGCATGCAGCCCGAGCTCACGCGCTCTCATATCCAGAAGCTCATCGCCTCGGGCGATGTCAGAGTCGATGGCCACGCACAGAAGCCCGGCTACAAGAGCCGCGGCGGCGAGACCGTCACGCTCGTGCTCCCCGCACCCGAAGCGACGGAAGTCCTGCCCGAAGATTTGCCGCTCGACATCCTTTATGAAGACGAAGACATCATCGTCGTCAACAAGGCGCGCGGCATGGTCGTCCACCCGGCCGCAGGCGTCATGCACGGCACGCTCGTCAACGCACTGCTCTATCATTGCAAAGACCTTTCGGGTATCAATGGCGAAATCCGTCCCGGCATCGTCCACCGCCTCGACAAGGATACCTCGGGCGTCATGGTCTGCGCCAAGAACGACCGTGCCCATGTCAGCCTCGCCGAGCAGATCAAGGAAAAGACCGCGACGCGCACCTACATCGCCATCGTCCACGGCAACATCACTGAGGAAGCCGGCACGATCAAAGGCGCCATCGGCCGCCATCCGACCGAGCGCAAGCAGATGGCCATCGTAGAAGGCGGCAAGCCCGCCGTCACCCATTTCCGCGTCCTCGAACGCTACGGCAAATACACCCTCGTCGAATGCCGCCTCGAAACCGGCCGCACCCACCAGATCCGCGTCCACATGACCAGCATCGGCCACCCCCTCGTCGGCGACCCGAAGTATGGCAACCGCAAGAACCCGTTCCAGATTGCCGGGCAGGCGCTCCACTCGAAGAATCTCATCCTCACCCATCCGAGAACGGGCGAGCGGATGAGCTTTGAAGCGCCGTTGCCCGAAGATATGGAGAAGATTCTATCAGAACTTCGCGATTAAGCATCATCTTTGGGAGGGCGGGGGACTTCATAAGAAAACTTTTAGCTGTGCGGTAAGGCAAAAAATCATCTCCTAGAGATGTACGACGAACAATGCTTTTCCGCAAGGCTGCACATGCCGCGACAGCGTTGTTTTCGTTGAAGCCCCCGCCCGACCCAAGCGAGAGCCAATCTTCGCGACCACACAACCTTCTTCGCGACCACAACATTTTCTTTCCCACAGATAGGAGCGTGAACATTTATGTCCGTCCTCGTAGAAAAAACCGTCCTCATGGACGAGAGCGCCATCCGCCGCGCCCTCACGCGCATCTCCCACGAGATTCTCGAAAAGAACAAAGGCATGGACGACATCGTCCTCGTCGGCATCCGTACGCGCGGCGTTCCCATCGCCGAGCGCATTGCAAAAGAAATCGAGGGCATCGAGGGCAAGCGTCCGCCCGTCGGCGTCCTCGACATCACGCTCTACCGTGACGACCTTTCCACGCTCTCCTATCAGCCCATCGTCCACGAGACCGAGCTCCCCGTCGACATCACGGGCAAGGACGTCATCCTCGTCGATGACGTCCTCTACACGGGCCGCACGATCCGTGCTGCGCTCGACGCCCTCATCGACATGGGCCGCCCGACGACCATCCAGCTCGCCGTCCTCATCGACCGCGGCCATCGCGAACTGCCGATCCGTGCCGACTACGTCGGCAAGAACGTCCCGACTTCGAAGCACGAGAGCGTCAGCGTCCAGCTCGGCGCGACCGACGGCACCGAACGCGTCGTCATCCGCGAGAAAAAAGACTGACAAAATGAGCCTGCGAAGGAAAAAGGAAACACCTTCGCAGGCTCGTTTCATTTCTGCAGCGACTGGAAAATCCGTCTGACTGGCAGCAGTTTCAAAATAATGAAGCAGATGATGAAGTCCGTCACGAGATATGTCGCATTGAACACCATCGAATACACGGCCGGGTTCATACCCTCGGGCGCGTAGCTCGCGAAGAACACGACGCCCGAGATGAAGTGGCAGGCGAAGCGCGCGACGAACGCGAGCGCTGTCGAAGCGATGCGGTGCGCGGGCAGGAGCCCCGCAAGCCCCATGCACATGTACGGCAGCGGATAGTCGAACAGCACCTGCACGGGATGCAGGATGAAGGGATCCTGCATCATGTTGAGAAAGCCGTAGAGGCAGCCGCCAACCGCGCCGACGATCGGCCCTTCGAGGTAGGCGAGCAGGATGAGCGGCACCATGCCGCCGAGCGTGACGCTGCCGCCCTGCGGCATATGGAAGATGCGCAGCTGCTCGAGGACGAGCGTCGCTGCAATCATCAGCGCGGCAAAGACGATCTGCCGCGTTGTCAGATGCAATTTCATAATGTAGAAGACTCCTTTCATTTCCCTTATTCTAGTGGGTTCTGCCGGTGAATGCAACAGGGAACGTGCAGCCGCCGAGAGAAAATTTGAAAAATTAATCAGGGCCTGACAGGATTTTTTCCCTGCGTATCGAATACTTCTTTATAGAAAGAACGAAGAAAGCCACAGGAACACAGGCTCTGTGGCAGGAATTCCAATAGTTCGTGAGGGGGTTTTACCATGGGAAAGATCAACAAGATCCTCGTTCCGGTCGATGGTTCGGTCAACGGCTGCAAGGCAACGGATGAAGCCATCTTCTTTGCGGAGAAGTGCAAGGCAGACCTCGATTTCGTCTATGTGGCGAGCAACATCAACAAGGACATCCCAAGCCATATCGTTTTTGACCGCATCTGGGAAAAGCTGCCGGATGATCTCAAGGCATCGAAGCATGTCGAGACGGGCAGCATCCCGAAAGCCATCCTGCGCGTCGCGGCACAGGAGCACAGCGACATGATCATCATGGGCAGCCGCGGGCTCGGCCTTTTCAAAGGCGCACTGATTGGCTCCGTGAGCCAGAAAGTCGTCGAGGAGTCGCCGATTCCGGTCATGGTCATCAAATGACAGAAGTTATTTGGCTCTGAAAAAGGAGGCATCTTGCAGGCGTGAGCCCGTAGGATGCCTCCTTTTGGCTTTTGCAGGAG
Organism: uncultured Selenomonas sp.; assembly: GCA_902780535.1. Taxonomy (GTDB): domain Bacteria; phylum Bacillota; class Negativicutes; order Selenomonadales; family Selenomonadaceae; genus Selenomonas_C. The sequence continues at coordinate 55,686 of CACZFT010000003.1, read as the reverse complement.
GTGCGGTATTTGTATGAACGGATTCGACGAACTCGGCTTCCTCAAGATTTTTCGTCCGATTTATGCGCGGAGGCTCGAGCGGGCGGATTTTTCGAGGATGCATTTCGCGTACTACACGAGCGCGACGACGGGCATGAGCATCCTGCGCGGGCGCTCGCTCTGGATGCGTTCGGCGGCCTGCATGAATGACTATCGCGAAATCGACTATGGCATCCAGCTCATCAACTCGGCCGTGCAGGGTTCGGCGCGGCGGCAGGCGCAGATGAAGCGCATCGCGCAGCAGCTCGGCTGGGGCGAGAATATGATTGGTTCCATTCTCGCCGACCTCAACCGCAACGAGCGGAAATTCACGACGCATACGTATCTCGCCTGTGTCTCGGAGCACGATTTCGAGGGCGATGCAAAAGGACGTCTCTCGATGTGGCGCGCCTATGGCCGCAAGACGGGTGTCGCGTTCATCCTGAATCCGCAGGCCGTCATCACATCGACAAAAAATCTGGCGCTGCGCATCGCGCCGGTCGAATACCTGACGGGCGAGCAGTTCACGCGCGGTTTCGACCGCATGATGAACAATGTCGAGGATCATATCGACGACCTCAAGGCCGGAGAACCCGCCGTCCTGCTCGAAGCATTCATCAACATGATGTTGACGTCGATTTTCTCCATCAAGAATCCCGGCTTCATCGAGGAACGCGAGTGGCGTTTCATCTATCAGGACACGGCGAGCAGCACGCTCGCGAGCGACATTGTGAGCGTCGACGGCATCCCGCAGGTCATCTACAAACTGCCATGGCGCGCTGTCGGCGAAAGCGGGGCAGGGCTGCCGATTGCGGATGCGCTCGAGCAGATCATCATCGGCCCGAGCCAGTACGCCGACGTCATCGAGGTCGCGTTCACGCGCTGCCTCAGCGAGCTCGGCATCACAGACGCCGCCAAGCGCGTCGTGAAATCGAATATTCCTTTGCGTTAATCACTCGATTTGTGATTCAGCCAGCGTGAGCACTTCATCTTTTCATGCGTCTCGATGCGGTCGCGGTAGATGTCTTCGATGACGAGCTTGCAGATGACGATGAATGGCACGGCGAGGAACATGCCCGGAGGGCCGAGAAGCTCGCCGCCGAGGATGATGCCGAGGATGATGGCAATCGGGTGGAGGTTCAGCGTCTTGCCAATCAGCGTCGGATAGACGAGGTTGTGGTTGACCTGCGTCAGCACGAGGTAGAAGCAGATCGTCTGGAGCGCGACCATTGGCGAGACCGTGGCTGTCAGGATGGTACCGAACGCCGAGGCAACGGTCGGGCCGAGCACAGGAATGAATTCGCACGTGCCCGAGACGACGGCGAAGACGGACGCATACGGCAGGCCGCGCACGGTGTAGTAAAGAAAGACAATCGTCGCCGTGATGCAGCAGATGACGAGCTGGCTCACGATGTAAGCGCGCAGCGCTTGCAGGATGCGGTCAAAAAGGCGCAGCACGCGCGTGTAATCGCGGCGCGGAAAACGGCTCGCGAGATACGATTTGATTTCCTCGCCGTCCTTCAACAGGTAGAACGTCACGAACATCACGATGACGAAGTCGATGACCTTGCTGAAGAGCGAGACGAGAATCGTCAGCGAGCCTTTGAGCGCATCGACGCTCGCGTTCTTGAGCTCGATCCAGAGATTGTCGAGCCCGTCCTCGAGCACGGGCGAGTTCTGGAAGACCGGCAGCTGCTCCACTTTTTCCGAAATCTCGGGGAAATCCGTGATGAAGCGCGTGAACGTCGGGATGAACGAACTCGTGACGAGCGTCAGGATGCCGAAGAGGATGAAGAGCAGCAATAAAAGCGCGATGCCGCAGGCAACGCCGCGTGGAATCTTCCGCTCCATCCGGTCGACGAGCGGCGTCAGCAGGAGCTGCAGCAGCATGGAGATGAAGATGATGAACGCTAGCTGCGGCAAGAACCAGAACGTCGAAAGGACGAGCGTGAACGTGATGCCGAGCAGGATGGACGTGCGATAAGGTCGGAGGGACATGGAGGTCTCCTTTCGTCAAAGAAGGAATTGGAAACATTATATCATGGATTCCGTTCTTGTGGTAGAATAGAGACCAGAAGAATGAAAGGTGTGTTGTACATGACAGTTCGATGGTTCCGATTCTGGATGGCGTCGCTGCTGCTGGCGGTGGTGATGATGTGTCAGCCCGCGGCAGAGGCGTCGCCGCAATACCTCGACAACAATCCGATGTATCCCGTGTCTTATTACTATGCAGACGACCGGGAGTATGTTGATCTCGAATCGTGTAATACGTACGAGGCGAAAGGCTATCAGTATTATGGTGCAGGCTATGTCAGCTATCATGTGAACGGCGAAAAAGTGACGCGCACGTACAAAGTGCGCCGCTTCCGCCAGTCCACGGACGGCGGCTCGGCGCCGGAATATTACGACGAGGCGGCAAAAGACTGGGTCAAGCTGCCGGATTACGACAAAGACGCCATCACGGCGTATCTGAAGCAGTTCGGCTACAAATCGTATATCCGGGCGTACCATCCCTATGAATACTACATGTTCAAGCTCGTCTACAAGCAGGTGCACGGAGAGGCATATCCCGACCGGTTGTGAGGAAGCAAGAACTTTTATCCATGTTTTGGAGGTGTTGATCATGCAAGTACAGGACATCATGACGAAAAAAGTGCTGACCGTTCGTCCCGAGACGACGGTGCGCGAGGTGGCGGAGATTCTCGTGAATCACAAGATTTCGGGCGTGCCGGTTGTGGAGGACGACGGCAGGCTCGTCGGTATCGTCAGCGAGGGCGACCTCATGAGCAAGGAGATCCTGCCCGAGCCGCCCGCGGAGTTCTGCATCCTCGGCGCTGTCATCTATTACAACGGCCTGCGCGAGTACAAGGATGCGTTCGACCGCATGGCGGCAAACACGGCGGCAGCGCTCATGACGAAGAAGGTCATCACGGTCAAGGCCTATGACGACATCAGCGACGTCGCGCGCATCATGCGTGACAAGCATATCAAGCGTGTGCCCGTGCTCGATGACGAAGGACATCTCATCGGCATCGTGAGCCGCCAGGACATTGTGAAGATGCTGCTCTGAAAATTTCACAGGAAATCCCAAAAGAACCGCCGGAGCCTATTGAAGGTGTCCGGCGGTTCTTGTATAATGGGAGTGTTTTGAAATCGGAAAATGGGGAAAGGATTTGTTTTGCGAAAGCTTTGGATTGTTGTTGTTGCCGTGTGCCTGTCCCTTGTCACGATGGGGACGGCGTTTGCGTCGGAGGCCGCGGAGCCTGTCATTGCGGCAGAGTCGGCCATCGTCGTCGAAGCGTCGACGGGACGCGTCGTCTATGAAAAGAATGCGGACATGCAGGGCTCGCCGGCGAGCATGACGAAGATGATGACGTGCCTGCTCGCGCTCGACGAGCTCGGGCGTCATCAGGATGTCATGATTTCAAAGAATGCGGCCGAGACGGAGGACGTGCCGCTCGGCCTTGCGGCGGGAGATGTCTTTTCGGCCGACGAGCTCCTGCGCGGCATGATGCTCGCATCGGACAATGGCGCGGCCGTCGCGATTGCCGAGGCATCGGCGGGCTCCGTCGGCAAATTCGTCGCGCAGATGAATGACGAGGCGAAAAAGCTCGACATGAAGGACACGCATTTCGCGAATCCAAATGGCCTGACGCTCCCCGGCCACTATTCGACGGCGCGCGACATGGCGAAGCTCGCACGTTACGCGATGACGAAGAAGGAATTCCGCGACATCGTCGGCATCCAGCAGGCACCTGTGCGCTGGTCGTTGCCGAAAAACAAGGTGCTGATGGTCGAGAACTCGAACAAGCTGCTCGGCCACTATGACGGCATGACAGGCATCAAGACGGGCTGGACGGCGGCGGCGGGCGGCTGCCTCGCGGCCTCGGCAAAGCGCAACGGCCTCGAGCTCATTGCCGTCGTCATGAAGGCACCGGATGCGCATGTGCGCTTTGATGATGCGCGCAAGCTTCTCGATTATGGATTCGCGCAGACGAAGCTCAAGCGGGGCATCCGCCGCGACCATCTGAAAAAATCCGTCTGGGTTCGCGGCGGGACGCAGGCGACGGTTGCCGTGCATCCTGTCGAGGACGTGAACTATCCCGTTATTGGAAATGAAGACCCGAAGCGCTACACGGTCACGTATGACCTGCCGAAAGTGATTGACGCTCCTGTCAAGGATGGCGCGGTCGTCGGCAAGCTCGTCCTGCGCTATGACGGCAAGCCTGTCGGCACGGTCGATCTCGCGGCGGAAAAGGCCGACAAAGGCTTTTCGGTCGGCTCGTCCCTCGTCTCGATTTTCGGCTGGATGCTGCCGCGCCTCTGAGCGCCAAAATGGTGCGCGAACGGTTGACGCAGCGCCATTTTTCTTGCTATAATGAGGACATTCCTGCGGATGTGGCGGAACTGGCAGACGCGCTGGATTTAGGATCCAGTGCCGCAAGGCGTATGGGTTCGACCCCCTTCATCCGCACCAGAAATTTCACGGCACGCCTGCAACGGGCATGCCGTTTCTTGCTATATGGAGAACATTCATCGCATGGAAGAAAGAGTCATCCCCGAGGTCGTCCGGGAAAAGCTGAAGCTCCTGCCCGACAATCCCGGCGTCTACATCATGAAGGACGCGGCGGGCAAGATCATCTATGTCGGCAAGGCCGTCGTGCTCAAGAACCGCGTGCGGCAGTATTTCCAGAGCCAGCGCAACCATACGCCGAAAGTCCGCGCGATGGTCGCGAAAGTCGCGGACTTCGAGTTCATCATGACGGCAAGCGAGGTCGAGGCGCTGATCCTCGAGTGCAACCTCATCAAGAAGCATCGGCCGCGCTACAACATCAGCCTGAAGGATGACAAGTCGTATCCTTACGTCAAAGTCACGCTGCAAGATGACTTTCCGCGCGTCTTCCTGACGCACCACATTCGGAAAGACGGCGCACGCTACTTCGGCCCGTATACGAATGTGACGGCCGTGCACGAAAGCCTGAAGCTCTTGCGGCGGCTGTTCCCGCTGCGGAACTGCAAGACGCTCCAGGACCGGCCATGCCTCGAATACCATATCAAGCGCTGCCTGGCGCCGTGCGCCGGAAAAATTTCGAAAGAGGAATACGACGGGATGATCCGTTCCGTGCTGCTGTTCCTCGAAGGCCGCACGGCCGACGTCGAAAAAGAGCTCGAGTACCGCATGAAAAAGGCGGCCGAAGCCTATCATTTCGAGCTCGCGGCACGGCTGCGCGACCAGCTCGCGGCCGTCCGAAAAGTCGCGGAGAAGCAGAACATCGTGACGGGCGCAGGTGACCAGGACGCTATCGGCATGGCGCGGTCGGAAATCGGCGTCTGCGTGCAGGTCTTCTTCATCCGCGCGGGCAAGATGATTGGCCGCGAACACTTTTTGCTGCAGGGCAGCGAGGACGAGTCAGACGAGGCACTTCTCGCGGCGTTCCTTCAGCAGTATTATCATCGTGCGACATTCATTCCGCGCGAAATCCTTCTGCCGATGGAGCTGACAGAGGCAGCGCTCCTTGAAACCTGGCTGGCCGAGAAGAAGGGCGCGAAAGTGGAGCTGCTCGTCCCGCAGCGCGGCACGAAGCATGACATCGTCGCGATGGCCGCGAGCAACGCCGAAAAATTCCTTTCCGACGAGGCCGCGCGCATCCGGCAGGCGAACGCGCAGACGCTCGGCGCCGTCGAAGAGCTCGGCCGCTATCTCGGCATGGAGTGCTTCGATATTTCGCATATCCAGGGCTCGGAGACCGTCGCCTCGATGGTCGTGTTCGAGGGCGGCCTGCCAAAGAAATCGGATTACCGCCGTTTCAAGATCAACAGCACGGAGGGCAAGCCCGACGACTTCCTTTCGATGCGCGAGGTCACGCAGCGGCGCTATGGCGATTTGCCAGAGGAGGAGCTCCCTGACCTCATCGTCATCGACGGCGGCAAAGGACAGCTCTCGTCGGCGTTTGAAATCATCCGTGGCGCAGGACACAAGGACGTGCCGGTCGTCGGCCTCGCAAAGCAGTTCGAACTCGTGTTCCGCGAAGGCGAGAGCGATCCTGTCGTGCTGCCGCGCCACAGCCAGGCGCTCTACCTCATCGAGCGCATCCGCGATGAGGCGCACCGCTTCGCCATCACGTATCACCGCAATCTGCGCGGCAAGCGCAACCTCGTCTCGGTGCTCGACCACATCGTCGGCATCGGCCCCGCGCGCCGCAAGTCGCTCTGGAACACATTTGGCACGATGGCTAAAATCAAGGCCGCGAGCATCGACGAGCTCGCGCAGGCGCAGGGCATGAACCGTCCGGCCGCCGAAGCCGTCTATCAATTTTTCGCCGCACAGCGCGCATGGAAAGGAGAGCATGCATGACATATACCGATTTACATATCCACTCGCTCGTCTCCGACGGCAGCATGACGCCGGAAGAGATTGCTGCGTATGCAAAGAAGCGCGGCCTTTCGGCTTTCGCGCTGACGGATCACGACAACATCGCAGGCGACGTGGCGGCCGAAAAAGCGGCGCGCGAGCTCGGCCTCGGCTTCGTGCCCGGGATGGAGCTTTCCGTGCGCTTTCATGGGCGCAAGCTCCATATCGTCTGCCTCGGCTTTGACCGCGAGCATCCATCGTTTCAAAAGTTCTACAAAAAGGTGCGTGCTTCGAAAGAGGCGAAGATTCATGAAATCGTCTCGTTCGTGCGCGCGCGCGGCATCAAGATCACGATGGAGGACGTCGAGCGCTTTGCCTATGGTCTGGCGGATCGCTATGCCATCATGCGCTACCTCGTCTCGCTCCACCTCTATGAGCACGCGCAGCCGCTCTGGGACAACTATCTCGACCCGGCCGTCCATGCCCTCGGCCTCGACGGCATCATCGAGCCCGAGGAGGCGCTGCCCATCATCCATGAGGCGGGCGGCATCACATCGCTCGCGCATTTCCACAAGCGCATCGGCCTCAAGGGCATGACGCGCGACGAGCAGGAGGCCACGGTCGCCGAGCTCCATGCGCTCGGCCTCGACGGCATGGAGTGCTGGTATCCGAACTATACGGATGATGACCGCGCGTTCGCCGCGCATCTCATCGAAACTTATGACCTGCTGCCGACGGCAGGTACGGATTTTCATGGCACGAACCGGCCCGAGATCGACATGGGAAGCGGCCTCGGGGACGAACTTGCCATCCCGAGCCGCATTTTCACAGGCGTTACGGAGTGTGTGAAAAAATATCTGCTGCCGAAGCAGGAATGTCTGGCGTAAGGCGATATAATCCTTGTTGATGGTAAAATAGAAATTGTGTATTTTTTCGTTGCTTTTTCGACGGCAGTTTGCTATAATCAAGACGTAGTAAATCACAAGGCCGTGCAAGCGCAGGCCTTGATGATAGAAGAAGATGGAGCGTTCCTCATGGATCAGTTGAGAGATGCGTCGTCTAGCTTTAAGGAGGCTGTTTGAATTATGAAAGTAACAGTTGTTGGTGCAGGTAATGTCGGTGCTACGGTCGCAAACGTCCTCGCGCAGAAGAACTTTGCCAGCGAAGTCGTCCTCGTCGATATCAAGGAAGGCGTTTCCGAAGGCAAGGCTATGGACATCATGCAGACGGCACATCTGCTGAACTTCGACACGACGGTCACGGGCGTCACGGCGAAGATTGGCGATGAGGAAGGCTACGCTCCGACGGCTGGCTCCGACGTCGTCGTCATCACCTCCGGCATGCCGCGCAAGCCGGGCATGAGCCGCGAAGACCTCATCGGCGTCAACGCGAAGATCGTCAAGAGCGTTGTCGATCAGGCCCTCAAATATTCCCCGGACGCCATCTTCATCATCATCTCGAACCCGATGGATGCTATGACGTTCCTCACGCTCAAAGACAGCAAGCTTCCGCGCAACCGCGTCATCGGTCAGGGCGGCATGCTTATTTCCTCAGCAAGGCTCTCCAGAAGGCTGGCTATCCGGCTACGCCGACGGACATCGACGGCATGGTCATCGGCGGCCACAGCGACAAGACGATGGTTCCTCTGACGAGCGTTGCTACGTATCGCGGCATCCCTGTCAAAGAGCTCCTCACGGCTGACCAGCTCAAGGAAGCTGTCGAGTCCACGAAGGTCGGCGGCGCTACGCTGACGAAGCTCCTTGGCACGTCCGCTTGGTATGCTCCGGGCGCTGCTGCTGCAGCTATGGTCGAGGCCATCGCTCTCGATGCCAAGAAGCTCATCCCGTGCTGCGTCTACCTCGATGGCGAGTATGGTGAGAAAGACCTCTGCATCGGTGTTCCGGTCATGCTCGGCAAGAACGGCGTCGAGAAGATCGTCGAGTACAAGCTCGATGGCGACGAGAAAGCCAAGTTCGACGAGTCCGTCCAGGCAGCTCGCAACACGAACTCCAAGCTCGGCGATGCACTGAAATAAGATTTGAAGGCTCCCTCTCAGAGGGAGCTGGCCCGAAGGGCCTGAGGGTGTGTCGAAGGTAGGTACACACTTTTTGTAAGAAATTCGAGTCGAAGGTAGAAACGTACCTCCGGCTCGAATTTTTTATTTTCGAGGTGAAATTCGATGACAGACGAAGACTACATGCGAGAAGCTTTGCGCGAGGCACAGGCCGCCTACGACATCGGCGAAGTGCCGATTGGCGCCGTGCTCGTTGACGAAACAGGAGAAATCATCTCACGCGGCCACAACCTGCGCGAGACCGAGCACGACGCGACGGCGCATGCCGAGATGATCGCCATCCGCGCGGCCTGCGAAACACTCGGCCGCTGGCGCCTTTCGGGCCTCACGCTCTACGTGACGATCGAGCCATGCCCGATGTGCGCGGGCGCCATTGTCATGAGCCGCGTCGACCGCGTCGTCTACGGCAGCACGGACGCAAAAGCCGGCGCCTGCGAATCGCTCTTCAACATCCCGGGCCATCCCGCGCTCAATCATGCACCCGCGATGACGGCAGGCGTCTTGCAGGAAGAATGCGCAGCCATCATGAAGCGCTTCTTTCGCGAGCGGCGGGAGAAGCGCAAAGGCTCTCACGAGACAATGAAGGCTCATAGCTGAAAATCCTGGGTTCACAAACTCCGGACGATATGCTATGATAAGAGTATCAAACGTCAGGGGTGAAAGGAAATGAATTTTTATAACGTAAAATTCATAAACGGGGGGGGTAAGAATGATTCTCTAAACCTCGCTTTATCCACACCTGACGATTCCATCAAAACCGCATATCAGGCACGCCATCTTGGCCGTTTCCATTCTTTTCCATCGAAGAGAACCGGGACGGTCGAGATGGCGTGCCTTTTTGTCGTGCCTGGAACATCGTGGAAGCTTGGAAAATCCGGGAACGGAGGCGCTGCATGAACATTGCCATCATCCTTGCGGCCGGGGTCGGGCAGCGCATGCGGTCGGCGGGCCTGCCGAAGCAGTTCCTGAAGCTTTTCGGCAAGCCCATCATCATCTATACGCTGGAAAAATTCGAGCAGTGCGACGACGTCGACTGCGTTGTCATCGTCTGCCGCGAAGGCTACCTCGACCACATGCGGAGCCTGCTCGCGCTTTACCATATCGGCAAAGTGCAGCGCATCGTCGTCGGCGGGCGCGACCGGCAGGAGAGCCTGCAACGTGGTCTCGAGGCCGCAGAGGACATCGGCGGGCAGGCGGATGACATCGTCCTGATCCACGACGGCGTCCGGCCGCTCGTCGAGGAACGCACCATCCGCGAGAACGTCCGTGTCGCGCAGCAGTACGGCTGCGCCGTGACCGTCGCGCCCGTTATCGAGTCCGTCGTCATCACGGAGAACACGGACGCGGAGATGCAGGACGTCAAGAAGCGCGCGGCCACGTATTCGCTGACCGCGCCCCAGTCCTTCCGTCTCGGCGACATCCGTGCGGCCTATCGGTCCGCGCAGGAAAGCGCGGGCGGCATGCCGCTCCTTGATGCGGCCATGGTCTATGCCAGCACGGGGAAAAAGATGCATCTCGTCAAGGAACAGAACCGCAACATCAAGATCACGACGCCGGAAGATTTCTATTACCTCAAGGCCATGATCGAACTCGAAGAAAATAAATTTGTTTTTGGTCTGTGAGACAGGAGACTTTTCATGGTAGAACAGCGCGACATCGGCATCATTCTCGAAAGCCCGATTGATTGGGAGAAATTTCGCGGCAAGACCGTCCTCGTCACCGGCGCAACAGGACGCCTCGGCATGTACATTGTCGAGACGCTGGCCCATGCTGACATCGAATGGAACCTCAGCCTGCACACCATCGCCATGGCGCGCAGCGCCGAAAAGCTCCAGCGCGTCTTTGGCGAGACCCTCGGCCTGCCGAACGTCAGCACCATCGTGCAGGACATCACGGCATCGTTTGAAAGCGTGCCTGCCGTCGATTATATTTTTCACACCGCCGGCCTTGCGAGTCCGAAAGACTTCACAGAGAATCCCGTCGGCACGCTCTGGGGGCATGTGCAGGGCACGCGCAATGTCCTCGAGCTCGCGCGGAAACAGCCTGCCTGCCACGTCTTTTACGTTTCCACCGTCGAAACCTATGGCGCCTGGGAGCATGACGAAAAGATCAAGGAAACCGACATGGGCCTGATAATCTGCAACCGCGCCCGCGCCTGCTACCCCGAGGCCAAGCGCCTCTGCGAGACCATGCTCGCGAGCTACGCCGCACAGTATGGCGTCACGTACAACGGCGTCCGCCTCTGCCATACGTTCGGCCCCGGCATCGCGCTCGATGACGGCCGCGCATTCGCTGAGTTTTTGCGCGATGTCGTGCGCGGCGAGGACATCGTCTTGCAGTCCGACGGCAGCGCCATGCGCACATACACCTACGTTGCTGACGCCGTCGGCGCCATGCTGCTCATCGCCACGAATGGCGAAAACGGCGCTTTTTACAACGTCGCGAACCTCGACAACCTCGTCAGCATCCGAGACCTCGCCGAGCTCATCGCGAGCCTCGACCCGCGCCAGCGCGTCCGTGTCCGGTTTGCGGATGAAAAAAGCAAGCTCCAGTATCTGCCTTTTAAGCTCGCGATCATGGACGTCTCCAATGTGCAGGCGCTCGGCTGGCAGCCGCGCGTCGGTCTCAAAAAAGCTTTCCAGTACACGCTCGAATACCTCCTGCAGAACTACGAAGGAGCGTGACCATGGCGAGCGATACGTTCTATCTCTGGAAGCGCAAGCTCAAAGCCGCCATCCAGAGCCTCCCGTTCTATCTCTGGCGGCTCCGTCCCATCCAGCGCAGCAAGATCGTCTTCACGACCATCGAAGGCACGACAGGCTTCACCTGCAACCCGAAATACATCGCGCTCGAACTCCTGCGGCGCAGCAAGGGCTATGACCTCGTCTGGCTCGTCAACGACATGACGAAGCCGTTTCCGAAGGGCATCCGCAAAGTGCACAACACGCTCTGGAATCGGGCAAGAGAACTCTCGACGGCCGCTGTCTGGGTGGACAACAGTCGCAAGCAGCTCGAAGTCCGCAAGCGCAAAGGCCAGTTCTACCTCCAGACCTGGCATGCGAAGCTCGGATTCAAGCCGACCTGCCTCGATCGCGGCGCCTCGTTCTCGCGCATCGCCGAGCTCGTCAGCCGCCACGACTCCGCCATGATCGACCTCGTGCTCTCGAACTCCGACTGGTATGACCGCACGCTCCCGACCGGCATGATCTACACCGGCCCGACACTCCGTAGCGGCTCGCCGAGATGCGATATCCTCATCGGCGGCCGCGACGCGCAGCGGCGCAGCATCCGCGAGCAATACCGCCTCGCGCCGGACACCCGCATCCTCATGTACTGCCCGACGTTCCGCGGCGGCAGCCAGGCGACGAACCGCACGATTGAAAAAGGCGATCACGCGCCTGACTACAACCGATTGCTCTGCGCCCTGTGCGAAAAATTCGGCGGCCGCTGGGTCATCTTCCTCCGCCTCCACCCGCAGCTCACCGCTCGCCACATCGCCGCACACGCCGAGAATCAAGACCTCATCGACGTCAGCACCGTCGACGACATGTACGAACTCCTCGCCGCCTGCGACGCCTTCCTTACTGACTACAGCAGCGCCGCCTTCGACGCCGCCGTCATGAACATCCCCGTCTTCCTCTACTGCGACGACTACAGCGCATACGAAGGCGAGCGCGGCAAGCTGCTGTGGGATCTCAGAGACCTGCCATTCCCGCTCGCGGAAGATGACGGCGAAATGGGACGACGGATTGCGGGATTCCAGCAGACAGCGTATCTCGAAAAGCTCGGAAAGCTTTTTCGCGAATGTGGCGTCGAAGAAAGCGGAGAGGCGAGCAAGCGCGTGGCGGATGTAATTGAGCAACACTTGGCATGATTTGCGGAAAAAGAGTTACATGCAATAGCAGAGGAATCTACATGAATATCACGGACGGAAGAAAAATTTATCAACACTTGCAGGATGATTTCTCGAAATACATTTTTGAGAAGCGATTACTTTATTCTGCAACGGGAGATGAGCGCCATATCTTGGACATCATCGCATCAATTCCCGAGGTGCAGGCACTGAAGGCACTGATTGACCAACAACGCAACAATCTTATTTTTGGTGCTGGTGGCTATGGAAAGGTTGTTTGTGCCCTTGCAACAGATCATTTCATAGGCATCTGTGACAATGATGTAAAAAAGTGGGGAGAAAAATTGGGGGGGTGACAATTGTCCCCACCCAAAGAGATTTATGCACATCCAGATAGTCGTATTTTTCTTTCCGTACGGAAACTGGGGAAGCATTATCAAAATGAGATTGCCAAACAACTTGCAGATATGGGCATTCGAGAAGAACGTATCGTACGGGTAGATAAGATCATAGATGCGCTTGAACAGAAAGCATATTTTGATCTGACAAACCTTCCTCATGAAAAGGACGAAACTTTTGTCGATGCAGGAGCCTTTGATGGGGCATCTTCGCGAGCCTTTGCAGAATGGGCAAGAGATTTCTGCCATATCTATGCATTCGAGCCAGATCCGCAAAACATTTCCGCGTGCAAAGAAACGTTGAAGACGATTTCGGAAGAACGAACAACACTCCTGCCCTACGGCGTTTGGCGTGATCGGCGCGAGTTACGGTTTAATGGACTGGGCAAAGTTGGAAGCAATGTTGCGGAACATGGCAATATTTGTGTTCCCGTGACATCGATTGATGAAGAACTTGCAGGCAAGCGAATTACGTTTATCAAGATGGATATCGAAGGCTCTGAAATGGAAGCGTTGCAGGGAGCGGCGAAAACGATTCGCATGCAGCATCCCAAATTAGCAATCAGCATTTATCACAAGCCAGAAGATATTCTTGAACTTCCTCACTATATTTTGTCGCTCAATCCGAAATATCGGATGTATCTGCGACACTACGCATTGATGAAATCCGAGACGGTCTTGTATTGCTTGTAAAATGACGAATCCAGACAAGGGGGCGAGTTAGGAATGGCTGGCGACCAGTATCAAAAGGAACAGAAAGATTTCCGTGAAAAATTTTCCCGTCTAAAGGGGAAGGCGATTGCGCTTTATGGCATCGGTCGCCGAACGATGACGCTCTTGCCGGCGATTCGTGATTTTCATGTTATAGCCCTTTTGGATCGTGCGAAAGAAAGCATTGGAAAAGAAATCAACGGGATTCCTATCTGTGCGCTCGATGAGGTCAATCGAATCGCGGATATCATCATCATCAATTCCGATCCGAGCAACTTCCGTGTTATTTATGAACGCATCGCAAATGATGTGGAGATTCCAGTTTATTATGCAAATGGGGAACGTGCTGCAAGGCGGGAGACTTCTTATGCAACGAATCCTTATTGGGGAAAGACGTTGCAAGATTTGCAGATGGCGATAGACGCCCATGATATTGTCTCCTTTGATTTTTTCGATACGCTCGTTACGCGCAAGGCAATGACCCCGACGGATGCATTTGCGATTCTAGGCGATAGGGTGGAGAGGAAATTTCATCTCGGGATTGATTTCGCGACCTTGCGCCAGACGATTGCAGCTTCCTGTTCGCCCTTTGCAACCTTAGACGAACTCTATGAAGGGATTGTGAATAGGACGGGCATGTCGCCAGAGGTGGCATGGCACATCGAAGAACTCGAACTTTCTTTGGAAGAAGAACTGATGGTTGTGCGCGTTCCCGTTGTGGAGGCATTTCGCCGCGCGATCCAGATGGGGAAGCAAGTTTTTATTACGAGTGACACGTATGTTTCCGGCAAACAATTTTATCAATTGTTGTCCCATCGTGCATTGGACATTTTGCCGGAGCGGCAGGTGCTTCTTTCTTCGGAGCTGCAGAAGAGCAAGGCGGATGGAGAACTGTTTGCGCTCTTAAAAGCAACATATCCGGATGCACGCATCTTGCACATAGGCGACAATTGGAAAAGCGATATCGAGCAGGCTCGGAAACATGAGATTGATGCGTTTTACCTCATGAGTTCGTCGGACATGCTCAAAGCATCTTCTGTCGGCCGTGTTGTGGCAGTAGCGAAAAATTGGCGCGACGATGTTCGGTTGGGACTTTCAACAGCAAGACTTTTTCAGAATCCTTTTGTTTTGCATGATACCCGAGGAAAAGTCCCATTCCGAGATGCGGAGACGTTTGGTTATGCCGTTTTTGGCGGCGTCATGCTGCGTTTTTGTGAGTGGCTAGCAGCGCGTGTGAAAACGTGTCATTTGCGTACGTTGTTGTTTTTTGCTCGGGATGGATATTTTTTGGAGCGCGATTTTCGCTACTTTCTCCGTTTGAGAGAAACTCTGCCGGATATTCATACAAAATTTGTGCCTATTTCGAGACAGCTCATTTATCTGGCAACCATGCATACCGAGGCAGATTACCGCCGGGTTGCATCATTTGCTTTTCTTGGATCTTTTCGTGATTATCTGTTCCAGCGCTTCAATCTGAAGGTGGATGAAGCTGATGTGCATGCGTCAGAAGATGTCCATACGGATGAAGATGACACTTTGCTGAAATGGCTTCAGCCATATGAGTCGCGTATCTGGACAGAACAGAAGCGGCAAGAACGCAATTATCGCAGGTACCTTTCAGGAATTCTGGGAAATTTGGAGCAGCCTGCAGGAATCGTTGATTTTAGTTTTTATGGGACAACGCAGTATTACTTCCAGCGGTTTGTGAAGATGGAGCTTCCTGGGTTCTATTTTCTTGCAGACTTATCGGAGCAAAATCCGTATCGTCAGGTGAATGATATGGAAGCTTGTTTCCAATCCGATAGCGATCCGAAGGCAACGGTGTGTGTATTGCGGAAGAAGGGGAATTTCTTGGAAAGCTTTCTGACAGCTCCATATGGAATGATTCGCTTGATTGATGATGATGGCAACATGGTTACGGAACCAGATCGGGAGAACCAGAAGCAGTTTGCAATCAAAGAACGTGTGAATGAAGGCATTTGCGAATACATGGCGGACGCCGTCGAAATTTTGCCTATGGATTCTGAAAGCGGGGCGGATGGTGTCGAGGCTGCTGCGTATTATGCCTTCCTGGACGGAGGTGCGCAAATCTCGTCAGACATCCTGAAAGGATTTTATTTTGACAATGACATGGTAGGGAGCAAGGAAGTTCCGTTGGAGGTATAGGAGTGACATGAGGATGGAAAACAGACTGACGCCGGATTGGGAGGACGTGAGACATGTCATTCTCTATGGATGCGGCAATGTTGCACAAGCATGCCTGTCAAAGATTCAGCGAGACTTCTCAGTGGACTATATCATGGATAAGATGGGGGAGCAGCAGGATAGCTGGAAGGGACATCAACTCTTGGCACCGGAATCAGGTCTGGCGCGTCGTACAGGACAAAAAATCCTTGTCATGACCGGCGGCCGGGTTTATCAAGAAATCGCAGCCTCTCTGATAGTAGCTGGATTGAAGGAATACAGAGATTTTTGTGCCATTGAATATTTCCTTACCTGGTGGTATTGGACATATCGGCAGGAAAATGTTCTGATGGAACTCCATATGGCACTGACGATGCAGTGCACGCTCAAATGTGCGAATTGCAATATGTTCGTGCCATATTATTCCAATCCCGTGACATTTCCTCTGCGCCAACTGAAAGAAGAAATCAAGCTCTTGTTTCAGTATGTGGATTACCTTGGCTGTTTGACGCTCCTTGGCGGAGAACCATTCTTGTATGAAAATCTTGCCGAGTTTCTTGAAGTTTTAAAAACATCCTATCGCAATCGTATCGGTGTCATCAAGATTATCACGAACGGGACCTTGCTGCCGGATGAACGTTTGCTTACGTTTCTTGCGGCCGCAGATACATGGGTCAGCATCAGCGATTATACGCAGGAAGTACCGTACGAGAAGCGTCTGAAAGAGTTGCAATCTTTACTGAATGAGAAGGCAATCCAGACAACGGTCACAAGGATGAAAGAGTGGCGTGATTTCGGATTTCCAGAGAAGCCGTTTCAGTTTGCGACAGAAGCGTGTGAAGCACATCGGATTGCCTGTTCCCCAATCTTCCATGGCTACAACGAAGGAAAAATCTTTTATTGCCATGTTGTGTGGAGTGCAGCGAACATCGGCCGCTATCGACTTCAGGCGAGAGACTGCGTGGATCTTCACACGTTGAAAAGAGAAGACCGCCACGAAATTGCCTGCCACTGCCTCGGCGAGCTCGCAGGTGGATTTGTCGGGCTGTGCCAGATTTGTGGTGGCTGTGGACAGGATAACGACAAATTGGTGCCTGCTGGACGACAGGCTCGCAAAAACGCCGTTTCAAGCCCACATGGAATCACGAGGTGATATTCGTTATGGATAAAGACATTTTTGATCCCGTAAAAGCCAATGCAGAAAATCGTCGCGCACATTTCATGGATGAGGTCTCGCGACGCATTTATGACAATCGCGTTCAGTACGCGATGACGGGCGACGATCGATATTTGAAAGAAATGATTCGTGACAGTGTACCTTTGTTCAACTCGGGGGGGGTATTTGCGCAACCGTATCTTTAGTGCCGAAGAAATCTGGTTGTTTGGCACGGGCGATTACGGTCGGATGATTGCCGACCTCTGGCCGATGAAGCTCGCAGGATTCCTTGACAATGCGAAGGCAAAACAGGGAACGCTGCTCATGGGAAAGCCCGTGATTGCGCCAAAAGACATCCGAGAGCATCCAAATGCAACCGTTGTCATCACGTCGCGACCTTATCATAAAGAGATGAAGGAACAGCTTCTTTCGCTGGGTGTCGAAGAATCATCGATTCTGGACGTTGGCGGCTGGGTGGAGGACGTTGTCTATACGTCCATCTACTTTGATCTGCCAGAGCTGCCGCATGTACCGAATGAAGTTTTCGTGGATGTCGGCAGCTATGACGGGGAATCGGCGTGTTTCTTTATCGACTGGGCGAATGGCGATTATCAGCAGATTTTCTGTTTGGAACCAGACCCGGCGAACCAGCAGAAGATTCGTGAGCGCATGGCAGGGCACGAGCATGTCACCATCGTGCCGAAAGGTGCATGGGATAAGGAGACAGAACTTCGCTTCGTTGCCGACGGCCGCAAGCAGTCGCATGTAGGAGACGAAGGCGACGCCATCGTGCCCGTCGATACGATTGAACACATCCTCGGCGACGTCCGGCCGACGTTCATCAAGATGGACATCGAGGGTTCGGAACTGCGCGCGCTCAAAGGCGCAGAACAGTCCATCCACAAGTATCGTCCGAAGCTCGCAATTTCCATCTACCATCGTCCCGAGGACATCTTCACTCTGCCAGATCTCTTGCTGAGCTATCATCCAGATTACAAGTTCTACTTGCGGCATTATTCGCTGGGGTATTTTGATACAGTGCTGTACGCGATTTAAAAACATCATGGGATCGGCGGAATAAGGTGTGGTGAATCGCTTACTCTACTATCGAGGGATACAGTTGATGGTTCGCAAGGGGGGGAGGAACATCCATCATGGAAAAAATCTTGTTATTTGGGACGGGCATTTTTTACGCAAATCGGAAAGTAGCGCTTGCGGATGTCCTCGGTGATGACAAAATTGTCGGTTTTTTGGATAATCATTCCAGCGCGGGGCAGGTAATAGACGGGCGTCCCGTTTACTTGCCAAAGGAAATCCGCGAAGTCTCGTATGATCGAATCTTGCTCATGAGCAACAGCGTTCATGAAATGCGCGAACAATTATTGGAAATGGACGTTCCTGCAGAAAAAATTTCGTTCTTTGGGGAGTATCGCGCTCAAAAGGTGCGTGGTACATTTCAACTACCTGTGGTTGTGAAGGACGGCCGGCCATCTGTGCTGATGCTTTCGGATGAAATGAAGTATGATGGCGCGAGTGTCGTATTGACGTTTGCAGCGCGTGCTTTGCAACGACGTGGCTACCAGGTAACGATTTCTGCCCCTTATATGCATCCAGATATGGAAGCAGAACTTCAATCGAATGGCATTACATTCGTTTGCTGTCCAACAATCCCGTATCTTTCTGCGACTGAAGAGACGTGGATTGCGCAATATGATATCTTGCTTGTCAACGTTTTTTCAAATATTCGCGTAGCGTGTACCATGCGGCGAATGATGCCAACCTTCTGGTGGATACATGATGCAGGGGAGCCGTATGCCAATAACTATCCTAGTATGCGCTATCAATTTCATGCGCATGATTCAGAACGTGAGATGGATGGCATACACGTCATGGCTGTGAGTCGTTTGGCGGCCTCGGTCTTTTTACGACATTACCCAAGCGTTTCGATTGGCGTAATGCCGTATGGCATCCCCGATACATGGGATAAATGGAATATGGTAGGAGGTCGTCCTGTATTTGCTATCATCGGGTATTGCGACGCCAACAAAGGACAGCGAGAATTTTTAGATGCGGTGCGAATCCTAAAGGAAGGACATCCTGATGTAGCTGCGGAGTTTTGGATTATTGGTGCGCAGAGTTCCAGTGCCTATGGGCGCGAGGTGGTGGAGCGGGCACAAGCTCTCTCTTGCGTGAAATGCAAAGGCGTTTTGACGCGCAGCGAGATGGAAGAGGCCTATCGATATATCGATGTTGTTGTTTGTGCTTCGCATGAGGAGATGCTTTCCACGGTTTGCGTGGAGGGGTTGATGCATGCGAAGGTTTGCCTGACAGTAAGGAACAACGGCTTGGTATCATATCTTGCGGATGGAGTCAATGCATTTGTCTGCGAGGACAACCAGCCAGGTCATCTGGCGAGTGCTATGGAACGCGTGCTGGCGGCAAAACAGCAATGGCAATCAATCGGCGCATGCGGGCGGAAAGTTTACGAAAGGCATTTTTCTATCGAGAAATTTGGAGAGCGCCTGGAAAGGGAACTGGATCATTGCAAAATGAACTATAAAAAATTAAAAAATAAAAAACGGGGGGGGTAATCAAAAATTAATCAATTTTGAATTATCCACAATGGAGGGATGCAAATGCAGTGCGTAAAAAAGAGTGCTGCCAAGTTGCCGCTTTCCGTTGTTGCTCCTGTTTATAATGTCGGACCGTATTTGAGTCGCTGCCTTGAGAGCATCCTTGGGCAGACGCAGCTGGTGCGAGAAATTATCTGCGTGGATGACGGCTCGACAGATCGCAGTGGAGAGATATTAGATCAGTATGCAGAAAGATACCCGCAGCTTACCGTTCTGCATAAAGAAAACGGTGGGCTTGTCAGCGCACGAATTGCGGGACTTAAGCTAGTAACAAGTCCTTACGTTGCCTGCATCGATTCAGATGATTTTGTAGAGCCAGATATGTTCGCAACGCTGATGGACATTGCGTTGCGTGAGGACGCGGACATTGTGACTTCTGGATTTTATCGCGACTATGAGACATATCGGATGGAGGATCCAGAATCCGCGCCGGCAGGTGTTTATCGCAGTGAACGGATTGAGTGGTTGCTGTCTCATATCATTTTTCTCGATCGTTTTTATCAATCGTCGGTGGTCTTGTCCTTGTGCGGAAAAGTTTTTCGTACAGAGGTTCTTCGCCGTTTCCAAAATGATGTGAATCCCCGTATTGTTTTTGGTGAAGATTATGTCGTGGTGATTCCTGCGATGTTGCATGCAAACTGCATTTGCGTGTCTGGAAAACTTTTATACCATTATTGTCTACGAAACGACTCGATTGTCGGAACGAAGCGGATAGATGATGCTGAGCGTATTGCGCTTTATTTTCGAACCTTGCGGAGGAAGTTCCTAGAGGCGGAAGAACGCATCCCGAATATTCTGCGGCAGTACTGTTTCATCTGGACGTGTGTGATGATGATTCGTGATGCAGAGGCGGTCATATTGCAGGATGGGGATTATCTGTACCCGTTCGGCCTTGTCCCGCAGTGGGCGGATATCATTTTGTACGGTGCAGGAAAAGTGGGTAAGGAGATTAAAGTATATCTTGACCACCATGGCTATCGCGTCGTAGCCTGGGCGGACAAGTCGCCGAATCGGCCAGGCGTCATCGCGAGGGAGAATATCCAGTCGATCACATACGACATCGTCCTCATCAGCATCATCAAGGCAAACATCGCCGACGAGGCCGTCGAAGACCTGAAGCAGCTCGGCGTCCCCCAAGAGAAAATTCGAAGGATCGATGCGAAGTTGATCCGTGAAGCTGCAGAGCGGGAACTGGCTGGATCGGTGATAAAGAAACCAAATGTGAGGATGGGAAATGATGGACGGCAATTCCTGTGACTGCAAGATCAAGCATCTGGAAATGATCGAGGCTGTGATCGGTCGGATGGGAAGCAACAGCTTCAAGCTGAAAGGATGGGCTGTTGCGCTGATTTCGCTTGTGGGGACGATTTCCACGCAAGCGAATGACAAGCGATGCTTTCTTTTGGCATTCGTTCCTCTCCTGTCATTTTGGTTGCTGGATGCATGGTACCTTCGAACGGAAAGAAAGTATAGGGTGCTTTTCAAGAGGGTCATTGAGTTGTCAAATGACAGCATTGATTTTGATATGGATGTGCGAAACATTGCCTGCAAAGATCATGCAGAAGTGCGTTGCATCCGTTATCGCAACTGCCTGTTTTCAAAAACGGAATTTTGGTTTTATGGTGGCATCGCTGTGACGATGTTCCTGTTCTATTTTTTGGTTGCTTGACGAAGGGAGAAATCCGCTATGTCAGGAAAAACGAAGCGGAAATATCAGGCGGAAAACATGCGGATTTCCAAGAGCATGACGCGTCCATTGAATCAGATTGTCAAGACATTGAAGCCTGGCTATACAGAGAAAGACCTGCTAGATTGCTATCGGGAATATTATCCGTATGTATGGGAGATGCTGGAAGAGAGGTATCGCCTCTATCGCGCGAAAGATGCATTTTTGAAACGCAAGGGGAAAAAGACGCGATATCACCCAGTGAGGGCGGAGCAGTTTTTCTTCAGCTTGCAGAAAGTCAAGCAGCTGTTGAGCCGTGGGTATCGCGTCAAGCATGAACGAGAATATGATGAAGCCGAACGAGTGCGGCTGGAGCTCGCATATCGCCAGAAGCGCGAACACAAAAATGCGGAAATGAGAAGAAAGCGCGAAGAACAGCATTTGGATTTGCAAGAAATCGACCCTGGCTTTCTGGATGCCATGATGGTTGCATATCATCAGCGAGGAGCGACAACGAATGATAAGATGGAAATCTGCAAGGAAATCCAGAAATTCGATTGTGAAAAAGTGTGGGCGTTTTTCTGGAAGTTGAATGATAGCGAGAGGAACGATCAGATTCGCGAATATGCATTCCATGTCTTGCAGCGTATAGGGCATTATGTACGGCTTCGGAAACATTTCAAAGGGAAGCAGAAATCGTATATGCGTGAGGAAGCTGATCTTGTGGGAACGCCGGAATTGCTGGCGCAGCAATTGCGACAGCAAAAATCCGTACAGTATGTCAAGATGTATGATTTGTTTGTGTCACATAGCTATCAGGACAAGGAACAGGTTCGTTCCTTTGTAAAGAAAGCAAATGCGGCGGGATTGAGCTGCTATGTCGACTGGACAGCAGATCGTGAGTTCCTGCGGCGGAGCTTGGTGTCACAGTATACGGAAGAAGTATTGAAATTTCGCATGCAACACGCGAAAAGGCTCGCGTATCTGAGCTCGGAGCGGTCTCGCGCTTCAAAGTGGGTGGCTTTTGAACTGCAGTACTATCGCGATATTGTTCAACGAGAAATTTTGATGATTGTTCTAGATGGGGAAGATTCGCACGACTTTCCAATCGTGGAATTATTAGATGCATATGTAGAGAGAAAATGATGGCATCACAAGGTTCATTCAACTGCAAGCCCGTTCTTCTTCGCGAGCGCGCGAATCTGTTCGGCAGACCAGCCGGAGAAACGCTCGATGGCATCGAGGTGCATGTGCTCTTTGAGCATGTTGAGGATCATCTCACCTTTTCCTTCTGTACGTCCTTCCGAGCGTCCCTTCTGTAGACCTTTCTGTAGACCGACTTCTTCAGCGTATTCTTCGCGGTATTTCCTGGCTTCTTCTTCGTTCCATTGCAGTGAAAACATGTTGATAACCTCCTTGCCGTATTGCTTGAGGAAATTCTTTAGGATGCCTTGGTCGATGCAGGCGAGCACCGCATGACGGATGGCCTCGTCATCAGTCATGCCAGCGTGCTTGTTCTCATGAATGAGGTAGACAAGATAGCTATAGTCGCGTAACGGCCGGCAGGCATTCAGGATTTTGTTGTTGCAGTCATAAGAAATATCGATGACATGGCAGATGAGCTCAAGGTCGCCATTCTGTGGGTCCTCGAAAGCATCGGAAAGCCTGAGTTCTGGACGGGGCTCGGGAAGTTTCGGGCCGTTGTAGAGGATGTAGAACTTCGGTGTCGGGATTTTGACGAGTTTCGAGAGGTAGATGGCGCGCTTGGCATCCCGTTCTTTGATGATTTTTCGATACATCTTGTCGATGTACGGCAGCATCCGGAGCGGCATGTTTTCGTTCCATGTGCTCTGGTGCTCGATGAGGACGACGGACTTGCCTTTCCAGAGGAATGAGAGGTCGTTCTTCTGGCTGTCGAGGAAGACGTTCCGCAACGTCGTGATTTTGAGGTCTTGGGGAAGCACTTCGATGTCTGGCTGGATGGCCTGATAGAGTTCCGCGAGTTCCTTGCGGTTGTTGAAGAGCTTGCGAAAGACAGAATCCTTGACTTGCCGGTTCGCCATACTGTCACTTCCTTTATAATTCTTATTTTACATAGATTTTTCTTGGTTGGCAAGATAATCGAGGTGGCGAAGAGATATTTCCTCGGTTTTGCAATGGGAGGTCATAAGGGTGCAAGATCCACTCGTTTCTATCGTCATTCCTGTCTACAATGGCAGCAACTTCATGCGTGAGGCCATTGACAGCGCGCTCGCGCAGACATATTCGAATATTGAGATTCTCGTCGTGAATGATGGTTCTACGGATGATACGCGCGAGATTGCTTTGTCGTATGGCGACAAGATTCGTTATTTCGAGAAGGAAAATGGCGGCGTGGCGACGGCGTTGAATCTGGCTATTCGGGAAATGAAGGGCGCGTATTTTTCATGGCTGTCGCATGATGACTGGTATGCGCCGGACAAGATTGAAGCGGAAGTAGATGCGCTCCGTGATTGTGGCGACTGGAACCGGGCAGTGTTTTCGGACTGCGATTTTGTTCGGTATCCGAGCGGAACCCGCTATCGGATGAAGAATCTGCGCTTTGGAAGAAATCTCGTTGAGACGGGATGGTTTGCAGTAGCGATGGGTCTCATCAGCGGTTGTACGCTCCTAATTCCAAAATCGTATTTCGAGGAGTTCGGCGGTTTTGATGAGCGTGTGCGCGCGGTCAATGACTATGAGCAGTGGTTCCGGATGTTCAAGAATCAGAAGCTTGCTTATGTTGACAAGAGCCTTGTGGGCTCGCGCGTGCATGAGAAGCAGGTGACAGCCACTTATGCGGGCATGTCAGCAGAGGAAGAGCAGCTTTGGACATGGATTCTGGAGGGCTTACAGGATGCAGGGGTGAAGCGGAGCGGCGTTTCACCGTATCTTCTTTATTCGACGCTGCTGTCGCGCTTTTCTTTCAAAGGATGGCATCGGGCGGAGCAGGTTTTGGTGAATGCTTTGCAAAAGTTGGAAGAGCCGGCTGACGGGGAAGCGTTGCGCGAGCAACTGAGGCGCAAGCTTCATTCGGGGGCTGCGGGGACGTATATCTATTGTGCCGGGCGCATTGGACGGCGCTTTCTCGCATCGCTCCGATGGCGCGGTATTCCGGTGGACGGAGTTTCAGACAGCAATCCGAAGGTATGGGGAACATCTCTTGACGGAGTTCCGTGCTTGTCGCCAGCAGAGCTTCCGAAAGATGCTCATATCATTGTTACCAATCTCTATGCGGATGAAATTCTTGCGCAGCTCCAGCCGCAGGGATTCACGCATGTTGAGTCTTATGCTGTATGGGAGCATGATCTCCTGATGACGCCCATCAAGAAGGAACTCTGCGAGGTGCTCCAGTGATGCGTGTGCTCTGGCTCTGCAATGTCGTTCTGCCAGAATTCTGTGATGCGTTTCAGATTCGAAGGACGGTCTTCGGCGGCTGGATGGAAGGGCTTTTGGCGAAACTCCGTGAACGAGATGTTTGCGAGATTGCGATGGCGTTCCCCATCCGCGATGCTGCCCGTCGTCATGACGGCGTCCATGACGGCATCCGCTACTATGCCTTCGATGCGAGCCGGGATGACATGCTGCAGGACGATGCTTCCTGCGGGCAGATGGTGGCGGACTTCTTGCGGATTCTTGCAGACTTCCAGCCGGACGTCGTGCACATCTGGGGGACGGAGTATCCGCATGCTTGGGCGATGCTGCAGGCGTGCCGGAAACTCGGGATGGAGCAGCGGATCGTCTGCCATCTGCAGGGGATTCTGTCGTTCTGTCAGCAGCACTATGCACTCGGTCTTCCTGCGTCCGTCGTTCATGAAGTCGATGCGCATGGGAACAGCATCGCGCGAGACATCGCGGCTTTCCAGCGGCAGGCGGTGCGCGAACAGGATGTCGTGCGCGGTGCGGGAGTTGTCCTCGGACGGACGTTCTGGGATGAGAGCTGTGCGCGGGTGCTTTGCCCAGAGGTTCGCTATCGCTTCTGCGAAGAAATCCTGCGGCCGGAGTTTTACGAGGCCGGTCATCGGTGGGATATCCGGGCTTGCACACGCCATACCATCTTCTTGAGTCAGGCAGGCTATCCCGTCAAGGGATTCCATTTTGTCCTGCCAGCGCTTCAGATTCTGAAAGCATGGTATCCAGACCTCCGTGTCTTTGTCGGCGGCACAAATCCGATGCAGCCGGATGCAGAGGGGCATCGTTCGACGTATGGAGCGTATCTCTCTGATTTGGCTGAGAGCCTTGGCGTCAGCGATTGCATTACGTTCCTCGGGCGGCTTTCGGCAGAGGAGATGCGCAGGGAGTATCTGCGGGCGCATGTCTTCGTTTCGGCTTCGACCATCGAGAACTCGCCGAACTCTGTGGCCGAGGCGATGATGCTCGGCGTGCCGGTCGTCGCCTCGCTTGTCGGCGGGCTCGCGACGCTCATCGAGCATGGACGAAGCGGACTGCTGTACCAGGCAGATGCGCCATACATGCTGGCGGCGTATGTGCGGAAAGTGTTCGAGGATGATGCGCTGGCGACGGCAATGTCTTCCCGTGCGCAGAAGACGATGCACGATCGGCATGATCCGGACGCCATCGTCCGGCAGGTGCTTTCCATCTATGAAGAAACGAGCCGGGAAGGGAGCAGATGATCGATGGGAATCTTTTCAGAAAAAGTGTTGCTGATTACGGGCGGCACGGGGTCGTTCGGCAATGCGGTGCTGCGGCGGTTCCTCGCGACGGATATCGGGGAAATCCGCATCTTCTCGCGGGATGAGAAGAAGCAGGACGACATGCGCCGCCATTACCGGAGCGACAAGATCCAGTACTACATCGGCGACGTGCGCGACCCGCGCAGCGTGGAGGATGCGATGCATGGCGTCGACTACATCTTCCATGCAGCCGCGCTGAAGCAGGTGCCGTCGTGTGAGTTCTTCCCCGTTGAGGCCGTGCGGACAAACGTGCTCGGCACGGACAACGTGCTCTCGGCGGCCATCCGCGCAGGCGTCCGGAAAGTTGTCTGCCTCTCGACGGACAAGGCGGCGTACCCGATCAATGCGATGGGCATCTCGAAAGCCATGATGGAGAAAGTCGTGCTCTCGAAATCGCGCAACGTCGACGAGGCGCGGACAACCATCTGCTGCACGCGCTACGGCAACGTCATGTGCTCGCGCGGCAGCGTCATCCCACTCTTCATCGAGCAGATCAAAAAAGGCAAGCCCGTCACGATTACAAACCCCGACATGACGCGCTTTCTCATGAGTCTCGACGAGGCCGTCGATCTCGTGCTATTCGCATTCGAACATGCACACACGGGTGACCTCTTCATCCAGAAAGCGCCCGCCAGCACAATCGGCGACCTCGCGAAAGGCGTGCAGGCGCTCTTCGGCGACACGGGCATCCAGTACATCGGCACGCGCCACGGGGAAAAACTCTATGAGACGCTCATGACCTCGGAAGAGCGCGTGAAAGCCATCGACATGGGACGCTATTTCCGCATCCCGCGCGATGAGCGCAACCTCAATTACGAGAAGTATTTCTCGACGGGCGACGATGCCGTGCGTACGGCCGTGCCCTATACGTCGAGCAACACGGAACAGCTCGATGTCGATGGCGTGAAAGCGAAATTGCTCTCTGTCGATTACGTGCAGAACGAACTGGAAAGCTGGGAGAAAGCATGAAGATTCTTTTGACCGGCGCTGGCGGCTTCCTCGGGAAGAACTTCCTCTGGGCCGCGCGGCAGGCCGAAGACCTGGAGGTTCTCGCATATCACCATGAAATGGGAGAAGATGCGCTTGCGGCGATGTGCGAGGATGTGGATGCCATTGTGCATCTCGCGGGCGTCAACCGGCCGGAGACGGATCAGGGCTTTGCCGATGGCAATGTCGGCTTCACGCAGGCATTGGTGGAATGCCTGAAAAAGCGTTCTGCAGGCTGTCCCGTCCTGTTTGCCTCCTCGACACAGGCGGAGCAGGACAATGCCTATGGCTGTAGCAAGCGGGAGGCCGAGCGCATCCTGCGAGCTTATGCAGCGGAAGCAGGAACGAAGGCCATGGTCTATCGCCTGCCGAACGTCTTCGGAAAATGGTGTCGCCCGGAATACAACAGCGTCGTCGCGACGTTCTGCCACCACATCGCGCACGGCCTGCCCATCCGCATCGACGATGCTCGTCATGAGCTGCATCTCGTCTATGTTGATGATGTCATTGCTTCGTTTTTTGACGCACTTTGCGGCAAGGGGAAAATGGCAGATGGCTTTTATTCAACCGAGCCCGTCTATGACTGTACCGTCGGAAAGCTCGCAGAGCTCATTCGGAGCTTCCGCGATGACCGGCAGACGCTCGGCGTCCCGGCCCTCAGTGATGCGTTCATCCAGAAGCTCTACAGCACGTATCTGAGCTATTTGCCGGAAGACGGCTTTTCCTATCCGCTCCAATCGCATACGGATGCGCGCGGCGCTTTCACGGAATTTCTGCGGACGGAAGGGCAGGGGCAGATTTCTGTCAACCTCTCGCATCCGCATATTGTGAAGGGGGGACACTGGCACCAGTCGAAGCACGAGAAATTCCTCGTCGTTGCAGGTACGGGCGTCATCCGCCTGCGGAAGGTCGGGAGCGACAAGATCCTCACGTACGACGTCTCGGGTGACAAGCTCAAAGTCGTCGAGATTCCGCCCGGCTACACCCACGAAATCGAGAACACGGGAGAGACCGACATGGTGACACTCATGTGGGTCAACGAGAACTTCGACCCCGCGCATCCCGACACCTATCGCATGGAGGTATGACATGGCAAGAAAGCTCAAGCTCATGACGATCCTCGGCACGCGCCCCGAGATCATCCGGCTGTCCGAAGTCATCAAGTGCGCCGACCGGTATTTCGACCACGTTCTCGTCCATACGGGGCAGAACTACGACTACGAACTCAACCAGGTCTTTTTCGAAGAGCTCGGCCTGCGGGCACCCGACCACTACCTCGACTGTGCGGGGAAGAATCTCGGTGCTTCGATGGGGAACATCCTCGCAAAATCCTACGACGTGCTGCAGGAAGAACGCCCTGACGCCCTGCTCGTCCTCGGCGACACGAACTCCGCGCTCTCGGCTATTTCCGCCAAGCGCCTCAAAATCCCCATCTTCCACATGGAAGCGGGCAACCGCTGCTGGGATTGGAACGTCTCCGAGATGGTGAACCGCACGATTGTCGACCACATCTCCGACATCAACCTGCCGTATACCGAGAACTCGCGGCGCTACCTCCTGAGCGAGGGCATCGACGGCAAGACCATGTTCGTCACGGGCTCGCCGATGAAGGAAGTCCTCGAAGCGCATCAGGAGCAGATCGAAGCGAGTGACGTGCTCGACCGTCTCGGCCTCGAAGCTGGGAAGTATTTCCTGCTTTCGGCGCACCGCGAAGAAAACATCGACAACGAAGAAAACTTCCTGAGCCTCATGAATGCCATCAACGGCATTGCAGAACGGTATCAGATGCCCGTCATCTATTCCACGCATCCAAGAAGCAGGAAGTTCATCGAGCAGAGAAGCTTCCAGTTCCATCCGCTCGTTCGCAGCCTGAAGCCCTTCGGCTATCTCGACTACAACAAGCTCCAGCGAAGTGCCGCCTGCGTCCTCTCCGACAGCGGGACGCTCTCGGAAGAAAGCGCGCTCCTGGATTTCCCCGCCGTCCTCATCCGCACATCGACGGAACGGCCGGAAGTGCTCGATGCCGGCACGATCGTCATCGGAGGCATCACGGAAGAGAGCATCGGGCAGGCCATCGAGATGGCTGTTGCGATGGCAGAGGAACATATTCATCGACCGCTGCCGCAGGACTATCTCGCGACGAACGTCTCGGAAAAGGTCGTGCGGATCATCCAGAGCTATACGGACATCGTCTGCCGGACGACATGGGGGAAGTGAGAGCATGGTGAAGGTTTCCGTTCTCGTGCCGGTCTATAACGTGAAGAAGTATCTTCGGCAGTGCCTCGACAGCCTCGCAGCGCAGACACTTGATGGAATCGAATTCGTCTGCATCGATGACGGATCGACGGATGGATGCAGCGAGATTCTCGATGCGTATGCAGCGCAGGATGAGAGATTCCGTGTCATCCACAAAGAGAACTCAGGGTATGGTGCGTCAATGAACGTCGGACTGCGTGCGGCACGGGGAAAGTATATTGGCATTGTCGAGTCGGATGACTTTGCCGATGCAGAGATGTTTGAGCGGCTCTATGACGTTGCAGAGGTGCAGCAGGCAGAAGTTGTGCGTTCGAATTTCTGGGCGACGACGCAAGAAGGTTCGACATTTTGGGAATCGTGTGCGGGGCAGCCTTATAATAGAGTGTTCTGCCCAATGGAAGAAGCTCCAGAGCTCATTATGGCTCTGCCAACCATCTGGAGCTCTGTTTATCGACGCGACTTTCTCGCAGAAAATGACATTTGGTTCCATGAGACACCAGGAGCTTCTTATCAGGACGTATCCTTCGCCTTCGAAGTGGTTTCGAGTGCCAAAAGGTATTTCATTGTGAAAGATGCCTGGCTGCATTACCGCATGGACAACGCAGCTTCCTCCGTGCATTCCAAGGACAAGGTCTTCTGCATCAGCGATGAGTATGATGCCATCGAGGCATTCCTGCAGGAGCAGAAACGGGACAAAGCCCAGCACATCTGGGCTGCAAAGCTCTTCTTTTCGGCCATTCTGGAGAACGAGGCGCGGATTGCTCCCGAGCATGTCCTGGCATATTGGAAGCGTGCAGCTTCTCAGCTGGTATGGGCGAAGAAGCATAGATATTTTGATCACAAGCTCTTAGAGGATCCGCAGGGCTGGATTGTACAGCGTGTTTCCGAGGCTCAACAGAAGATCTTTCTTGCTGAGGGATTCTGCAAGACACTTCGGGATGCATCGTACGTCTATCTCTATGGCGCGGGAAAGGTCGCAAAGAGGATGCTGCAATTCTTCGGAATGAAGGAGATTTCTGTGACGGGGTTGCTCGTGCAGAATCTGGCGGGAAACCCAGCATCGGTTGCTGGCGTTCCCGTGGAAGCATGGCAGGAGGCATCTGCCGACCGCGAGCACGACCTCGTTGTCATCGCCGTGACGCCGAGAAAGCCCGAGGTGCAGCAGGAAATCTTCTTCCAGCTCGAGCAGGCGGGGTATCGGAACGTGATTGTGCTGACGAAGGAACTGCAGGAAGCGTTAGCGTGAATCAGAAAGCGAGGTGGCGCCTATGGCGCATGTGGTGAAACGTCCGATGAAGCATATCTGCGAGGACTGCGGGGCGGAGTTTGTGGCGAGCCCGACGGCGCGGTTCTGTCCGGCGTGCCGGAAGAAGAGGATGCAGGCGAATGTGAAGGTGACGCGGCATTGCACATTGTGCGGGAAGGAGTTCGTCGGGTCGCCGCGGTCGCTGTACTGCCCAGCGTGCCGCATCGTGAAGCGGCATGTGAACTACCGGAACTATGTCGAGCGCAAGCGCGCGGGAAAGGCGGTCGAGCTCGGCAAGACCATCATGAACTGCGAGGTCTGCGGCAAGCCGTTCGTCGTGAGGGGCGGCGGGCAGCGGTACTGTCCGGACTGTGCGAAGGCGGCGTACAAGGAATCGGACCGCCAGCAGAGCCGGGCATGGGCGCAGCGGGCGAAGGATGTAGCTGGCAGGAAAGGCGCGGACACAAAGAGCACGAGGCAGAAAGACGACGATTGAAGACGAGGCGGAAAGCCTCGCTTTCTTTTTTGTCCATGTGCCTTTGCGCCGCCATCGTTGACAAAACACGCCGGTGTTGTAAAATGATAACCGTGAGATGATTTCGTGAATGTTATGGTTATGAAAGGTGGCTTGTCTTTGCAGAAAGCAGAGCCTGTGGAAAAGACGATTTACTTCGAGGATCAGAAGGAGGCCGTGAGCCTGCTCGGGAGCCGCGATGAATATATGCGGGTGTTTCAGGAGAATTTCGACTGCCAGATGGTGAGCCGCGGTGACCGGCTGGAATTGCTCGGCGCGCCGGAGGTCGTGGCGGCGGCGGCGCATGTGCTTGAGGAGCTGCAGTATCTTTACCGCCAGGGCACGACGATCACGATGCACGAGGTGCGCTATGGCATCCAGCTTGAAAAGAATG
Source organism: uncultured Selenomonas sp. (assembly GCA_902780535.1). GTDB lineage: Bacteria > Bacillota > Negativicutes > Selenomonadales > Selenomonadaceae > Selenomonas_C. The sequence continues at coordinate 24,532 of CACZFT010000003.1, read as the reverse complement.
GCAAAGGCGAAGCGCTCCACACGCTGTTTTCGGACACGATCCTCGTGACGTCAAAGGGGCGTCATGTGCGGCCGAAGACGCTCGGCCAGCGCGTTTATCTCGATGCGATCCGTCATAACAGCATCACGTTCGGCATCGGCCCTGCAGGCACGGGCAAGACGTATCTCGCGGTCGTCATGGCGGTCGCGGCGCTGCGCACGAAGGAAGTGCAGCGTATCATCCTGACGCGCCCGGCTGTCGAGGCGGGGGAGCGGCTCGGCTTCCTGCCCGGCGATTTGCAGGACAAGGTCGATCCGTATCTGCGGCCGCTCTACGATGCATTGCAGGATATCCTCGGGCTTGACATGTATCAGAAATTCATGGCGCGCGGCATCATCGAGATTGCGCCGCTCGCCTATATGCGCGGCCGAACGCTCGAAGATGCGTTCATCATTCTCGACGAGGCGCAGAACACGACGGACAAGCAGATGAAAATGTTTTTGACGCGCCTCGGTTTTGGCTCGAAGATGGTGGTCACGGGCGACCTCGGGCAGGTCGATCTGCCGCGCGGCGTGACGTCGGGACTGCGGCAGGCGAGCGAGATCTTCGATGGTGTTGAGGGCATCGGCATCGTGCGCCTTGCGCCGCTCGATGTCATCCGCCACGATGTCGTGACGCGCATCGTCAAGGCGTATGGCGCGTATGAGGAAAAGAGAAAACGGGAACGGGAGGCACGCGCATGAACGTCATGATCAGCAACTATCCGGAGGAACTCGAATTTCCGACGGACATCGAGGAAAATGTGCGCGCGGCGGCGGAGAAGGTCGGCGAGCTCTATGGCGTCGAGAACGGCGAGGTCAGCGTGACGCTGACAAACAATGAATACATCCATACGCTCAACAGAGAGTATCGCGGCATCGACCGGCCGACAGACGTGCTGTCGTTCGCGCTCAATGAGAGCGAGGAGCCGGAGGTCGAGGACGGGCCGGATGTCAATGTGCTCGGCGACCTCGTGATTTCCGTCGAGCGGGCAAAGGAGCAGGCGGCGGACTACGGACATAGCGTGAAGCGCGAAATTGCGTTTCTGACCGTGCATGGGATGCTGCATCTGTTGGGTTATGACCACATGGAGGAAGAAGACCGCATTGAGATGGAGGCCGAGCAGAGGTTTGTGATGGAGAAATTGGGGATTCCGAGAGAATAAGTGTAATCTTCGACTGCACAATCGATGAACGATTCACGAACTACCTTCGACACTCCCACCACCGCTTCGCGGTCCCCCTCCCTCTGAGAGGGAGGCTGAATTTTGCATAATAGAAAGCAGGGACAGAATGGAAAAAGAGAACGTAAAGAACCAGCAGAACCAGCCGCATAAGTCTGGCTTTATCGCCGTCATCGGGCGGCCGAATGTCGGCAAGTCGACGCTGATCAACAGCCTGATCGGGCAGAAAATCGCCATCATGAGCGACAAGCCTCAGACGACGCGCAACCGCATTCTCTGCATCCTGACGCGGCCCGAGGCGCAGATCGTCTTCCTCGACACGCCGGGCATCCACAAGCCGAAGCACAAGCTCGGCGAGTACATGGTAAAGGCGGCCGAGGGCACGCTGAAGGAAGTCGACGCCATTTTCTTCGTCGTTGATGCGACGGAAAAGATGGGGCCGGGTGAGTATTATATCCTCGAACGCCTGCAGGCGACGGCAAAGCCGGTCATCCTTGTCGTCAACAAGCTCGATCTCATCGAGAAGCAGGACGTGCTGCCCATCATCTCGAACTACGCAGAAAAGTATCCGTTCGTCGGCGTCGTGCCGATTTCGGCGAAACAGGAGGAAAACCTCGATGCGCTGATCGAAGAAGTCGAGAAATACCTGCCCGAGGGGCCGCAGTATTATCCTGACGACATGGTGACAGACCAGCCGGAGCGCCTGATTGTTGCCGAGCTCGTGCGCGAAAAGGCGTTGCAGCTCACGCGCGACGAGGTGCCGCATGCCATCGCTGTCGATGTCGATGAGATGAAGACGCGCGACAATGGCGACGTCTATGTCCGCGCGACGATTTATGTCGAGCGCGACTCGCAGAAGGGCATCATCATTGGCGCGAAGGGCGCGATGCTTCGCGAAATCGGCAAGCTCGCGCGCACGGACATCGAAATGCTGCTCGGCGGCCGCTGCTACCTCGATCTCTGGGTCAAGGTCAAGAAGGGCTGGCGTGACCGCGACAGCGTATTGAAAGGTTTCGGCTTCGGCAATGAATCGTAAGATTTCGCAGCGCATCACGCGCCGCTTCATCAACGGGCTCATCCTGCTCGTTCCCATCGCCATCACGCTCTTCGTGGTGAGCGAAACACTCAATTTCACGGAAGGGGTGCTCGGTAGGCACCTCCCTTTCTATTTTCCGGGGCTCGGCATCCTGACGCTCCTGGCCGTCATCTACATCACGGGCTGGCTGTCGTCGTACTGGTTCATGCGCCGCGTCATCCGCTATGGCGAGGCGATTGTCGGCAAGATTCCAGTCGTCAAATTCATTTACAACAGCGTCAAACACCTCTCGACGGCCGTCTTCGAGTCGAACAGCATGTTCGACCGCGTCGTGCTCGTGCCATTCCATCAGTCAAAGGCGCTCGGCTTCCTCATGGCCGATGTGCCGGAGGCGCTCAAAGAAAAGCTCGGCGATGACTATGTCTGCGTCTTCGTGCCGTGGAGCCTCAACATGACGTCGGGCACGAACCTTTTCGTCAAAAAGAGCGATGTCATCTATCTCGACATTTCGAGCGAGTCGGCGCTCCAGTACATGCTGACGGCCGGTGCCGTCATGCCGCAGAAGCTCGAAGCGGAGAACGCCGAGTCCGCCATCGAGCGCGCCAAGGAATGCCGCGAATCGTGCAAGGAGGAGCGTCGCTGATGGCCCGTTATCCGGCGCATGCGCTCGTCATCGGCGTGCATCCCTGGGGCGATGCTGACAAAGTCGTCGAGCTCTTCACGGCGGAAAAGGGGCGCGTGCGGGCGGCCGCGTTCGGCAGCCGCCGTCCGAAGAGTGCGCTCGCGGCGGCGCTCCAGCTCTTCAACGAGCTCGACGTGAGCCTCACGGAGGGGCAGCGCCTCGACACCGTGCGCACGGCGAGCATTCAGCACCATCCGAAAAAGCTCAGCGAGGACATCATCGCGATGGCCTATGGCTCATTCGTCGCCGAGTGCGTCAGCGAATTTCTGCCAGAAAAGCAGCCAGAACCTCGTGTCTACGATTTGCTGCGCGCGGTCTTTTCCGCCTTCGAAACGCGGAATCCGCGCATTGTCGCTCTGCTCGGCGTGTATCAGCTCATGGAATTTACAGGCTTGCAGCTCAGCTATGAGCGCTGTGTCCATTGCGGCAGGCTGCTTTCGGGGGCAGAGGATGCTTTTTTCAGCGAACCTGCGGGCGGAGCGCTCTGCGTGGAATGTCATGCCCAGGAAGGGGGAGGCGCTCAGCCGTATCCTGCGGCGCTCCGGCGATTCATCGCCGCCGCGCTGGCCTTTGACTGGCAGAGCGGGGAAAAGCTGACGATTGCGACAAAAGACCTGCTTGCCGCAGAAGCCATCCTGATCGGCTACCTGCAGCGGCTGCTCAGCCATCCGCTGCGGTCGTTATCCTTCCTTCAGAAATTGTGAATCACGCGATATGGCTGCAGACGCGGCGGGCGGGGGATTGAAAACGGTTGCGCAAGGATGGTATAATGAAGGACGGAGATTTCATCGGACGGAGGTCTTGGGATGATTCAGGATATTGCACCGCATCGGCTGAAGAATCAGTATGCGCCGGGAAAGCGCTGCGGGCGGGAAGATTTCGTCGTCTGCGCACGCGATGGGGCGCTGCTTGTCCCGAAGGTGGGGGCGCTGCGGTTTCCGCGTTATCGCGAGCTTGCGACGGGGCTTTCAGGCGTTGCGCCAGAGGCGGACGTCGCGGCGGCCGCCTGGGACGTTTCGGCACTGCTTTCGCCTGAGGCGATGCCATATCTCTTTTCCGTCGATGATACGGATTTCTATCTTGTGCGCGGTACCGTCACGGCGCCGGCGGGCTGGCATTATGCGAAGCTCCGGCAGCTGCGGCAGGACGGGCATGGCTCGCGCGAAGCGTTTTATGCGGCGTATACAGCCATGCATCTTGCCATCTGGTATGAAAACAACCGCTTCTGCGGCAGATGCGGCTGCGAGACGATACATTCGGAAACGGAACGCGCGCTCGTCTGCCCACGCTGCGGCCGCATCATTTACCCGCAGCTCATTCCGGCCATCATTGCCGGGGTCATTGATGGCGACCGGATTCTTTTGACGAAATACGCGCACCGCAAGATGCCGTTCTATGCGCTGATTGCGGGCTTCACGGAAATCGGCGAGACGCTGGAAGAATGCGTGGAGCGCGAAGTCTACGAAGAAGTCGGCCTGCGCGTCAAGAACCTGCGCTATTACAAATCGCAGCCCTGGGGCAACGTGCAGGACATCCTCGCGGGGTTCTACTGCGATGTGGACGGCAGCGCGGACATCCGGCTCGCGCGCGACGAATTGCGCGAGGCCGTCTGGGTGCCGCGCAGAGATGTCGTCGGCCAGACAGATGACTTCAGCCTCACGCATGAAATGATGATGACATTCCGCTCCGGCAACGAGCCGAAGTGATATAAAAAGGAGATTTTCAATATCATGGAACTCGAACTTTCGATGGAGACGCTGGTCAAGCGTTTCAAGGATTACATTTCGTACAACACGCAGTCGGACGAGGACAATGACAAGGAATGCCCGTCGACGCCGGGGCAGATGGTGTTTGCAAAGCATCTGGCCGAAGAGCTCAAGGACATCGGCCTTTCGGATGTCACGCTCGACGCGCATGGCTATATCATGGCAACGCTGCCCGCGAATGACGGCGGCGCTGGCAAGACGGTCGGCTTTATCTCGCATCTCGACACGGCGCCCGATGCGCCGGGCGGCCCGATGCATCCGCGCATCGTCAAGGATTATGACGGCAAGGACATCATGCTGAACGAGAAGGAAAATGTCATTCTTTCTCCAAACGAGTTCCCGGAGCTCCTGGACTACAAGGGCCAGGACATCATGGTCACGGACGGCCTGACGCTGCTCGGCGCGGATGACAAGGCGGGCCTGACGGCCATCGTCACGGCGGCGGAATACCTCGTCAACCATCCCGAGGTCCAGCATGGCACGATCCGCATCGGCGTGACGCCGGACGAGGAGACGGGCCGCAGCGCGACGCTGTTCGATGTTGAAAAATTCGGCGCGGACTTTGCGTATACGGTCGATGGCGGCGCCATTGGCGGCCTCGAGTATGAGACGTTCAATGCCGCGAACCCGATCATCACGTTCCATGGCCGCAGTGTCCATACGGGCGATGCGAAGGGCAAGATGCTCAATGCGCTGACGCTTGCTGCCGAGTGGCAGAATCTGCTGCCGGCTGGCGAGAAGCCGGAGTACACGGAAGGCTATGAAGGCTTCTTCCATGTCTACAAGATTTCGGGCGGCGTCGAGACCTGCACGATGCACATGCTCGTGCGCGACCATGACCGCGCGAAGTTCGAGGAGCGCAAAGCATTCCTCGACAAGCTCGCCGCATTCTTCAACGAGCGCTATGGCGCTGGCACGGTCGAGGTCACGCCGCATGATGTTTACTACAACATGCGCGAGAAGATCGAGGACGGCAACATGTATGTCGTCGATCTCGCGAAAGAGGCCATGCGCGAGGCGGGTATCGAGCCGGTCATTTCACCGGTGCGCGGCGGCACGGATGGCTCGCAGCTCTCGTTCCGCGGCCTGCCGTGCCCGAACCTCTTCACGGGCGGCCTCAACTACCATGGCCGCTACGAGTATCTGCCGCTGCCGTCGCTCAAAGCGGCCGGCGAGACGACGCTGTATCTGATGGTTCTGGCTGGCAAAAAGGCAAAATAACATGCGTATCATCGACGCCCATCTTCATTTTGGCAAGGAGCCGTATTTCGACGACATTGCGCGCAAGGCGCAGCATGAAAATACCGAAGCGCATCTGCGCCAGGAATATGCGCGGCTTGGCATCGTCGGCGGCGTCGTCATGGGCAACCGTCCTGTCGCGGATGTAACGACGACATACCCGTCGATGCTCCATTACTGCGTCGGCATCGAGCGCTTTACGCTGCCGGGCTCGGGCGACTGGCTCGATCCTGCTGTCCGCGAGGAAGCGCTGCCGCTTGTGGAGCAGCATTTGAAGCGGAAGGAATGCGTCGGCATCAAGCTGTATCCGGGCTATCATCAGTACTGGATTTATGACGATGCGTTTGCGCCGCTTTACCGTCTCGCCGCAGAGTATGGCAAGCCTGTCGCCGTCCATACGGGTCTCACGGCTTCGGGGGATGCATACCTCAAATACAGCCATCCCTCCGTGATGGACGAGGCCGCGACGAAGTTCCGCGACGTGCAGTTCGTCATGTGCCATTTCGGCGAGCCGTGGTATACGGATGCAGCGGCCGTGCTCGAAAAGAACCCGAATGTCGCCGCGGACCTTTCGGGCATCCTCGAAGGCAAGATCTGGGATTTCCCGGCATTCTACCGCAAGCAGAAATATTATATCGAGCAGCTCAAGGGCTGGATTTCGTATCTCGACAGCTACGACCGCTTCATGTTCGGCACGGACTGGCCGCTCGCGAATCTCGAAGACTATATCACATTTACGAAAGACATCATTCCCGAAAAGCACTGGGATGCGGTATTTTTTGAAAATGCAAAGCGCATCTATCAGCTGACTTAACACGGAAGCCTCCCTCTAGAGGGGGCCTGCTGTCCAAGAGTACGATTTGAACATTTACAGGAGGAAACAATTTGGCATTACTGGATATCAAGAAGGCCGGCAATCCCGTCCTCAAGGAGCACTGTGCGCCGGTGGAGCGCGTTGACAAGCGTCTCAAGAAGCTTCTTGACGATATGGCCGAGACGATGTATGAGGCGGACGGCGTTGGCCTCGCGGCACCGCAGGTCGGCGAGCCCATCCGCATGATCGTCATCGACGTGCAGGACGACCACGGCCTTTTGGAGCTCATCAACCCCGTCATCACGTACCGCGAGGGCACGGCCGTCGATACCGAGGGCTGCCTCTCCGTGCCGGACATCTATGGCGAGGTTGAGCGCGCGGCCAAGGTCAAGGTCGAGTACGAGAACCGCCGCGGCAAGAAGCAGCATCTGACGGCGACGGGCCTGCTCGCGCGCTGCATCCAGCATGAGTGCGACCACCTCGAGGGCCAGCTCTTCATCGACATCGCAAAGAGCGTCCACAAGGGGGCAGAATCATGAAGCGGTTCCGCGTCATCTTCATGGGTACGCCGGAATTTTCCGTGCCGTGCCTTGCGATGCTCGACAAGCACTGCGACGTCATCGCCGTCATCACGCAGCCAGACAAGCCGCGCGGGCGCGGGCAGAAGCTCACGCCTTCGCCGGTCAAGGAATATGCTGTGGCGCATGATCTGCCCGTCTACCAGCCCGCGAAAATCAAGACGGACGAGTTCACGACGCAGCTCGAGGCCATGAAGCCCGACCTCATGGTCGTCGTGGCGTTCGGCCAGATTCTTTCGCAGCGCATCCTCGACATCCCGCCGTATGGCTGCATCAATGTCCATGCGTCGCTGCTGCCGCGCTATCGCGGTGCCGCGCCGATGCAGTGGTGCGTCATCAATGGTGAGAAGGAGACGGGCGTCACGACGATGTTCATGGACGCCGGCCTCGATACGGGCGACATGCTGCTGAAGGAAACATTTCCGATTGGCGAGGATACGACGCTTGAGGAAGTGCACGACGGCCTGATGGCCATGGGCGCGGGCGTGCTTGAAAAGACGCTCGAAGAGCTGTCGGACGGCACGCTCCAGCGCACGCCGCAGACGGGCGAATCGAACTATGCGCCGATGCTTGACAAGGAGACAGGCCATATCGACTGGCAGAAATCCGCCGAGAGCATCCACAATCTCGTGCGAGGCCTCGATTCGTGGCCGGGCGCCTATACATTCCTCGATGGCAAGAAGTACAAGGTCTGGAAGACGCGCCGCACGGGTGAGAAGACCGATGCCGAAGCCGGCACGATTCTCGTCGCCGACAAAAAGCAAGGTCTTCGCGTGGCGGCTGGCGGCGAGGTGCTTGAAATCACAGAACTTCAGGCGCCGGGCAAGAAGCGCATGAAGGCGGCCGACTACCTCAATGGCCATGGCATCACGCTGCCGGCCCGCTTTGAAGGCTGAGTTTCAAACTCGGAAGTATTTTCCATCTTTGGAGAAAAGCGATGGAATCCACACAGAATATCAAGAAAAACTTCATCATGCCGAAACGCCCGAAGAAACGGGTGTTTCTCGGCATGCTTTCTCTGACGACCCTCCTTATGGCGGTCGTCCTTTTCGTCATTTGGTATATCGGCGTGCCGGGGCTCGCGGAGATCCAGCCATGGCTGCCGACGCTCCTCGGCGCGGCATTTTCGGCTGTCGTGCTGCTGGCGTTTTTCGGCATCGTCAACATGGTGCTGGCCGTCAGCGGCCTGCCATATCTCGGCATCTTGCAGAAGCGGACGTATGAGCTCATCAATGCGCTGTTTCCCTTTGCCGTCTATCTCGGCCGCTTGTTCGGCATCCGGCGTCGGAAGCTCGAGGCGTCGTTCATCGCGGTCAGCAATCTGCTGTTCCGCCGCCGCAAGATCCGCGTGCCGGCGAGCCGTCTGCTCGTCGTGACGCCGCACTGCCTGCAGCTCGCCTCGTGTCTGCACAAGATCACGCGCGACCCGCACAACTGCCATCGCTGCGGCGGCTGCGACATCGGGGCGCTCGTGACGCTCGCGGACGAGATGGGTTTTCATTTCTTCGTCGCGACGGGCGGCACGCTCGCGCGACAGATCGTGCGCGACACGCGGCCGAAAGCCGTGCTGGCCATCGCCTGCGAGCGCGACCTCATGAGTGGCATCCAGGACGTCTATCCGCTGCCGGCCATCGGCGTGCTGAACATCCGGCCAAATGGGCCGTGCTACAACACGCATGTCGATATGGAGCTTGTGCGGAAGCAGCTCGAAGAAATCATTATTCCCGAGCCGGAGCCGAAAGCAGAGAAGGAAGAGAAGAAAGAAAAGGAGGCGGAGCACGATGGATAAAGTTCGCAATCTCGCTGTGCGCGTGCTGGATGAAGTCCATGAGGAATGCGCCTATGCAAATGTCGCGCTGGCGCGGAACCTGCGCAAGGCGCAGCTCACGGACGTTGACCGGCGCTTTCTGACGGAGCTCGTCTATGGCGCCGTCAAAGCGGGCGCTTCTACCAGATTTTCTATATGGACAAAGTGCCAGATTCGGCGGCCTGCAATGAATGCGTCGAGCTCGCAAAGAAATACGGCCATCCGGGCACGGTCAAGTTCGTCAATGCCGTGCTGCGCTCGGCCGTGCGCGAACCCGAAAAATGTGCGTTCCCGCATGGCAAGGGTCATGCGACGGAAGAGCTCGCGCTGAAATCATTTCATCCGCAATGGATGGTCAAGCGCTGGGTCAAAGCGTTTGGATACGATGCGGCCGCGGCCATCTGCGCGTTTGATAATGAAGACGCCGTGCTGTCGCTGCGCACGAATACGCTGAAGATCACGCGCGAAGAACTGCTCGAGCGTCTGGGGCGCGAGGGTGCGGAGGTCACGTCGTCGGACTGGGCGCCTGAAGGCATCCTCTGCCAGAAGCATGGCGCGCTCGACAAGATGGCGTCGCTTCAGGAAGGGCTGTTCCAGGTGCAGGATGAAAGCTCGATGCAGGTTGCGCATGTCGTGGCACCGGAGCCCGGGGAATTCGTCATCGACTGCTGCAGTGCGCCGGGCGGAAAAACGACGCACATGGCGGCGCTCATGAAGAACGAGGGGCGCATTGTCGCGGGCGACATCTACTCGTCGATGCGCCGTGCAGCGGCCTCGGCGTCCTGCGCCGCAAGCCAGACGCGCGCTGGCGCAAGAATGAAGAAGAGCTCCGAAAGCTCCCGCAGCTCCAGCTCGACATCCTGACGAGCGCGGCCGAAGCCGTCAAAATCGGCGGCGTGCTCGTCTACAGCACCTGCACGATCGACCGCAAGGAGAATGAAGAAGTCGTCGAAGCCTTCCTCGCGACGCATCCGCAGTTCGAGATCGAGGAAACAGGGCAGTACCTGCCGACAAAGCCGCGCAAAGCGAAAATGGTGCAGCTTTATCCGAATATCGATGGGACGGACGGATTCTTCATCGCGCGGATGAAACGAAACACAAATTAAGGAAACAGATCAATGAAACAAAACTTATTTGGCAAGAACGTGACGGAACTGCAGGACGTTCTTGTGCCGCTCGGCCTTCCGAAGTTCCGGGCGAAGCAGATCGCGCAGTGGATGTATGAGAAGGGCGCGATGTCGTTTGACGAGATGACGAATCTCTCAAAGGACTTGCGCGCAAAGCTTTCGGACGAGTTCGAGATTTTTCTGGCAACGCCGAAGGACATCCTGCAGTCGAAGGACGGCAAGACGAGCAAGTATCTGCTGGCGTTTGTAGATGGCACGGCCGTCGAGTCCGTGCTCATGCGGCAGCCGTATGGCAACAGCATCTGCATTTCGACGCAGGCCGGCTGTGCGATGGGCTGTGCGTTCTGCGCCTCGACGCTGCATGGCCGCGCGCGCGACCTCACGGCGGGCGAGATGCTCGCAGAAGTCGTCTTCATCGACCAGCTGCTCCGCAAGGAAGGGCAGAAGGTCGATACGATGGTGCTCATGGGCTCGGGCGAGCCGCTCATGAATTATGACAATGTGCTCGCATTTTTGCACCTCGTGCATGACGAGACGATTCTCGGCATGAGCTATCGCAGCATCACGCTCTCGACGTCGGGCATCGTGCCAAATATCTATCGGCTCGCGGACGAGGGCATTCCCGTGTCGCTCTCGATTTCGCTCCATGCGCCCGAAGACGCGCTGCGCTCGACGCTCATGCCGATCAACCGCAAATATCCGATGGCCGATGTCATCGCGGCGGGCAAAGCGTATGGCGACAAGACGAAGCGCCGCGTGACGTATGAGTACATCCTGATCGACGGCGTCAATGACGGCGAGCAGCACGCGGCAGAGCTTGCAAAGCTGCTGCATGGCCAGCTGGCAAGCGTGAATCTCATCCCGATCAATCCCGTGGTCGAGCGCCATCTGCTGCGGCCATCGCAAGCGCGCATTGACGCGTTCGAGAAGGCGCTCGCCGACCGCCATCTCGCCGTGACCGTGCGCCGCGAGATGGGCACGGACATCAACGCGGCCTGCGGGCAGCTCCGCAACCAGCATCTCGATGCCGAGGAAAAATGACGCGGGCGGAAAAGTCTGCTATAATAGGGACGTAAATTTCTGTTTGAAATTTCAGCATATCATTGGGAGATGCTTTTATGGGCATGGCAAAATGGGAATCGTTCCTCGAAGACCATATCGAGGGATTCTTCAACCGGCGCTTTTCGAGCCATCTCGAGCCGGTCGAGCTTGGCAAGGCGCTGACGCGCGAGCTCGTGCGGCGGCGGAAGAAGGCCGCGGAGGGCCATGTCGTCCCGAACGCGTATACGCTCGAACTCGGCGCCGAGGACTATGAGCGCCTCTGCTGCCAGCGCGTGCTCGACGAGCTCCATGCCACCATCGAGCGGCAGGTCATTGCCGAGGACTGCTTCATGGACGGCGAGCTTTCACTTGAAATGAAGAAGCAGGGCAGCGGCAAGGGCGTGCTCGAGGTGCAGTCGAGCTTTCAGGACGCGGCGCCCGAGGAGGAAGCCGCGGACGATGCGCCTTCGCATACGATCGTGCTCGAGCGCTCGTCGTTCGACATGAGCCGGCCGCTGAACCTGCCGCGCACGTACGAGCTCGCGTCGCTGACGGCTGTCAATGGCGTCGACAAGGACTCGTATCTCGCGATTGGCGAGAAGCAGGTCTACATCGGCCGCCTCGACAAGAATGACTTCATCCTGATGGACCCGAATGCCTCGCGCATGCATGCCTATGTGACGTATGAGCGCCACCGTCATTTCCTGCATGATGCCGAGAGCACGAATGGCACGTTCGTCAATGGAAAGCCCGTGCTCCATGCCTGTCTCGCGCCCGGCGACGAAATCCAGATCGGCAGCACGGTGCTGCTTTACGAGGTGATTTGATGCCATCGACAGCTTTCTTTTTCAAGGCACTGAGCGTCGTGTTCCAGTATGGGATGCTGCTCGTGCTCTTAAAAGTCCTCTACCGTCTCGTGCGGATCGTGCAGAGCGATGTACGGCGCGAAGCCAAGGAGCTCCGCACCGTGCAGGCCGAGGCGCATGAGGCCGTGCTGACCGTCGTCGACGCGCGGGAGTCTTCGGGCCTCGCGGGGCGGCGGTTTGCGTTTTCCGAGGAAATCACGATCGGGCGCGGCGAGGACAATGACATTGCGATTCCCGATGCGTTTGTGTCGCATCATCATGCGCGCATCTACCAGCATGGCAATCAGTACGTGGTCGAAGACCTCGGCAGCCGCAATCATACGTATGTCAATGACGAGGAGCTTGACGGCAGCACGTATCTGACGCCGGGCGATGTCATCCGCATCGGTTTTGTCGCATTCGAGTTTGAGAGGTGAAGACGGTGGCAGAAAGCTTTGCCTATACGGATGTCGGACGCGTGCGCCCGACGAATGAGGACAGCGCGCTCTGCTTCGCGCCCGGCGTGGCCGTCGTGGCAGATGGCATGGGCGGCCGTGCGGCCGGCGAGGTCGCAAGCTCGCTTCTCGTGCAGACCGTGCGCGAGTTTCTTGAAAAGGCGCCGCGGCCCTGGGGCGAGGAAGCCCTGCGGCAGGCGGTGGCGTTCGCAAATGAAAAGATTCTCGCCGAGGCTGAGAAGTATCCGGCCTGCGAGGGCATGGGGACGACGGCGACGCTCGTGTCGTATGCTGATGTCGGCGTGGATGGAAATGCGGGCGGCGAAGCGGTCTGGGCGCATGTCGGCGACAGCCGCATGTACCTCCTGCGCGGCAGCGAGCTCCGCCAGATCACGCGCGACCATTCGTATGTCGAGGGCCTCGTCGAAAGCGGCTCGATCACGGAGGCTGAGGCGCGAAAGCACCCGCGGAAGAATGTGCTGACGCGCGCCGTCGGCGTCGAGCCGGACGTCGAAGTCGATACGGGCCGCCTCGCGCTGCAGAAAGGCGACACGCTGCTGCTCGCGACAGATGGCCTGACGAACATGGTCGAAGACGCGGACATCGCCCGCATCCTTTCGGAACATCCGAAGGACCCCGCCTACGCGCTCGGCACGGCCGCGAATGATGCGGGCGGGCGCGACAACATCACGGCTGTGGTGGTGATGCTGTCATGACGCATCGGAAACATGAGGCGCAGAAGCCGTTTCCCGCGGCGCGGATGAGCTGGGGGCTGCTGGGGCTGTCGCTGTTCCTCGTCCTGTTCGGTCTCGGCGTGCTGTATCTTCGAAAGCCGGAAACGTTTGATTTCCTCGCGCTGCCGTGGCTCGCGGCTGTCGCCATCGTGGCGGTGCTGCTGCAGTCCGTCGTGCTGCGCGCAAGGCTTTCACCATGGCTGCTGCCGCTCTCGCTGTTCTTTGCGAGCGTCGGCGTCATCGAGATTGCGCGGCTGAAACCTTCGCTTTTGATTCCGCAGCTCCGCTGGCTGCTGATCGGCATGGCAGTCTTCCTCATCATGCTGCGTCTCGGCCGCCAGATCGTAGGGCTCACGGCGTACCAGTACATTCTGGGGCTTGCGTGCCTCGTTCTCTTGGCTCTGCCGCTCGTGTTTGGCACGGAAATCGGCGGCAGCCGCAACTGGCTCGTGCTCGGGCCCGTGCAGGTGCAGCCGTCGGAGTTTTCAAAAATTCTGCTCGTGCTGTTTCTCTCGGCGTATCTTTCAGACCATCAGGACGTGCTGACGAAGACGCGGCGCTGGCTTGGCTTTTTCCGTCTGCCGCCGCTCCGCTTCATCGCGCCGCTGCTCTGCATCTGGGGCATGGCGATCCTGATGTTCGTCGTGGCACGCGACCTCGGGTCGGCGCTGCTGTTTTTCGGCATCGCGATCTTCATGACGTACATGGCGACGGGCAGCCGCTCGTATGTCGTCATCGCACTCGCGGTCTTCGGCCTCGCGGCCGCCGCGAGCTATGCGATGTTCGGCCATGTGCGCGTGCGCTTTGACATCTGGTGGAATCCCTGGGCCGACCCGAATGGCATGGCCTATCAGGTCGTGCAGTCGCTGTTCGCGTTTGGTTCGGGCGGCGTCTGGGGCACGGGGTTCGCGCATGGCCATCCGGGCCTGATTCCAGAGGTCCATACGGACTTCATTTTCGCGGCCGTCGCGGAGGAGCTCGGCCTCATCGGCGCTTTGACGCGGCATCCGCACAGCGCTTGCCTGCACGAGCGTCGAGCGCATCCTGCTCGCGGCCGGCGCGAGCGTCGTGTTCCTGCTGCAGGCCTTCATCATCATGGCCGGCGTGACGAAATTCCTGCCACTCACGGGCATCACATTGCCCTTCGTGAGCTATGGCGGCAGCTCGATGGTCTCAGGCTTCATCCTGCTCGGCCTGCTCGCCGTCCTCTCGCGAAAGGAGGCGGCAGCATGATGCAGAAGACATCGCACGAAAAGGAACGCGCGACAAAGCGCTTCGTGCTGCATACCGCGAGCTGCCTGCTCGCGCTTCTCTTGGTGCTCGGGCTCTACATCGCGTACCTCCAGACATTCGGTGCGGAAAAGCTCGCGCATCATCCGCTGAACCAGCGCAGCGCGCAGGCTGAGGCCGAAGTCCAGCGCGGCTCGATTCTCGATGCGAAGGGGCGCGCGCTCGCGCAGAGCACGGCGCCCGGCGAACGCACGTACCCGATGGGCGCGGCGCTTGCGCCCGTCACAGGCTATATCGGCGAGCGCATCGGCAGTGCGGGCATCGAGGGACGGGCCAATCAGGACCTGCTCGGCCGCACGGAGGAAATGAACCGCCTCGGGCCGGTCTCGGAGCTCTTGCAGGCCGATCGTGGCAACGACGTCCATCTGACGATCAATGCCGATGTCCAGCAGGCCGCCTATGATGCATTTGCGGGGCGGCGCGGCGCGGCCGTCGTGCTCGATGCGACGACGGGCGCCGTGCTCGCGATGGTGAGCTGTCCGTCGTATGACCCGGCCAGCGTCGAAGCGAACTGGGACAGCCTGAGCCAGCAGGCCGACGGCGCACTTCTCAATCGCGTGCTCTATGGCATGTATCCGCCGGGCTCGACGATCAAGCCGATGATGGCCGATGCTGCGCTCGCTGAGGGCGTGACGGATGAAACGGAAGTCTTTGGCTGCGACGGCCAGCTCGATGTCGGCGGCGGCCAGACCATCCGCGAGAGCCATGGCGAGGTGCATGGCAAAGTGAACCTCGAAAAGGCCATCACGGAATCATGCAATGTGACATTCGGCACGCTGGCCATGCGGCTCGGCGGAAAGAAGCTTGGCACGGCGTTCGAGCGCTTTGGCTTCACAAAGGAGCTCACGGGCGACCTTGCGAGCGAGTCGGCGCACCTGCCCGATTTCAAAAGCCTCGGACAAGGCGATATGGCGCAGGTCGGCATCGGCCAGAGCTCGCTTCTCGTGACGCCGATGGAAATGGCGCTTCTCGCGTCCGCCTTTGCCAATCATGGCACGGTCATGGAGCCTTATATTGTCCAGTCCGTCGTGACGCCAAGCGGCCTCACGGTGCGCGAGGGCACTTCGAAAAAATGGTTTGATGCGACGACACCGGAGCGCGCCGCGCTCATTGATTCATATATGGAAAAAGTCGTCACGCAGGGCACGGGAACGGCCGCCCGCGTGAGCGGCATCCGCGTGACAGGCAAGACGGGCACAGCAGAGAACGCGCAGGGCAAGGATCATGCGTGGTTCATCGGGTCTGCCGACGTCGGCGGGCGCAAGATCGCCTTTGCCATCATCGTGGAAAACAGCGGCGGCGGCGGCATCGAAGCCGCGCCAATCGCCCGCAAGATCGTGCTCAGCATGGAATGAGAAATGGAAAGGGAATGAATGGGGGAGACCTATATGACGAACCGTGTTCTGGATCGGCGCTATGAGCTGCTGGAACGGGTCGGCGGCGGCGGGATGGCCGACGTCTACAAAGCGCAGGACCGCTTGCTCGACCGTCCAAAGCGATGAAGAATTTATCGAGAAGTTCCATCGGGAAGCGCAGGCGGCGGCCCGCCTCTCCCATCCGAACATCGTCAACATCTATGACGTCGGCGTCTCAGGGGACGATCACTACATCGTCATGGAGTACGTGCCGGGCCGCACGCTCAAGGAGCTTATCCAGCAGAAAGGGCATCTTTCGCCCGAAGAGGCCCTGACAATCACGGGCGAAATCGCCGAGGCGCTTGCGCACGCGCATGCGCACGGGCTCGTGCACTGCGATATCAAGCCGCACAACATCCTCATGATGAATGGCCAGACGGCAAAAGTGGCGGATTTTGGCATCGCGCGCGCCGTGACGGAATCGACGATGACCTACAGCGGCAACGTCATCGGCTCCGTGCATTACTTCTCGCCCGAGCAGGCGAAAGGCACGATGATCACGCCGAAGTCCGATGTCTATTCTCTCGGCGTTGTGCTCTATGAAATGCTGACGGGCGAGCTGCCATTCACGTCTCCATCGCCATGAAGCACCTGCAGGACGAGCCGACGCCCGTGCGCCGTATCGACCCGGACATCCCGCCCGTCGTCGAGGCGCTCGTCTCGCGCATGATGGCGAAAGACCCGGCCATGCGGCCGTCGAGCGAAGAGGTCGTGCATGAAGTCGAGCAGGCGAAAGCCATGATGAATGGCAGCGCGCCTGCCGCGGCGCCCGACCCGTATGCGACGCAGGTCTTGCCGCGCGTCGGCGCCGCGGCGCCGGGCGGCATCCCGTCGCGCCGGGCGGCCCAGCAGCCCGCGTATCAGCCGCAGTATGAACCGCAGGGCTATGAGCCCGAGCCGGAGAAGACGTCGTTCTTCCGCTCGAAGAAGTTCATCTTCGGCCTCGTGCTCGTGCTGATTCTCGGTTTCGGCGTCGGCGCGTTCCTGTCATTTGGCAAGTTCTGGAGCACGAATGAAGTCGTCGTGCCGGATGTCGTCGGAAAGCAGATGACGCTCGCGCGCCAGATCCTCGAAGACAAGAAGCTCCGCGTCAATGTCGCGGAGACGTACAGCGCCGACGTGCCGCCGGGACAGGTCGTCTCGCAGACGCCGGAGGCGGGCTCGAAAGTCAAGGAAGAACGCCTTGTCACGATCTACGTCAGCAAGGGCGGCGAAGAGCTCACGATGCCCGACCTGCAAGGACTCTCGAAGTCGGAAGCGGAGGCGAAGCTCCAGAAGATGGGGCTGAAGCTCGGCACCGTCTATGAAAAGAACTCCGACGAGGAAGCGGGCACGGTCATTTCGCAGGACCCGAAGGCCGGCAGCAAGATCAGCAAGGGCCAGGAAGTTGACATCATCGTCAGCAAGGGCCCGAAGACAAAGAAAGTCTCCGTGCCGACCGTGACAGGCGCGACCCTTGAAAATGCGCAGAATGCGCTCTCAAGCCGCGGCCTCCATGTCGGCAGCGTCACGAAACAGCAGAGCAGCCAGGCGGCCGGCACGGTCATCAGCCAGTCCGTCGCGGGCGGCAGCGAAGTCGAAGCGGGCACGACGGTCGATCTCGTGATCGCCGAAGCATCGTCGCAGACGAAGGAACAGAAGCAGACAAAGACCTCCGAGAAGCAAGAGCCGCCAAAGAAGAACGAGACGACAAAGACGAAGTGACGAAAGGAAGATTTATGCCACAAGGCCGTGTCATCAAAGCGTATAACAGTTTCTTCTACGTAAAGACGGAGGGTGCCCTCGTCACCTGCAAGCTTCGCGGCAAGTTCAAGAAGCGCCAGGGCGTGTATCCGGGCGACCTCGTCGAGGTCTCGCTCCTGCCGGACGGCACGGGCGTCGTCGAGCGGCTGCTGCCGCGCGAAAGCCTCATGCGGCGGCCGCTCGTCGCCAATGTCGACCAGGTCGTGCTGACATTTGCGGCGGCACAGCCCGACCCGCATCCATTGCTCGTCTCGCGCTTTCTCGTGCTGGCCGAGTGGTCGGGGCTCTCGCGCATCCTCGTCTGCGTCAACAAGAGCGACCTGCCGCCAGCGGCCGAGGAAGCTTTCAAAGTCTCGGAGGCGGCGGGCTATCAAGTCCTCCATGTCTCGGCGCAGACAGGCGCGGGCGTCGATACGCTGCGGCGCGAGCTTTCGGGCCATATCACCTGCTTTGCGGGGCCGTCGGGTGTCGGCAAGTCGTCGCTTTTGAACGCCATCGAGCCTGGCCTTTCGCTCCAGACGGGCCATGTCAGCGAAAAGATCAAGCGCGGCCGCCATACGACGCGCGTTGCGGAGCTCCTGCCATTCGCGGGCGGCTATATCGTCGATACGCCGGGATTTTCCTCGATGGAGCTTGACGGGATTGACGAGCAGCTGTTACCGTCGTATTTTCCCGAGTTCCGCCCCTATCTCGGCCACTGCCGCTTTTCGCCGTGCTCGCACAGCCACGAGCCCGACTGCGCCGTCAAGGAGGCCGTTGCGGCGGGGAGCATCCCGCAGGAGCGGTATGACGCATACCTTTCGATTCTCGAAGAGATTCATGATAACCAGAAGAAGTATTGAGATAAAGCTGTAACGAAAGAAGGTCTACTACATGATCAAGATTGCCCCTTCCATCCTTTCCGCTGATTTCAGCAAGCTCGGAGACGAAGTCCGGCGCGTCATCGACGCCGGCGCGGACTATGTCCACATCGATGTCATGGACGGAACGTTTGTGCCGAACATCACGATCGGTTCGCCCGTCGTGAAGTCGCTGCGCAAGACCACGAAGGCCACGTTCGACGTGCACCTCATGGTCGAGCATCCCGAGACGCAGGTCAAGGCGTTTGCCGAGGCCGGTGCCGACATCATCACGTTCCATGTCGAGGCCGCAAAGCATCCGCACCGCCTGATCCAGGAAATCAATGAAGCGGGCTGCAAGGCTGGCATCGCCATCGACCCGGGCACGTCGCTCGCGATGATCGAGGAGCTCGTGCAGGATGTCGACATGGTGCTCATCATGACGGTCAATCCGGGCTTTGGCGGGCAGGAGTTCATTCCTTCGACGCTCGACAAGATCCACATGCTCTCGCATGAAATCCACGACCTCGGCTATGACTGCGACATCGAAGTCGATGGAGGCATCAACCCAGAGACGGCCGCGCTCGTGACGTCGGCGGGCGCCAATGTCCTCGTGGCGGGCAGCGCCATCTATGGCAAGGGCGATGCAAAAGCCGCCATCGACGCCATCCGCGCCGCCGAACAGCCGCACGTCTGCCACGACCATCATCACGAAGAGTGAGAATTTGAAAGCCTCCCTCTCAGAGGGAGGTGCCCGAAGGGCGGAGGGAGTCTCACAAGCACGTAATATGAGATGCATGATTGTTTTTTACGCGGGCGTCGAAAGCAGCGTCATAAGCCCGCGTAAATGATAGTCGAGAATTACATCCGCCCATCTTGTGAGACTCCCTCAGTCACCCATTCGGGTGACAGCCCCCTCTGGGAGGGGGCCATGCACATTGAAATAAAAGAGGTAAATATCTACATGGAAAATACGAAAGAAAAAGCCGTCGTCCTGCTGTCTGGCGGGCTCGATTCCTGCACCTGCATGGCGGTCGCCAAGAGCAAGGGCTATGACATCTATCCGATCAGCTTCAACTACCACCAGCGCCACAGCATCGAGCTCGAGGGCGCGAAGAAGATTGCGGAGTTCTATGGCGTCAAGCGCCACCTGATCATCGAGACGAACATGGACGCCATCGGCGGCTCGGCGCTGACGGACAAGAACATCGACGTGCCCGAGGGCGACGTCAACCGCACGGAAGTGCCGGATACGTACGTGCCCGCGCGCAACATGATTTTCCTGTCCTACGCCATGGGCTATGCCGAAGTGCTTGGCGCGAGTCATGTCTACATCGGTGTCAATTCTGTCGATTATTCGGGCTATCCTGACTGCCGCCCCGAGTTCATCTCGCGCTTTCAGGAGCTCGCAAACTATGCGACGACGGCAACGGCCGTCAAGGGCAAAACCATCACGATTGAGACGCCGCTCCAGACGCTTTCGAAAGCCGACATCGTCAAGCTCGGCATGAAGCTCGGTGCGCCGTACAAGTTCACGCACAGCTGCTACAATGGCGGCGAGAAGGCCTGCGGCGTCTGCGACAGCTGCAAGCTGCGCCTGCAGGGCTTCAAAGAAGCAGGATACGTTGACCCCATCGAGTATGAGACGAGGGACATCTGATGCGCGACGTCCAGAATCAGGCCGACGCGCGCGGCATCGCCATCCAGCATGTCGGCATCCGCGACGCGCACCTGCCGTTCCTGATCAAGACGAAGGACGGCGGCTTCCAGTCCGTGCTCGCGCGCATCCAGTTCACGGTCGAGCTGCCCGAAAAATACAAGGGCACGCACATGTCACGCTTCCTCGAGATCCTGACGCCCTGGAGCCAGAAGCCGCTCGCCGAGCCCGAAATGGATGCGATGCTCGGCGAGGCGCTCACGCGCCTTGATGCGCAGGCGGCCGATGTCGAGCTCGCGTTCAAATATTTCGTCGAAAAGCAGGCGCCCGTCAGCGGCCGCGCGTCGCTGCTCGACTACGACTGCCGCTTTGTCGGCCGCAAGCGGGCAGGGGAGCCACTTGATTTTACGCTCGGTGTCGATGTGCCATTCACGTCGCTCTGCCCGTGCAGCAAGGAGATTTCCGACTATGGCGCGCACAACCAGCGTTCGATCTGCCGCGTGCGCGTGCGCTTTGCGCCGGGCCATGACTGTATCCTGATCGAAGACCTCACATCGCTTGTCGAGGCGCAGGGCTCGTCGCCGATCTATCCTTTGCTCAAGCGCGCCGACGAGAAATACGTGACGGAAGCAGCCTATGACAACCCGAAGTTCGTCGAGGACATCCTGCGCGACAATGTGCTCGCGCTGCGAAAGCTTGATGGCATCGCGTGGTTTTCCGTCGAATGCGAGAATTTCGAGTCCATCCACAATCACAATGCCTATGCCAGCCATGAGGAAACCATCTGACCTTTGAGAGAGGGGCCCTGCGTCATGAACAAATTTTATAAGCGCTTCGTGCTCCTTATCAGCCTCGTGCTGATCATCTCGGGCGTCGTCATCTATTCGACCGTGGACATCAACACGCTCAAGAACCTCGGCGAGTTCAAATGGTGGTCGATTGCGCTGGCTATTTTTGCCGTCGGGCTCGGGCTGTTTTTCGACGGCAGCCGCCTCATGCATCTCGTAAAGATTTCAAATGAAAGCATCACGCTCTATGAGGCCGTGCAGGTCATTTTCGGCAACTATTTCCTCGCGCTCCATGCGGGCGTGCCGACGGGCAAGGCCGCCGTGCTCGTCATCGTGCGGACGCTGCTCTCGATTTTCTTCCTCGCGTGCTGCATGCCGCTGATTCTCCTGCATGACAAGGGCATCGTGCCGGGCATCTCGAATGAAGTCCTCATGGCGATCACGCTTGCGGCGTTCTTCGGCATCCTCTTCATCGTCTGGGGCGCGCGGCGCGGCTTCCTCGATTATTTCGTCATCTGGCTCACGCGGAAATTCTCGAATCAGAAAGGCCGCAAAATCATCGCATTTTACCGCGACACGAAGAGCGCGATTTCGCTGCTGCTGAAATCGCCGCGGGCCATGCTGCTTGTGTTCTTCGAGTCGGGGCTGAACCTGCTCTGCATTTACGCCATCGTGCCGTGCCTGCTGCTCGGTCTCGGCGTTTACGATGCGGATTGGTACAGCGTTATGGGGCGCATGATCTTCCTTAATATGTTGCTGTACTTCATGCCGACGCCAGGCGGCAGCGGCGTTGCGGAAGGCGGCTTCGTGCTGCTGTTCAGCAACACCGTCCCGGCCGGTACCGTCGGCATTATCGCCGTGTGCTGGAGATTGATTGCGGAGTATATTCCGTTTTTGATCGGGCTGTATTATACGCTGACGGTGTTTGGAAGGGATTTCTTGAATCGGCAGTTGACAGAGTGAGCACGCGAAGATGGGCGTTTGCTCGCGTCGGGCGGGGGCTTCCCCTCTGGAAAAAGTACGCGCTTCGCGTGTAAAAATTTCCAGAGGGAAAGTCCCCGCCCTCCCGAAGGGACAGATGCTTCGCGGAGTTGCGAATTTGTCCAATCAGGGGAGGGGGAGGTTTTCTTTGAAGAAGTTACGCGGCGGCTATACGACGGGCGCTTGTGCGGCGGCCGGGGCGTTGGCCGCTTTGAAATTTCTGCGGGGCGAGGAGTGTCCGGCACTCGAGATCGAGGCGCTTGACGGCACGATGCTGCAGATTCCCGTCAAGGCAGTCCGGCCTGCCAAAGCTGGCGAGGGTGTCGAGGGCGCGGGCGGCGCGACGGCTGAAATCGTGAAGTTTTCGGGCGACGACCCGGACATCACGAATGGCGCTTCTGTTTTCACGACGCTCCAGAAAGGCGCGGCGGGGCAGGGGCTCGTGTTCCGTGCGGGCAAGGGCGTCGGGCATGTGACGAAGCCGGGCCTCCAGATTCCCGTTGGCGAGCCGTCCATCAATCCCGGGCCGCGAAAGCTCATTGCGCGCGTACTGGCGCGGGAGCTTGGCATTGACGTCAGCGGGGAAGCTGGCGGCAGCGCGGCTGTTCGGGGGAATGGCGCGCCACCAGACGTGGATTGGGCCGCCCTGATGGCAAAGCTCGATTTTACCGTGACAATCAGCATCCCTGCGGGCGTCGAGCTTGCAAAGCAGACGCTGAATCCCGTGCTCGGCGTCGAGGGCGGCATTTCCGTCATCGGCACGACGGGCGTCTTGCGGCCGATGTCGGAAGAGGGGTTCAAGAACTCGCTTGTGCCGCAGATTGATGTGGCGCTGGCCGCGGGCTTTGAAGACATCGTCTTCGTGCCCGGAAAAATCGGCGAGAAGCTTGCGGCAAAGATCGGCCTGCCGCGGCCATCGCTCGTGCAGACGAGCAACTTCATCGGCTTCCTGCTCGATGCGGCGGCTGAGCATGGGGCGAAGCGCGTGCTGCTGCTCGGCCATATCGGCAAGCTCGTCAAGGTTGCAGCCGGCAATTTCTACACGCACAACCGCATTTCAGATGCGCGTCTTGAAACACTCGCGGCTTACGCGGCGGCCGAAGGGCTGGGGCAGAAGGGCGTGCAGGCGATTCTCGCGGCCAATGCCTCGGAGGACGCGCTTGAGATCATCGATGGCGCAGGGCTCCAGCATGTCTACACGGTGCTCGCGGAACGGGCGAGCGCGCGCAGCGAGCGCCATGTGTTCGGCAAGCTCAAGGTCGGCACGGTGCTCCTCACATACAGCGGCCGCGTGCTCGGCATGGACGAGGCCGCAAGGGAAATCGGGAGGCATCTCGGATGGAAACTTTGAAACATCACATCATCGTGGCCGGCATCGGGCCCGGCAGCCCCGAGTATATGGTGCCAGCGGCAAGAAAGGCCATCGAGGGGGCAAAGTATCTCGTCGGCGGACGACGTGCGCTTTCGCAGTATGCCAAAGCGAGCGGCGGCCAGCAGACGTGCGCTGTCACGCGCGATATTGATGGCGTCATGGCGTTTGTGCGCGAAGGGCTCGCAAAAGCCGACGTCGTTGTCATGGTCTCGGGTGACCCGGGCTATTTCTCGCTGCTCGACGCCTTACGGCGCACATTTGACGCCCGCTGTATCGACGTCATACCGGGTATCAGCTCGTTCCAGCTCGCATTTTCGCGCCTCGCCCTGCCGTGGCATGACGCGCAGCTCCTGAGCTTTCACGGCCGCGTGCCAAAAGAAAGCGACCTCGCCTATGCGCCGGGCAGGAAGCTCGGCATGCTGACGGACGTCCAGCACAACTCGAAGACCATTGCCGAAACCTTGCTGGCCCATGGCTGGCCCGAAAACGCATTTTACGCCATCTGCGCCAGGCTGTCGTACGAAGACGAAACCGTCGAGCGCATGACGCTCGGCGAGGCGGCAAAACACGACCCCGTCGGCAGCTGCATTATTGTTGTGGAGGAAAAAGCATCATGAACATCCGTCTCACCGACCTCGCTGCGGCGATTGCCCGCTCCGACGTCGTCACTTCTTACATCGACACGGTCTCTGGCCGCGTCTTGACCATCGAATCCGAGGCGGGGGATGACGCTGCTTTTGACCATGCCATGCGCATCGAGGAAGACTTCGAGCGCTACATCCCGCTCCCAGACATCTACGACGCCGAAGAGCCCCGCGCCATGCAGGCGTTCGCCGACGCGCAGCCGCCTGAGACGAAGGGCCGCCTCGCTGCCATCCTCGCCACTCCCGGCGCCGCCCCGCGCTTCCGCCGCGAAGTGCGTCATCTGCTGCTCGAAAAAAAGTGGCAGGCGTTCCTCCATTCCCACCTGCTCGTCGTGGCCAAGGACTTCTGCGAGGAAAACGGCATCGGGTATGATATTTGAAACTCAAACTTCCCACATGAAAAACATGAGCTTTTCCCATAACCATACGGCTCTCAGCAACAAGCATTATCAAGCCGCAGACTTTTGTAGTGCACTAC
>CACZFT010000002.1 GCA_902780535.1 uncultured Selenomonas sp. | reverse complement strand
AGAAAGAGCTCGACCAGAGCATCGACCAGATCAACGACAACGCGAACGTCACGTACAACGGCAAGTACCTCGTCGATGGCTCGCACAACAACAAGGTCACGGCAACGACGACGGCGATGACGAACGAGAGCCTCGACTCCGCTACGACGGGCACGACGAAGTTCTGCGCGATGAATGACCGCAACGGCAACAGCCTGAACATCAACTCGATGGATACGGTCACGATTTCCTTCGTCAAGGAAGGCAAGACGTATTCCGCAACGGCTGCTGCAACGGATAATCTCAACAAGCTCATCGAGAATGCGAACAGCAAGAATGCCAACACGTTCAAGACGACGATCGGCTCGACGTCCTACATCGGCAAGGACATCGCAGGCGATACGGTCCACACGGCAGACGAGAAGCAGGCTCTGACGATCGAGGCATCCGGCACGGGCGTCAAGAACCAGGTCTCTGGCATCACGATCAGCGTCACGAACACGCAGGGCCAGGTGCAGAAGAGCGCCAACGCCGTGCTCGACAACTTCTCCGAGTCCATCCGCGCACAGAACAAGTCGGATGACAACGCGATCAGCCTGCAGGTCGGCACGAAGGCCAACCAGAGCATCAAGGTTGGCCTGACGGATATGCGCGCTGAGGCTCTCGGCCTCCAGAGCTCCTCGGGTGCTACAATCCAGATCGGCACGCAGGAACAGGCAAACGCTGCGGTCAACGTCCTCGACAACGCTGTCCAGAAAGCCCTCGATCAGCAGACGACGATTGGTTCCGTCCAGAGCCGCCTGTCCTACACGAGCAGCAACTTGATGCCGACATGGCAAAAGAGATGACGGAGTACACGAAGAACAACGTGCTTCTCCAGGCAGCTCAGTCCATGCTCGCACAGGCGAACCAGAGCAGCAGCTCGGTCCTCAGCCTGCTCCAGTAATTCTGGATCATCTCGCCGATTCGTTTGGCGAATTGCTAGCAGGAAGAACCCTCTCCCTCTCCGGAGAGGGTTTTTCTATACCTCTTAAGGCTCCCTCTCAGAGGGAGCTGTCAGCCGGATGGCTGACTGAAGGAGTCTCACAAGCATGACGTTTGCAATTTACGATTGCAGTTTATGCGGGCTTCGTTTTTTCAAGGAGCATATATCATATGTATCTGACCGCTTGCTACATCACAAAGAATGAATCCAGGAATCTATCCACATCGCTTGCGACGGTTGCGCCCATCGCCGACCGCATCGTCGTCGTCGATACGGGCTCGACGGATGACACGGTGGAGATTGCGCGGCGCTGCGGGGCCGGGGTGCTTTCGTTTCCGTGGCAGGACGATTTCGCGGCTGCGCGGAATTTCGCACTCGACCATGCTGCGCCGTCCGAGACCCCGGAAGACTCCGACCGATGGATCCTCTTCCTCGATGCCGACGAGTCTCTGCCGCACGCCGAAGGCCTTCGCGAGATGCTGGCGGGGCTCTCGGCCGCGTCACCTGCGCCCGAGGGCGTGCTGCTGACGCTCGTCAATGTCGACGACGATGCGGAAGGACTCGAAATCAGCCGTTTCCATGCGTTGCGGCTCTGGCGGCAGCGGCCGCACTACCGCTATCGCGGCGCAATTCACGAGGTGCTCGTCGATACGCGCACGGGGCGTCCTCCCGAGCCCTGCGCCATCGATCAGCGCTTCCTCGTGCGCCATACGGGATACAGTTCGGCGCGCGTGCGCTCGAAACTGCTGCGCGACCTCGCGATGCTCGAGGCAGATATGCAGGCGCATGGCGAGCAGCCGCTGACGATGCGCTATCTCGCCGATGCCTGCTACGGCCTCGGCCGCTATGAGGATGCCGTGCGCGCGGCCCGGAAAGCGCTCGCAGCTCCCGTCACGACGGTCGCAGGAGACCGCGATCTCTACGATGTGCTGCTGCGCTCGCTCCAGAAGCTCGGCCGCCCGCTCACGGAGCAGCAGGATGTCGTCCATGAGGCACTCGCGCATCTTACGGGGACGGCGCGCGCGGAGTTCGTCGGCTGGCAAGGGCGGCTGCGCCTCGCGGCCGGCGATGCGGCCGGAGCGCACGATGCGCTTGCGGAATGCCTGAACGCGTTGCAAGACAAGGCCAAGCGGGAGGGC
The DNA here is from genome assembly GCA_902780535.1 of uncultured Selenomonas sp. GTDB lineage: Bacteria > Bacillota > Negativicutes > Selenomonadales > Selenomonadaceae > Selenomonas_C. Next base: position 42,501 of record CACZFT010000002.1, on the reverse strand, counting down.
GAGGCGGGTAGCAGCGGCGCGGAAGCCGGCCTGCCCGACATCCTGGCGGCCGATGCGCAGGCACTCTTTTCCCTCGGCCGGCAAAAAGAAGCGGAAAAGCAGGCCATGGCGGCTCTTGCGTCGAATCCTTATCAGGAGAAGGCGCTTGCCGTATTGGCGGAATGCTTCCCCGAGGCTGAGGCGATGGTCAGCCGCGTGCTGCCGCTCTATCCGGCGCCGGAGAAGGGAGCATCTTTCCTCGCGTCTTTTGCGGAGCGTCACAGGATCGTGCCGCTCCGCACCGCCCTGGCTGCGCACTTTTCTCCGGAGGAGCGCGAGGGCCGCGCGGCCGTGACAGCGTGCTTCGCGCAGGCAGCAGCTGGTGACTGGGACGGCCTCGTGCAGAGCGCTTCGACGCTCGCGGGCGAGGCGCTCCAGGAGCTCTTTTCGGCACTTGTGGCGCTGCCGGAAGAGCGGCGCGCCGCCGAGCCGGACCGCGCCGCCGAATGGGAGGCGGCCCTGCCCGGCGCCCTGCGTCATCTGCTGTACTGCATGCGGGCGCAGCAGGCGGCGGATGCGCAGGAGGAGGCAACATTCTTTACGGGGCTCGAAGCGCTCTCTGGCTTTGTGACGGAGCAGCAGGTGTTGCCGTATGCGCGTCTTTCAGAGTCGTTCGGCCCCGCCGCGCTGCTGCGCACGGCGCACTGGCTGGCAGACCGCTGCATGGAGGCGGCGGCCTGGGAGCTCCTGCAGCGCATTCCTGCGGATTTCCTCGCAGAGGATGCGCAGGCGGCTGATTTCTGGCTGCTGACGGGGCGCGTGCTCTGGGCGCTCGGCGCCGAGGGCGCGCAGGAGTGCTTTGAACGCGCGTCGGCGGCAGGATGCGAGGATCCGCGGCTCGCGTTTCATCTCCACTGGGCACGAAAGGAGCAGGAGGCATGAAGCTCAAGATTTCTGCATGCGTCATCGCGAAGAACGAGGCGTCGAATCTCGGCCGCTGGCTCGCTTCGGTGCAGCCCATCGCCGACGAGATGATCGTCGTCGATACGGGCAGCACGGATGCGACGGAGGAAATCGCGCGGCAGGGCGGCGCGACGGTCTATCATTTCGCATGGTGCAATGATTTCTCTGCGGCGAAGAATTTCGCGCTCGGCCATGCGAAGGGCGACTGGGTGCTGTTCCTCGATGCCGATGAGTTCTTTTCGAAAGACTCCATTGCGAAGGTGCGGCCGCTCCTCCGGCGCATCCACAAGAACCGCCAGACGGCCGGCGTGCTCTGCCGCCTCGTGAACATCAATCTCGATGATGGCGGCCGCCGCATGACGTCGCTCGTGCAGCTCCGCATGTTCCGCCGGGCGCCGCATCTGCGCTATACGGGCAGCGTTCACGAGACGCTGACGCTGCCGAAGGGCAGCAACCTCGAACTCGCGCAGGACATCGAGATTCTGCACACAGGCTATTCGGCGAGCATCGTCCGCAAGAAGATGGAGCGCAATCTCGTGTTGCTGCAGCAGCGCATCGCGGAGCACGGCGGCAGGGAGGAGCCCGTCGATGCACGCTATTTCATGGACATCTACTACGGCCTCGGCCAGTACGACCGGGCCGAGGCGTATGCAAAGAAGCTGCTCGCGATGAAAAATCTCGCGGCAGACCTTGCAGGGCGCGCCTATGAAACCTGGGCGAGCTGCCTCATGAAGAAGCATGCGCCAGAAGAAGAGACGGCTGCCTGCTACGAGGCGGCACGCCGCGCCTGCCCGGAGCTTGCGGAGTTCCCGTTCATGCAGGGGCTCTGGGACTATGACCGGGGCGACTGGCTCGGCGCGGAGCAGGCGCTCGAGGATGGCCTCGCGATCCATGCGCGCTACCATGGGCAGCCGACGAGCATCACGGCCGTCATGGACAATGCGGCGTATCTCCTGCCGAATGTCTGGTGGCGGCTCGGCTGCCTGCGCGAGGCGCATCGCGATTTCGCCGGGGCGCAGGATGCCTATGTGGCAGGCCTTTCGCTGTCGAAGCATCATGAAGGGCTTTTCACTTCGTTCTGGGCGTATCTGCGCCGCATCGGGGCTGCACCGGCCGATGTCATCGCGGTCCTGCGGGGCATCTACGACGAGCAGTCGCCGGAAGACATGCAGTTCCTCGCGCAGCGTCTCGGGCGCGCACGGGCGGGGCAGGTCTATCTCTATTATCGGAAACGCGCGGGCGATCATGCATTTCCAGCGCTCGCATACCTCGCAGCCGGCCGTATGGACGCGGCCGCCGAGACGGCGAAAAGCGAGCTCACCGCCGTCCGCAGCCTCGCGCACGACGCGGAAGACCATGGCGCCGAGGGTGCGGCAGCGCTGCTGCAGGTTTTGAAATGAAGGGGAATAAAGGGGAAGTTTCATGACATACCGGGAACGGAAACAGCTCTTTGAGAAACTGACGGATGCGATGGAGCAGCAGGACTGGGAAAAGGCCATCCAGCTCTCGGACCGCCTGCGGGCCGAGGATCCTGACGACCGCGAGATGTGGAATGCGATGCTCGCGGCCTATATCGACGGCCATGCTGTGGAGCAGGCCGCCGAAGCTGGCAGGGCCTATGCGGCACATTTTCCGCACGACGGCAAATCGTCGTTCTACCTCGGCCGCATCGCGTTGCTCCAGGATGACTGGGAGACGGCCGAGCGCGAGTTCCAGGCCGCGCTGGCTTCGCCGGACCTCGAGGGATGGTATCGCGGCGCGGCCTACAGCATCTACGCGACGTTCTGCCGGGAGGCGGGGCGGCCCGAGGAGGCAGCGCGCTTCTACCGCATGTCGTGCAGCTACAAGGACCTCGCGCACGGCAAGGCGACGGAGTACAGCAACATGCTGTTCAATCTGCACTATCTGGAAAAGAACGCGGACTACATGCTGGCGGCGGCGAAGAAATTCGGCACGTTCTTCGATGATGTGCAGCCGTTCTCGCACGAGCGCCATCCGGGCGGGCCCGCGCGGAAGCTCCGCATCGGCTACCTCTCTCCGGATCTCCACCTGCATGTCGTCGCACTGTTCCTCGCGGCGTTCCTCCATGACTACGACCGCCGCCGTTTCGAGGTCTGGTGCTATGCAGGCTGCCTCGAAGACGAGGTGAGCAGCGAGTACCGCGGCCTCGTAGATCATTGGCAGAATGTCTACGGCCTGCCCGATGAAAAAATCGCACAGATCATCCATGATGACCATATCGACATTCTCTTTGACTCGACGGGCCATACGGCGCGCAACTTCCTGCCGGTCTTCGCCTATCATCCGGCGCCCGTGCAGGTCTCGGGCATCGGCTACTTCGCGACGACGGGGCTGCCGGCCATGGACTACTACCTCGCCGACCGCTTCACCGACCCGCCCGAGAACGATGCGATGTTCACGGAACGGCTGCTGCGCCTGCCGCAGAGCCATTTCTGCTTCCTGCCGCATGACGTGCCAGAGCACATCCGGCCGGCTGCATTCCTGCGCAACGGCTTCGTGACGTTCGGCAGCTTCAATAATTTCACGAAGGTCTCGGACAGCCTGCTCGCGCTCTGGGCGCGCATCCTCGCGGCCGTGCCCGGCAGCAGGCTCTACCTCAAGACGTCGATCTTCAACCATCCCGTCGGCCGGGCGCGGACGCTTGCGCGCATCCATGCGGCCGGCATCACGGATGAACAGCTCATCATCGGCGAGCGCACGCAGCAGTACATGACGTCGTATGAGGATGTCGATATCGCGCTCGACACGTATCCGTATCCGGGCGGCGGCACGACGTGCGACGCGCTCTCAATGGGCGTGCCTGTCGTGACGCGCGTCGGCCGGCGTCACAATGCGCGCTTCGGCTGCAGCCTGCTCGTGAATGCGGGCCATCCGGAGCTCTGCGCCGCAACGCCGGACGAGTACGTGGACATTGCTGTGCAGCTCGCAAAGGATCCTGCGCGGCTCGCCGGGCTTCATCGCACGCTGCCGCTCGCATTCCAGGCGTCGCCCGTTGTGCAGGGCGTAGACTACATGGGCGCGATGGAGCAGGCCTATGCGCGCATCTTCCTCGACTGGCAGGAGGCGGGGCTCCCGGACGAGGAGCGCCGCAAGCTCGCTGTCAGGGATCTCAAGGCGCTGGAGCGCGCCATGGCGTCGCATGCATGGGAGGACGCCATCCGCCTCGCCGGGCGCATCGTGGCGCGGGAGCGCGACCATGGCCGCCATCTCGTGCCGACGGCTGGCACGGCGGAGGAAGACGCCGGAGGCGATGTGCTGACGGCGGCTGAGGCCGCCGAAGCATGGACGGCGGGCGCGATTGCCTTTCGTGCCGTGCAGAACCGTCTGCGCGCGCGGTACTGGCTCCGCGCGGCCATTGCGCGCGGCTCGGCGAAATCTGTCGAGCTCGGCCGCCTGCTCGCGCGAACCTGCCGCGAGGAGCATCGCTATCTCGAAGGATACGAAGCGGCCAGGACAGCGCGCCAGCAGTTTCAAGCGACGGGCGGAGGGTCTGAGGGCTTTCATGCCGATCTCTGCACGATCGAGGCGGCCTGCGCGCTCGAATGCGGCGCAGCAGACGAAGCTGCGAAGCGCTACCTGGAAGCCTCGGAGGCAGCAGGTGCCGGCGGCGACCAGGAGACGGCACGGAGCCTCTACAGCTCGTACCTGCTCGCCGCGCACAACCTCATGCTCACGCCGCAGGCTTATGGCGGGATGCACGTCGGTTACGACAAGCTTTTCGAGGACGTCCGACGGCTGCCGCAGCGCGATCCGGGAGCCTGGCGGCAGGAGCATCGCCGCATCCGCATCGGCTATCTTTCGGGCGATTTCCGCCATCATGTGATGTTCGCGTTCTGCTATCAGATGCTCGTTGCGCACGACGCAGATACGTTCGAGCTCTTTGCCTATTCGCTCGGGCGGACGCACGACCAGTACACGGAGCTCGTCCGCAAAGCCGTCGACCACTTCGTCGACGTGCAGGGGGAGCCGCATGCGGCCATCGCGCAGCGCATCGCCTCTGACGGCATCGACATCCTCTTCGACCTCGGCGGCCATACGACGAGCAGCGGCCTGCCCGTGCTCGCGTACCGCCCGGCCCCCGTGCAGTGCTCGGGCCTTGGCTACATGTACCCGACAGGCCTTTCTACGGTGGACTTCTTTTTGACGGATGCGCAGGCGGATGGCGAGGCGCAGCGCGCGGACTGGGCGATGTTCCACGAGCAGCCCGTCTTCCTCACGAGCCAGTTCTGTTATACGGGCCGCAGCGACCTTGCGCCGTCTTCAGGCGCGCCGTGCGAAAAAACGGGCGTCATCACGTTCGGCGTCTTCGGCCGGTACCTCAAGATCACGGATGAGATGCTCGATGCCTGGAGCGAAATTCTTGCAGCCGTGCCGGAGAGCCGGCTGCTGCTCAAGGGCGGCTTCTTCCATGTGCCCGAAGCGAAGCTTGCGGCCATCGAGCGGTGCGGAGCGCATGGCATCGACGCGAGCCGTCTGCTGCTCGAGGATGCGACGGACGACTATATGGAGCGGATGCGCGACGAGGTCGATGTGCTGCTCGACACGTATCCATATCCGGGCGGCGGCATCACCTGCGACGCGCTCTACATGGGCGTGCCCGTCGTCTCGCTCTATGGCAGGCGGCGCGACACGCGCTTCGGCCTCTCCATCCTGACGGCGGCCGGGCTCGGCGAGCTCGCCTGCGCGACGCGCGAGGCCTATGTCGCGCGCGCCGTCGCACTCGCAGGCGACCGCGAGCTGCTCGGCGTGCTGCATCGGAACCTGCGCACGATGATGATGCAGTCGCCGCTCATGAATACGCGCCAGTACGTCGCGGAGCTCGAGCGAGCCTACCGCATCATGCTTGACGAAAAGGAAAAGGAATGGAAAGGGGGGAGAGGTTCGCATGACCATGACACTCGGAGAGATTGATGACCGCCTCGTCCCGGCTGCAAACCTCATCGAGACAGCGCCGCGCGAAGCGCTCGAGCGCCTCGACGACATCGTGCGGCGGGAGCCGTTTGCGCCCGACGACATGTGGCGCGTCTGGGAGTGCTACAGCCTCATCTGGTACAAGCTCTTTGACAAGCAGAAGAGCCGCGCCTACGCATGGCAGGCGATTACGCATCCGGGCGGCGCACCGCGCATCATCCAGCAGATCGAGTACAGCGACTACCTGTTCTTCCTGCATTATTTCGACGATCTCAGCGATGACGAGCGGCGGGAGCTCGAGATGCTCTATGACAAGTTCGCACAGGACGCGGAGACGTTCCCGCACCCTCTGGAGCGCCACCGTCACGCAAAGCTCCGCATCGGCTATATCGCGAGCGCGTTCGCGGACAACGTGCTGAGCGTCTTCACGGCGCAGCTCCTGATGGCGTACGACCGCAGCGCGTTCGAGGTCTATGTGTACCAGCTCAGCGAGACGCGCGACCTCTATACGGACGAGGTGGAGCGCCAGGTGAAGCAGCTGCGCATGTACCCGCGCAACGTGGATTACCGGGACGTCGCGCAGGACATCTGGGACGACGAGATCGACATCCTGTTCGACCTCGAAGTGCACAGCGCTGGCGGCCGCACGATGGCCGTCATGTGCCACCGGCCTGCGCCTGTGCAGGTCGCGGGCATCGGCTACATGTCGTCCTCGGGGACGAAGGCCGTCGACTATTTCCTCGGCGACCCGTACTGCGATCCGCCGGGCCTCCACGAGGAGGACTTCGCGGAGACCATCCTGCGGATGCCGCACTCGCATTTCTGCTATACGCCTTCGACGCGCGTGCTCCGGGCAGCGAAGGAATACCATGTGCACAGCCCCATCGTCTTCGGCAGCTTCAACAACTTCTGGAAGCTCACGGATCATATGCTGCGCCTCTGGCTGCGCATCGTGCGCGCCGTGCCGGGGAGCCATATCCTCATCAAGAACAGCTCGCAGAAAATCAATGCGATGCGCATGACGCGCCGCCGCCTGCTGCACATCGGCTTCCGTCCTGAGGAATTCGAGCTCGAAGACGTCACGGCGGAGTATCTCTCGCGCTATCAGGATGTCGACCTGCTGCTCGACACGTATCCGTACACGGGCGGCGGCACGACGTGCGATGCGCTCTACATGGGCGTGCCTGTCGTCACGCGCTACGGGAGGCGCCATGGCACGCGCTTCAGCTATAGCCTGCTCGAGAACATCGGCCTCGGCGAGCTCGCGTGCCAGGATGACGAGGAATACGTGCAGAAAGCCGTCGCGCTCGCGCGCAATCCGGCACTGCTTTCGGCGCTCCATGCGCGCATCCCCGAGATGATGAAAGCGTCGCCTGTCATGGACGCGCGCATGTACCTCCACGACATCCAGACGGCGTATCAGGACATCTTCGCGCGATGGAGGCGCGGGATGGAAGCGGGAAGGCAGGAAATGACGCAGAAACGTCGTATTTATAACATAGCAGATTCTATTGCAAAGGAGCAGACCATCATGGGAAAAGCAAACAGAAGAATGAACAAGCGTCAGCAGCAGCGTGTGCAGGGCGTGGAGCGCAGGGAGACGCGCGACCTGCGCAAGGAGATTGACGAGGCGTATGAGAACGGCCAGTATGCCGATGTCATCAATATGACGGCAGAACTTGTCGAGGATGGACAGCAGAAAGCGGAAGACCTCTACAAGTGCGCGTACAGCTACTTCATGCTTGGCGAGTATGAGCGTGCGGCCGGCATGATCACGGATGTCCTTGCATATGATGCTGCGCATGTGGCCGCCCGCATCCTGCTCGCCCGCATCTGCATCCTCGAGGATCGCATCGACGACGGCCTCGCCATCTTCGACTTCGTTCTTGAGCATTATGGAAGCGCGCTTTCCGAAGAACAGCGCGAGGATGTGGAAGACATCCTCGACTACTACGGCCGCACGGAACAGGAACGCCTTGCGAAGGATTTTCCGTCCGTCGCGAAATTCCTCGGCATCGAGGTCGAAGAGGATGCAGAAGTCGCGGCTCCGGAAGAGCGCACGGCGCAGGCACCGGCTGCACCAGCTGCATCCGCGCCGGCAGCGCCAGCCGCACAGCAGGCGGCAGAGGACACGGCCGTGGCCGAGCAGGAGCGCCAGTCCGTTCTCGCAAAGACGATTCCGTTCAAGCAGAAGCTGCATCTTTTGAATATGTTTGCCGGCGCGCATTTCGTTGCCGCCGAGCATGCTTCGACTGCCATCCTGCTCTCGGCCGCGCTCGACATCGATGCCTCCGATCCCGAGACGATCCGAAACCTCGCCGTGCTCGCGAAGTGCCTCGGCAAGCATGACCAGGCGCTCGCACTCGCGTCCAAGCTGCCGCAGACGGATTTCCTGCTGCTCGATTACCTGCGCACGCCGGCGGAATGATGTGCGCATGATTCCTTGACGTTTTTCAAAAGGCTCTGGAAGGGACGAGGTCATGGACCAGAAGAAACAGCAAGCTGCCGTCGTCGTGCCTGTCTATCGGGAGACGCTGTCCCGCACGGACAAGGTCGCGCTCGCGCAGCTTCAGAAGGTGCTCGGGGCATATCCAAAAATCTTTATGGCGCCGGAATCGCTCACGTTCGATTATGGCGAGCTCGGCAGGGGCTTTTCCGTCGAGCGCTTTCCCGATGAATTTTTCAAGAGCGCGACGACGTACAGCGTCCTGCTCCTGCAGCAGGATTTCTATCGGCGGTTCCTCGATTATGACTTCATCCTCATCTATCAGACGGATGCCTTTGTCTTTTCCGACCGCCTGCAGGAATTCTGCGCGATGGGATATGACTACATCGGCGCGCCCGTCGGCCGCTATGTCCCGCTCTGGCATCTCCTCGGCGCGCGCATCGGCAATGGCGGCCTCTCGCTCCGGCGTCCGGCCGCCTGCCTGCGCATGCTCGAGCAGCATGCAGACTGGCTCCGGGAGGGTGCGGTGCTGCAGGATGCTTTTCTCGCCTGCGAGGACGCCTTCTTCGGAGCATGCGGCGTGCGCGATGAGACGTTCCGCGTGCCCGATGTCCGCACGGCGCTCTCGTTTGCCGTGCAGGACGACCTGCAGCATGTCTTCCGCCGCATGGAGGGGGGCTGGCGGCCGTTCGGCTGCCATGCCTGGACGCTCAGTGTCGAGCATGGCTTCTGGCGCAAGCTCATCGAGGCCGAGGGCTATGATCTTTCGGGCGTGAAATTCCCGGACATGGATCCGTTTTGGAAGTATTATCTGAAGCTTCGCTGGCAGACGCACAAGACGCTTCCTGTCCACCGCATTTATGCGGCCCTGCGGCGCGGTGCGGGCGGCGAAGCGCTCGCGATCCTCGGAAGGGCTCTGGCGGCGTATCCGGAGAAGTCGCCGGTCTGGCGCCTGCAGGTCGAGGATCTCATGTATCTCTGGCGCATGGCGCGGCTCGATCTGCCCGAGGATGCACTGCGGGATCTCGTGCAGCGGGCTCTGGAAGAGGCGCTGTGCCGCAGCTTCCTCGCGGGGGACTTCCGTCCGAACCATGTCGGCATGACGGAAACGCTCTTCACGTTCTTCCATCTTTCGGAAAGCGAGCATCGCCGCCTGCGCGAAATCCTGACGGCCGCGCACCTGCGGCTCGATGAAAGCACGGCGCCAGCGCCGGCGCCGCGCATCCGCCGCTCGAAAGCGTGCAGGATCGTCGCCATCTCGATGGTGAAGAACGAGATGGATGTCATCGAGAGCTTCGTGCGCCATACGCTCGGCTTTGCCGATCTCCTGATTGTCGCCGACCACAAGAGCACGGATCAGACGCGCGGGATTCTTGAAAAATTGCGCGACGAAGGCCTCCCACTCATCATCGAGGACGTCCGGACGGCCACATATGAGCAGGCCGACGTCATGACGCACCTGCTCTGGGAGGCGGCCGATGTGCAGAAGGCGGATCTCGTCGTGCCGCTCGATGCCGACGAATTCCTCGTACCGACGGGCGGTGCGTCCTGCCGCGCCGTGCTCGAGCAGCTGCCGAAAGATGACGTGCGGAGCGTCCATTGGCGTCTCTATGCGTCGAGCTGGAAGCATGGCGCGCCTACGGAGCGTTTCCTGCTCGCGCAGCCGCTCTACCGCAACAGCGTGCCGATTGACGGGCAGAAAGTCATCGTCGGCGGCGCGCTCGTGCGCCGCAGTCATGTGCGCCTCTCGCAGGGCAATCACAAGATCGGCCGCCGGACGGAGACGGAAGAATCGTGGACGCACGGACCGTTTTCGGACGCCATCGAAATCGCGCATTTCTTCTGGCGCAGCCCTGCGCAGATCCAGTCGAAATATGCCGTCGCCTGGCCGAATATCGTGGCGAAGTACACGATGCACACGGCCTTCGGCGGAGGTTATCGCAAGTGGTTCGAGGCTGTTCGGAGAGGGGAAGGGCCGAGCGAGAACGAGGAAAGGCCTGACTGGCGGAAATGCGACCTGCGCGGCCGTGTGCCGCTGCCGGAGCTGCGCTACAGCAAGGAGCTTGCGCCCAACGTGCTTGCAAATGTCATGGCCGCGAGCGAGGCACTGGCCGAGGAGCTCGCCGAAACGCGGGCCTTCGCAGATGCGCCGCTCGTGACGACCATCGTGCCATACCTCGGCGAGGATGCAGCGTTTTGCACATCGTTCGCTTCGGCCTGTGCCGAGGACTATCCGTGGCGGGAGCTCGTCGTTCCCGTGCTCGCAGGCGATCTCTCGACGGAGCTCACAGGCGAGGTCACGGGGCAGCATGCCCGCATCCTCGACGAGGCATCGTCCCTGCCGTCTTCCGTACACGGCAAGTATGTAGAGTGGCTGCTGCCGGGCGAGACCGTCCGGAGCGAAAAGCTCCGCCGCATGGTCGCCTGCATGCAGCTGCAGGATCTGCCGTTCCCCCTGCTTCTCTCTGATGGCGGCGGCACGTATCCTGACGTCTCACCATTCATCGACTTTGATGTGCCCGAGGGTGTGAATTTCCAGATGTTGCTGGCTTCGGGCATCTGGGCGCGCTTGCTCGCCGCCGGCAAATATCCGTCGCGCGGTCTCGCCGGCGTACTCATGCAGCGGGAAGTCTTTGAAACAGCCAGCCGCGTGCCGGGGCTTTTTGATGGCGGCCGCCCGCACCTGCTCGCTTTCTGGCGCGCGCTGCTTTCTGCAGCTTCCGAACAGCCCTGCAGGTATTTCGGCGTCCTGCGCGGCAACTACGCGGGCGAGGCACCTTCTTTCTCATTGGAAGCGCTCGCGGCGCACCAGATGGACTGGCATGCGCTCTGCGAGAAGGACGGTGCGGCGCTCCTGCGCGCGGATGAGCGGCAGGACGCCATCGACCGCCAGCGCAAGCATGGCATCTACCTGCTCGAGCAGGCGCTCTCGAAGGGCTGCGACATGACGTCCGGCATCTGGCCGGCATATCAGGAGATGCTCGTGAAGCTTTGAGAAGAAAGGAAATGTTGCATGGAACAGAGACCGCTCGTCAGCATCCTGATCCCGACGCACAACCGTCCGGAATATTTTAAGCAAGCGCTCGCGAGTGCGCGGCAGCAGACGTATCCGAACATCGAGATCGTCGTGAGCGATGACAGTGATGACGACCGTACGCGGCACTACGTCGAGACGGAGGTCAGCGACCCGCGCGTGCATTACGTATACAATGCAGGATTTAATGGGACGGAAAACATCTTCTGGCTGCTGCATCACTTTCAAGGAGAATATTTCACGGTCCTGATGGATGATGACCTCATCGCTCCCGAAAAAGTGGCGACGATGGTCTCATGCTATGAGCAGTATCCGTCCGTCGCACTCGTGACATCGCACCGGCAGCGCATCGATGCAGAGGGCCGGGAGCTCCCGGAGATTGCTTCGACCGAGCGTATGGCAGAAAAGCCGACGCTCTACCGGGGCGCAGATATCCGGCGCCAGCTGCTCTGGGAAGGACTCAATCGTGTTGGCGAGACGAGCACGGTTCTGCTGAAGCGGAAAAATCTGCCCATGCTTCTTGAAATCTGGAGGCATGGGGAGGCCAATGCGGACATTATGATCTGGCTCCGTTTCTGCGAGCAGGGCGATGTCATCTATCTGCCGGAGAGCCTGAGCTATTTCCGGATTCATGAAGGGCAGGATCAGCAGGATCCACGCATCCATTTTTACGCGCTTTGCGAATGGTGCAAGATTTATTTGCAAGAACTCGGGCGTACGACGGATTTGGAGGCATGGGAGCACTACTGGATGCAGTTTCTCGGGTTTCAGCACAACATCTTGATGATGTGGCCGGCCATGATGGCGCAGGTTTCCAAGGAATACGAGGACTATGCCAGCAGGAATGAACGCTATGCGCTGGAAGGGCGCTATCGTGAAATCCTGCGCATGCAGGAAGAACTGCTGTTCTCACGGCCCTGGGAATCGAAATCGGAATCGGAGGAAATGAAGTCATGAAAGCTGCTTTCAAGCCTCGCATTGATCGCGAGCATCGCACGCGTCTTGAGACGGTCGTGCCGCTCGAAACGCCGTTCATCATCAACATCGATCCATGCGACACCTGCAATTTCCAGTGCAAGTTCTGCCCGACGGGCGACCGCGCGCTCATGCAGCGGACGCCGGGGCGCGGTCATGGGCCGATGGATTTCGCGCTCTACCAGAAGCTCATCGACGATCTCGCGGCATTCGACAAGCGCGTCAAGGTCATCCGCCTCTACAAGGACGGCGAGCCGCTCCTCAATCCGCATTTTGCGGACATGGTTCGCTATGCAAAGGATTCTGGTCATTGCGACCGCGTCGATACGACGACGAATGCTTCGCTCCTGACGCCGGAGCTCGGACGACGCATCGCCGATGCCGGACTCGACCGCATCAATATTTCCATCGAGGGCGTCACGGATGCGCAGTATGCGGATTTCTCGCAGGCACATGTGACATACGAGACCATGCGCGAGAACGTTGCAGCTTTCTATGAGCATCGCGGCGGTTGCGAGATGGTCGTCAAGATCAATGGCGACATCCTGACGGAAGCGCAGAAACAGCAGTTCCTCGACGACTTCGGCGACATTACGGACGGCATCTTCATTGAGAGCATCATGGACTGCTGGCCGACGTTCGAGCAGACGAAAGTCGATATCAACGAATCGCGCGGCATTTATGGGCAGGAAATCCGGGAAGTCCTGACGTGCCCGTATCCTTTTTATTCTTTTGCTGTGAACTCTGATGGTACGGTGAGTCTCTGCTTCCTCGACTGGTCGCGCAAGCTCCTGCTCGGTGATGCGAAGACGACGCCGCTCAAAGACCTCTGGCTGGGGGAAACAATGCGCGAGTATCAGCGCATGTTCCTGCGCGGCGAGCGCAAGCAGCATCCCGTCTGCGCCGTTTGTGGCCAGCTGCGCCAGGGCGCACCGGATGATATTGATGCGTATGCGGCAGATCTGCTGCCGAGATTCTTGTGAGAACCTGCGGGAGGCGCATGATCTTGAAAGCTGAAGTGACGCCGCGCGTCCATATGGAAAAGCATGTGCCGCTCGGGCAGGTGGCACCTCTCTCGCAGCCGTTCGTCGTTGCGCTCGATCCGTCGAGTGCCTGCAACTTCCGCTGCAAGTTCTGCCCGACTGGCGATCATGGCCTGATTCACTCGACTGGACGGTATCAGGGAATCATGGATTTCCGCGTGTATCAGAAAGTCATCGACGACCTCGTGGAATTTGATGCGCCCATAAAGACGCTGCGTCTCTATAAGAACGGCGAACCTCTCGTGCATCCGCGCTTTGCAGAGATGGTCGCGTATGCGCGGCAGAGCGGCCATGTGCTCCGCATTGACACGACGACGAATGGCGCCTTGCTGACGCCGGAGCTGTCACACGATATTGTGGATGCAGGCATTGACCAGATCAATATTTCTGTTAACGGCATGAGTTCGGAACAGATGGAGTTTTACACGCGGACGGCTGTTGATTTCGGCCAGTATGTGGAGCAGCTTCGCGAGCTTTTCCGATATGCGAAAGCCGTTGAAGAAAGAAATGGCCATCATTGCGAAATCTTCATCAAATCTATTGAAGAAATCCTGTCGGAGGAGGAACGGCAGCGATTCTTTGATACGTTTGGCGAAATTTCTGACCGCATCGTCCTTGAGCATATTTCGCCTGCCTGGCCGACATTCCGGTTTTCTGTAGATGTTCCGATGAAGTTCCATGCGGGGAACTATGGGCAGGATGCCTATGAGCGGAAGGTCTGTCCGTATCTCTTCTATATCCTCGTTGTCAATGCAGATGGCACGTGCAGCACCTGCATCGGCGACTGGCCGAATGGGCAGATTGTTGGCGATGTGCGGAAAACATCTGTCCGCGCCATCTGGAATGGAGAAAAGCTTCGGCAGTATCAGAAGCTCCACCTGCAGGGACGTCGCAAGGAAATTCCGTTCTGCGGGGCATGCGAGGTCGTGACGTACGGGACGCTCGATGATATGGATGCAGACGCAGAGGAGATCTTGAAACGCATGGAGGCGGAGAAATGAAAATCTTGTTCATCGGCGGCTATGGCAATATCAGCTGGTGGTGCACGAAGCGTGCCATCGAGCAGGGGAACGAGGTCGTCCTGCTGAATCGCGGGCAGACGCACCGGACGCGGCGTCCCATCCCGGACGAGGCGCGCGTCATCGTCGCCGACATCCGCGATGCGGCGCAGACGCGGGCGGCGCTCGGGGACGAATCGTTTGATGCCGTCTGTGATTTCCTCTGCTATGATGCAGAGGATGCACGGCGTGCCATCGCACTCTTCACGGGGCGCACGAAGCAGTATGTCTTTGTGAGTTCGGAATCGGTTTACCGCCGTTTGTCGAGCAGCCTGCCGTTTTCGGAAACGGCACCGAAATATGATCTTGCGGAGGCGAGTCCCTATATTGCAGGGAAGCTCGCGGCAGAACAGGTTTTCATCGAGGCGCAGGAACGCACAGGATTTCCTTTGACCATCGTGCGGCCGGGGCTGACGTATGATACGATTGTGCCGGTCTCCATCGGGCACAACTGCTTCACTGTTCCGCAGCGATGCCTCGACGGCAAGCCGCTCTATGTGGCAGGCGAAGGGAACAATCTCTGCGCTTTTACGCATTCGCGCGATTTCGCGGATCCGTTCTGCTGCCTGCTCGGGAATCCTGCCTGTATCGGCGAGGATTACAATATCGCGACGAACCAGTGGCGTACCTGGAACGAGGCATCGGAAGACTTGCTCGACGCGCTTCATGTCGAGCACCGGCGCATCATCCACATCCCGTTTGACGACGTGCTCCGTCTCAATCTGCCGCTGGCGCCTGGCCTCATGCGGGAGCGCATGCTGCATCTGATTTTCGACACGTCGAAAATCCGCAGGATTGCGAAGGACTGGACACCGAAAGTGGATTTTCCATCCGGCATCCGGATGACGGTGGCATGGCTCTATGAAACGGATGCGCATCGCCGCATCGTGCCGAAAGTCGCGGCGCAGATGGCAGCGCTGGATGAAATTTATGCGAAAGGAGGGAGGGACTCATGAAATGCAGGCTCTGTGGCTCAGATGAGACATCTTTTGTTTGTCGTATGGCAGCAAACATGCGTATTCTAGGGGGGGGACTTTCCGACGAGTCCTGTCGATTTCGTCGTCTGCAGGCATTGCGGGAATGTCTATGCGGATCTTCCCATCACGCAGGATGAAGTCACATCGTATTATCGTTCGGAAAGCGCGCATTCGCTCAGCTATTACGAAGTCTATGGAGAAGCAGCGGCCGATGCGTATTTTTCGGACATCCTGCACAATTTCGAAGGTGTCATCGGCAAGGATGCCGCCATTGTCGATGTGGCAAGCGGGATTGGCGATTTCGCACAGTTCCTCGGCAAGCAGGGATATGCGGATGTCCATGCACTCGACTGCGATGCGCGTTCGCTCGTGATTCTCAAGGAGCGCGGCATTCCCGCCATCGCTTCGGATGCCATGACATGCCCTGCGGGTGAGGCGGGAAAGT
This sequence comes from uncultured Selenomonas sp., assembly GCA_902780535.1. Lineage (GTDB taxonomy): Bacteria > Bacillota > Negativicutes > Selenomonadales > Selenomonadaceae > Selenomonas_C. Next base: position 26,649 of record CACZFT010000002.1, on the reverse strand, counting down.
ATGACATGGCCTTGATGATTCATTCGTTGGAGCACATCCTTTCTTTTGACAAGGCCATCGAAACCGTGAAGCAGATGCTGAAGCCATCGGGGTATTTTTACGTCGAGGTGCCGGATGCAGAGAACTACTGCGACAATGAGGACGCACCCTATACGATGTTCACGTATGAGCACACGTTCCACCTGTCGCTCGATACGTTCGACAATCTCGCGCGCGCATTCGGCTTGCGCCTCGTCAAGAAGGGCGGATTCTACAAGGCGGATTCGTATCATGTCATCTGGGCACTGTTCCGGAATGGCGGGGAACGGCAGCCTGTGAAGTATGTCGATAGCGTGCGGGCAGCCGTGGCGGCATATGACGCGCGGTCAAAGCGGCGCGCGCAAGAGCTCGTCGCGCCGCTCGCGGCCAGCGGGAAGCGCCTGATTCTCTGGGGCATCGGCGCCTCGACGGCTTCGATGCTCGATGGCCACTTCGATGATTGCGATGCCGAGATGCTCATCGACCGCAATCCAGCTCGTCAGGATCTCGTATTCCATGTCGCAGGAAAAGACCTCGCCATCGAACCGCCAGAGCACATCCACGACGACGCAGCAACCATCGTCATCCTGCCATTCTGGTACAAAGACTCCATCGCGCGTCAGATTCGGGAGATGGGTTTTCAGAACGAGGTGGTTGCGCTCTCGTGAGAAGGGACAAGTTTGAAGAGGGACTTATTTTTTCATGTGGAAGAAGATTTCAGAGATTGATCATCCCTTGATTCTCCATGTCACGCCGCATCTCGGCGGCGGGCTGGGGGCTGTGCTCCGAGCGTGGGTGCTGGAAGATGCGGCGTGCCGCCATATGATTGCGACGCTGGATTATGCAAATGATTGGTCGAAGAAGGAGCTCGGGGCGGCGGGCATCCCGCTTTACGATCAGCCATCTGCCGCTGAGCTCGATCGCCTCGTGCAGGCGGCGGATATCGTGCTCGTGCATTTCTGGAACCATCCGCTGCTTTATGACTGGCTGGCGCGTCCGCATCCGGCGGCGCGCCTCGCAATCTGGACGCATATCGCCGGACTCACGCCGCCGAATCTCATCACGCCGGAAATCGCAGGCCTGCCGGACGAGCTCGTGCTCACAACGCCCATCAGCCGCGCGTGCCCGGCACTTCGCGGGCGCGATGTGCCATTCATCTGGTCGACGAGCGGCATCCAACGGATGCTCGACCTGCAGCCGCTGGCGCATGAGGGGCTTGCGGCTGGCTATGTCGGCACGGTGGATTTCGCGAAGATGCATCCAGACTATATCCGCGTGCACGAAAAGCTGCCGGCAGACCGGTTCCTCATCGTCGGCGGCGAAGATGTGGCGCATGTGCGCTGCGGGGCGGATGAACGCTTCGTCTTTCCGGGGCGCGTGGATGACGTGCGTCCGTACCTCGCGCAGATGGATATTTTCGCATATCTTCTGAATCCGAGGCATTTCGGGACGTGCGAGCAGGCGCTGCAGGAGGCGATGGCGGCAGGCGTGCCGCCTGTCGTGCTCGGCAATCCCTGCGAAGCCTCGATCGTGCGGGACGGCGAGACGGGGCTGGTCGCGCGCGATCTCGAGGAGTATGTCCGCGATGCAAGGCGGCTGCTGGAGGAGGAAGATCTCCGCCGCCGCCTTGCCGCCTGTGCGCGGGCGTATGCAGCACATCATTTCTCGATGGAGGAGATGGTGCAGCTCTGGCATGCGGTCTTCTGTCGGATGATGGCGCGGGAGAAGCGCCTGCACCGCTGGCCGACCGTGCCGGAGGATGCGTTCGCGCTCTTCTGCATGAGCATCGGGAAAGAGGCAGCAGGAATCTTCTGTTCGGGGTCGAAAAAGGAGATACAGGAGCTTTTGCAAAAGCCGGAGTGGCAGTCTGCGTCGAAGGGAACGCCGAAACAATGGTGCACGTTCCTTGGCGGAGCGCGGCTGGAAGCGCTCTGTGAACTTTATGGAAGATGATTCCTTGAAAGCAGGTTGAGATCATGTCGGCATTTCCGTATCCTGTGCGCGATTTTGCGTGCCAGAGCTATTCGAAGAAAATGTGGAAGCGCATGCGCGACTTTGATGGCGCGTTTTATCATTCGCTCTGCGTGTATGGCGGTTCCGTGGCGGGCGAGACGGGCATTCCGGGACTCAAGATCGACTTCCGCGCCGGACTGCGGCTCGAGGTGCCGAAAGGGCATTTTCATGTGCGCATTTCCGATGGCGAGACGGGGAAGGTGTTTTTCGACGAAGATGTCTCGGAGACATTGCTTGTCTCGGTCGAGAAATACTATATCCCGTGGCATGTCGAGGTGGAGCAGGACGATGGGCTCGTCTTTGCGCATGACATCGACCTTGACGGACAGGAGATTTATGTCGCGGTGCTGAGCCGGAGCCTCGGCGACATGCTGGCGTTCCTGCCGAGCATCGTCGAGTTCGAGCGTGTGCATCAGGCGCATGTGACGCTCTGCGTGCCAGAAGGATATGAAGACGTCGTGCGTCTCTGTTATCCGTCGTTTCCGCTTGCGCAGCATGTGCCGGACGATGCATATGCTGCATTTTACCTTGGCAACGGCAATGGCGATCCGCACCAGACGCCGGTCGATGGGCGGACGATCCCGCTCGAGCAGATTGCGCGCGTGATCCTCGGCATGGATGGTGCACCGCCCGCGCCGCCTGCTGCCATCGGCGAGCGCCTGCGGCAGGAGCCGCGGCTGATGGTGGAGCCGTATGTCTGCATCAGCGTGCAGGGATCGAGTGTTCTGAAATCCTGGCTCTGGCCGGGCGGCTGGGATGTCGTCGTTGCGGCGCTCAAGGAAGCGGGATACCGTGTCGTCTGCATCGACAAGGAGCGCGAGCAGAGCGATTATGGCATCACAGTGCGATGCCCTGCGGGCGCGGAAGACGATACGGGCGACAAGCCGCTGACGGAACGCGCGCAGCTCCTCGCGCATGCGGCATTCTGCGTCGGCCTCGGCAGCGGCCTTTCGTGGCTTGCCTGGACGGTCGGCTGCCCCGTCGTGATGATAGCGGGCTTTTCGTTGCCATGGTACGAGTTTCCCGAGGCATACCGCGTCTGGAATCCGCGCGTCTGCACGGGCTGTTTCCAGGATGTGGAGCATAGTTTTCTCGGTGCGGTCTGCCCGCGTCATGGAAAGAAGTCCCCGCGCTTTGCAGAGTGCCAGCGGCGCATCTCGCCGCAGAGCGTCCTGCGTGCCATCGAGCGGCTGCGCAGCGAGCGTCAGCGGTGAGGCGGAGATGTCGGAAAAGGAGAACATGTGAAGTGAACAAGACCAGCATCATCCTCTTGAGCTACAATACGGAGGACTACACGCGCCTCTGCATCGAGAGCATCCGAAATTTCACGCCGCGGGGGAGCTATGAGCTCATCGTCATCGACAATGCGTCGCGTGACGGCTCGCTGGCGTACCTGCGTGCGCAGAAGGATCTCCGCCTCGTCGAGAATGCGGAGAACCGCGGCTTTCCGGCCGCCTGCAACCAGGGCATGGCGCTTGCGATGCCGCGAAATGATCTGTTGCTTCTGAACAGCGACACAATCGTAACGCCGCACTGGCTCGAGAACCTCCAGGCGGCGCTGCACAGTGCGGAAAACATCGGCGCAGCCGGCTGCGTGACGAACAGCTGCTCGCATTTCCAGCAGATTCCCGTCTCGTATGCGGATCTCGACGAGATGCTGGCATTCGCGGAGCGTTTCAACGTGTCGCAGTCCATGCTCTGGCAGCCATGGCATGCCCTGACGGCATTCTGCCTGCTTGTCCGCCGCAAAGCCTATGCAGAGGTCGGTGGCTTCGATGAAGCGTTTTCGCCTGGAAACTATGAGGATGACGACCTCTGCATCCGCCTGCGCGACGCGGGATATTCGCTGCTGCTCTGCCAGGATACGTTCATCCACCACTTCGGCAGCGCATCGTTCCGGAAGGATGAGGACGCGCAGAAGCAAGCGGCAAAAGAAAAGGCATATCGTGCGCTCCTGCGCCGGAATACGAAATATTTTTGTGAGAAGCACCTGTTGTTTCCTGACTGGAACATGCTGCACGGCATCCTCACGACGGTGCCTGGCGAGCTATTGGGCGAAGGGCGGCGCTTGCTGCTCGTCGGCATGTCAGTCTGCACGGACGCCTATATCCAGCGGGCGGCACATCCGGGTCTGCGAGTCTCGTGTGTGACGTGGGACAGGGACGCAGCTGCGCGCACGCAGCAGGATCTCGCGATCCGCTATGCGCAGCAGACGGCAGAGAGCCTCGCGGCCGCACTGTCCGACCTGCAGGAAATGTACGATGTCATCGTGATTCCCGGCGGACTCGGCGACCTGCCAGAAGCCGCGCAGATGCGTGACGTGCTCGGCCGCCATCTCGTGCCGGGCGGCGGTTTTTATGAGGGATGAAATCATGGGAGAAAAAATAATGGAAAATCTGCTGAGCGTCATCTGGGTCGTGCGCAGCGGGCAGAATCTGGAGTCGGATCTCATTGCACTCGAGCGCATGCTGGCTGGACGGCCGGCCGAACTCATCATCGTCGATGATGTCGATGGCGAGGTCCTGTCGATCAGCGATGCGTCGCCTTCAACGCAGGTTCTCCATCATGACCATGCGCGCGGGCCGGCGGCATCGTTTGCGGAGGGCGCGCGCGTCGCACATGGCGGCAGCATCCTCTATATCGAAAGCCCGTTCATCCTGCAGCCGTCAGGCCTTGCAGCGCTTGAGCGCGACCTGCGCCGTGACCCTCATGCGGGGCTCGTGGGGCCCGTGCAGACAGGCGTGTCGCACAACCGCGTGCGCATGATGCCGGATTATCAGGACCTCGACGGAATGAATGACTTTGCCCGGCGCGTGGAGAAGCGGTACCGCGGGAAGGTCACGCAGGAGCTCCTTCATGATGATGGCTGCTTCCTCGTGCGCCGCGCGGCGCTGCGCGACGTGCAGCCGGACACGGGGTTCCAGACGTCGCAGGGCATGGCGGGGGACTTCTCGCTGCGCCTCTGGCAGGCGGGCTGGAAAGTCCTCGCAGCCGATGATGTCTACGTGCATCGCAACGCGACGGGCGTCACGGAAGATTTCGTGGCGGACAGTCGGCGGTTTCACGAACTTCATGGATTCGACATCTCGTATTCGACGAACGTGCGCCGGGATGCCCTGTCGGAGCTCGACTCCGGCCATGCACCGCAGGCCGTCCTGGAGGCGGGGTGCGCGGCAGGCGGCACGCTCTGCTATCTGCAGGGAGCGTTCCCCAAAGCCGAGCTCTGCGGCATCGAGCTTAATGACCGTGCGGCGGCCGTGGCGCGGTTCTTTGCCGATGTCCAGGCCATGGATCTCGAGAAGCTCGACCACCCGGCCTGGCATGACAAGTTCGATGTCATCCTGATGTGCGATATCCTCGAGCATCTGCGCGACCCGTGGCAGACGGTGCGGAACATGTACCGCATGACGCGTCCCGGCGGGCGCATCGTCATCAGCGTGCCGAACATCACGTATGTCAGCGTGTTTGCAGAAATGCTCAAGGGTCAGTGGCACTATGAGGATGCCGGTATCCTCGACCGTACGCATCTGCGGTTCTTCACGCGTGAGACGGCAATGGCACTCCTGACGCAGGCGGGATATCATGTTGCAAAGGTCGAGTGGACGCTGCCGGATCTCCCGGCAGATTTGCAGGAACTCAAAAAGCAGCTTGTGCCGCTCCTGCGTGGCAATATGAAAGAGAAGTATCTCGAGGCCTACCAGTGGCTTATCGTGGGAGAGAAGTGAAAATGGAGTCTCAAGACATCTATGCGGCTTATCGCGAGGCTGAGAAAGCGGGAGATCTCGATGGATGCGCGGCCTGCGTGCTCGCGGCCGTCCAGCTAGCCTCTGCCCATCCGGAAGTGGAGGAGACGGAGGCGCTTGCGTTTTTCGAAGACGGCCGCCTGATGGTCGTCCTCGCGGCGGCGATCTTCGCTATGGAGCGCGGCGACGACCGCCTCGCGGACTACTATCTGCGCGCGTTTCCGCAGGGACTGCTCTACAAGAGCGCGTGGTTCCCGGAAGGCCATTTCTTCCGCGGCGTCCTCGCGCTGCGCGCCGGTGATTTCGGGAGGGCGCGCGAGCTCTTTGGCGACCATCTCGCGCGGTTCACGGGCGATGCGGCAGCCTGGCTGGCCATCGGCAATGCGGCGTATCATATGGGCGCGTTCCTGCCTGCCGTTGTCGCCTATGGGAAGGCGCTCGAGCAGCGGGCGGATCTCCCAGAGGCAGCCGTGAACCGTGATGTGGCGCTCGCGCAGATGCTTGCGCCGGAAGGCGTGGCGCGGCCGCCGATTCATGAGGGGCTGACGTTTCCCATGACAATCGAGGCGGAGGACTGGGAGGCCGTGCGTCATCTGCCGATCTTCATCAACTGCCGCGACCGCGTGGACTGCCTTTCGCGCCTCGTCACATGGCTGTGCACGTCCGGCTATGACAACATCATCCTCATCGACAACGCTTCGACATATCCTCCGCTGCTCCGCTACTACGAAACCATCCGCGCAGAGGGCGTGCGCGTCGTGCGCCTCGGGTCGAACCTCGGCCATACGGCGCTCTGGGCGAGCCGCCTGCTCGAGCTCCTGGACATCCGGACACCGTATGTCTACACGGATCCGGATGTCCTGCCGACCGAAGCATGTCCTGCGCAGTTCCTGCAGGCGTTCCTGCGCGTGCTCCAGGAGCATCCGCTCATCTCGAAGGTCGGCGCGGCGCTGGCCTATGAAGACCTCACGTATGAATACCGGGAACGGAAGGCAAAGAACGAGCGCCGGTTCTACCATGTGCCGCTCGGCGGCGATGCGTACTATGCGAATGTCGATACGACGTTCGCGCTCTACCGGGATGCGCGCTTCTATCACCGTGGTCCGGCTATCCGCATGGCGGGACCGTACACGTTCCGCCACCTGCCATGGTATTACGATTCAGATCATCTCCCCGAGGATGAATCCTATTATCTGGCGCATGCAAATGATTCCTCGTCGACAAAGGCATGGATGGAAAAGAAGGTGGCGGAATGAAGCAGGGGAGCGCCACGAATCCCCCGAGCATCTCGGTCATCGTGCCGATGCATGATCGGCGGGCATATATCGAAGAATGCATCGACAGCATTTTCGCACAGACCTTCCAGGATTTTGAGATTCTCTGCATCGATGACGGCTCGACGGACGGCTCGGCAGAGTTCTGCACAGAAACGTATGGGACAGATTCGCGCTTTCATCTTGTCCGGCAGGCACAGGCGGGCGCGGGTGCGGCGCGCAACCGCGGTCTCGCGCTGGCACATGGGAAATATGCAGCGTTCCTTGACAGCGATGATTTCATCGGAGTGGATGCCTTGGAAAAGATGTTCCGCCTCGCGGAGGTCACGCAAGCGGATGTCGTCGAGTCGATGGGGCGGTATCTGCTACGGGAGGGGGAGAACGTCCTGCATCCTTTGGCGGAAGATCCAAAGCAGTCCAGTGAGCCGTATGGTCTCTCTCAGAATCTGGCCGAGCGGATGCCATGGTACCAGGAGGCACCGTTCAACGTTGGCAGCCGTCTGTATCGCCGCGCGTTCCTCGCACGGGAGCACCTCCAGTTTCCCGAGCTCATGTGTCATGAGGACAGTGTTTTTCTGACAGAATGCTTTTTCCGAGCGCGCGTCTATGTGCGGACGCCATTTTTTTACTATGTGCAGCGCCTTTCTGACACGTCCATTCTGCGTGGCCGGAAGACGCTTGAGGATGTTCTGCGTGTTGCAGAAGAAATTCCGCGCGTTGTCGCATGCATTGGAGAAAATCTCGGGAGGCTGTCATTTTTCAAAGAGCATCCCGAGGCACTGCGTCGCGTGCAGGGAATTCAGGTGACGGCTATGCTGCGCGTTGCGCAGACGTGGATGGAACGGGTTCGAAGGGAATCGGCGGAGGCAGTATGACAAAAACATTTGCGAGCCTTCTCGCGAAGCGGGAGCAGGAAGAATTTGATGATGAATACGTGCAGCTGGCCAGGGACTACGGCGAAGCGCATCCGTTCTCGGAAGCGCCCGAGGTCTTTCTCGGCGCCTATGAGCTCTTTCATGGCGATGCGATGCGCGCGATGGCTTATGCGCAGCAAGCATTTTCGAAGCGGCCGCTGAATTTCGAGGTCTGGCGGCTCTTCGTGCGCTGCTGCAAGGCACTCGGGGATGTGCAGAGCCTTGCGTATTTCGAAGGGCTCTGCAAGAAGTTTTACAAGGTGCCGCTCGATCTCGAGCTTTATGAAGGGCCGGTCGGAGATGTGCAGATGAACCTGCTGTCACTCGGGCTCGGTATCGGCAATTATGCGCCGTTTGCAAAGGCGCGCGTGCGCGTCGAGGACGGGAAATTCCAGTCGGGGCGCGATCTCTATGTCGGAGAGTTCTGGCCGCGGTTCTATGCGCGGTCGGAATATTGGTTCTGGGTCGGCTGCTATGAGGAACGCGAGGACCTCGAAGCGAAGAGCTGGATTGCGGAACAGGGCAGGGGAAACGCGGACTTTGTCAATCGCTGCGGCGCGGAGTTCGTCTTTGACACCATGAAGGCGCAGGAAGTGCGCGACGTGACGATCGAGCCGGACGGCGCGCCCGTGCTCGTGCCGCTCGCGGGCAAGACGGCAGGGCAGTCCGTCCGATTCGCGAAAGGGGACGGCAGCCCGCTCGGCCTCGGCGATGACGACACGAGCGCGCTCGGCAAGTGGAGCTTCAATTTCTACCGCGTCGAGCAGCCGACGCGGATTACGGCGACGACGGAAACGCCGTTCGTCCTCGGTGCGCCCGTCGAGCTCCGCCACAGCCCGCGCCGCCACCCCGTCGTCCTGAACATCCTCGTCGATACGCTGAGCTGGAGCCTCGTGCGGGATCGCGGCTACCGCGATGTGCCGAATATCTTGCGCTTTTTCAGCCAGGGCGTCATCTTTGATCAGAATTTCTCGACGAGCGAATACACGTTCCCGTCGTTTGCTGCGATTGAGTCGGGCATGTATCCGCATCACAACCAGATCTTCAACGAGCAGGCGGGGTATGAGCTCGCGCCGGAGTACGTGACGATATCGGAGCAGATGAAGAAGCTCGGCTACTACTGCGCGAACCTGCTCGGCATGAACACAGGCCTCTGCTCAGGAGCTTCGCGCGGATTCGACCGCATCATCGGCAACGGCTATTGCACGCCGATATATCTCGGTGTCGAGCGAGCCATCCGTCAGCTGGAAGCCTTTGACGAATGCGACCAGTTCCTGATGCTCCACACGCTCGATGTCCATGTCTGGTCGGCGCGGACGTACCACCTGCCACCCTCTACGCAGACGAAGCTCCCGCTCGAGAAGCGCCTCGCCGGCGGCAACAGCACGGATGCGAGCGTCTATATCTCAGGCTATGATGTCTATCGCGATGCGAATCTCGCGGGCATCCATGCGACGGATCGCAGCCTCGGCGTGCTGTTTGACTATCTGGAAACGCATTACGCGCCGGGGGACTACGTCGTGAATCTCTATTCGGATCACGGAGCGTCGATCTTTGACGATGCGCCGTATCTCTTGAGCGACCATCATGTCGGCGCGGCGCTCATGGCACGCGGTGCCGGCATCCCCGCGCGCGGCATCGTGCGCGACGAGATCACGAGCAGCCTCGACCTCTATGCGATCCTTGCCAAAGAAGCGGGATTCGACGTGCCGGAGACGGCGGACAGCAATCTCCCGGCGGCACTCGGCGGACAGGCGCGGCGCTATGCCATCAGCAACACGCTCTATCCGGGGCAGGTCTACCGCTGCGCCATCCGCACGCTCGATCATGAGTTCCAGATGAAGACGCACGAATTTGTCGATGAGGATGGGACAATCGACATGAGGAACATCGACACGGAACTCTACCGGCGGAACTGTCCCGACGCTCCTGGCGGTCATGAACGCATCGAGGACGCGGCACTGCAGGAAGAATTCCTCAGCGTCCTGCGCGCGCACACGGCGGCGATCGATCGCGGCGGCGACCAGTGGCCGTCGATGCGCGAAGCGCGGCCTGAGTGGTTTGGCACGGCAGAGCGGAAGGAACGCCGCGGCGGAAAGGAAGAGGCTTGAATATTTTTGGCAAACCAACGCATTTCATCTTTGACCTCGACGGGACGATCACGCGGGAAGAAACACTGCCGCTCATTGCGAAGCACTTTGGCGTGACGGAAGAAATCAAGGCACTGACGCAGCAAACGGTGCTCGGGAATATTCCGTTTGCAGAATCTCTCGCCTGGCGTGTCCGCATCCTGGGCACGCTTCCTGTTGATGAAGTTGCGCATCTGCTGGCTCATGTCAAGCTCCACGAGGGGGTCGTGCAGTTTATCCGTGCGCACAAGGAGCAATGCAGCATCGCGACGGGGAATCTCCGGCCATGGATCGAGGAGCTTGTGACAAGGCTGGCATGTGCCTGTGATGCATCGGAAGCCGTTGTCGAGGACAATCGTGTGGCAGATATCACACAGATTCTTTGCAAGGAAGATGTGGTGCAACGGTATCAGGAGCTTGGCCGGCGCGTGGTCTTCATCGGTGATGGCAACAACGATGTCGAAGCGATGCGCGTGGCGGATGTTTCCATCGCATCGGCACTGACGCATGATCCCGTGCCGGGCGTGCTGTCTGTAGCGGACGATCTCGCCCTGGATGAAGCGGCGTTGTGCAGACAGCTCCGTCAGTTATCCTGAGCTGCACGAGATTTTGGCGTCGTTGCAGGCAATGGCCGCTGCATGATATAATGGAAGAAATTTTGCGAGAAAGATGAGGCATCGGTGATATGGAGCTACAGGGACAGGGATGGCAGGAAGTCATGCAGGAGCGGGCGGCTGGCAAGAAGCTTGTCGTCTTTTTGCCGTACAAGGCATCGATGTGGGACAGCCTTGAGAGCATCTGGATGGCTGCTGCAAAGGATTGCGAGCACTGCTGCACGATGGTCGTGCCCATCCCGTATGCGGATCTCAACGGGGAGGGAAAGCCCATCCGGTGGCATGATGAAATCGATGCGTTCCCTTCGTATGTCCATGCGGTGCCGCATGGCGATGTCAATCTCGCATCTCTTCATCCCGATGCCATCTTCGTGCACAATCCCTATGATGGGACGAATCTCGTGACGCGCATCGATGCGGCGTATGATTCGGACAAGCTCCGTGCGTATACGGACTGCCTCGTCTATGTGCCGTATTATGTGACGTCGGGCGGCATGGGCGAGTTTCAGCGGGACATTCCGTCGTATGACCAGTTCCATTACATTATCGCACAGGGAAAGAGCTCGATTCCTTATTTTGCACAGCGGGTGCAGTCGAAGCTCCTGCCACTCGGTTCGCCGAAGCTCGATAAGGTCGTGCGCCTCGCAGAGAATCCGCCGGAGCCTCCGGAAAGCTGGAAGGCGAAGCTTGCGGGGCGCACGGTGTATTTTTATAATACGAGCCTCAGCGGCTTCCTGGCGGATACCGGCCGGTTCTTGCAGAAGATGCGCTATGTGTTTGAAACGTTTCGCGGCCGCCAGGATGCCTGTCTGATCTGGCGTCCGCATCCGCTCTTGGAATCGACGATCCAGCGCATGCGCCCGGATGTTGTTCCCACTTATGAAGCGTTGCGGGACATGTTCGTGCGCGAGGACATCGGCATCTATGACACGACGCCGGAAATCGAGCCGACCATTGCGCTCTCGGATGTCTATCTCGGTGATTCCGGTACGAGCGTGACGGCGTTGTTCGGCGCAGCGGGCAAGCCTCTCTTTCTCTTCAATAATCGGCTGCACGAGCCGCCGAAGCCCGGTGACTGGCGGAGCATGCTCCCTGTCCTGTTCCCGACGGGGGAAGCGGCGGACTGGATCGTGATGCCGACGAACCAGCTCTGGAAGCGGGATGCAGATGGCGCCTGCCATTTCGCCGCGCAGCTTTCGCGGTATACGTCGGGCGGCTACTTCCTCGGTGCGTACGAACGCTATGGGAAGGTTTTTGTCTGCCCGGGGAACGCGGAGGAGGTCGTTGTCTTCGACCATGGCACGTTGCGTCATATTGATTTGCCGAAGGCCGATATGCCATATTCCACCCGCTTCGCCGGCGCGCTCGCTGATGACCGCTATCTCTTCCTGCTGCCTCTGCGGTATCCGTATCTCATCCGCATCGATCTTCAAACGGAGGCTGTCGTGCAGGTTCAGGGCGTCCAGCAGAGGTTCGCCGCGCATCTTTCGGATGTGGACTGGTTCTTCGGCGGCTCGCTGCTGAAGGACGGCCTGCTCTATCTCGCTTCGCCTCTCCGCCCCGAGGTCCTCGTGCTTGCGGAGGACACGCTCGACCACCAGATCGTGCGGCTCGGCCAGGGGAAGGAAGGCATCAATGCCATCGCGGCGGATGGCGATGAGCTCTATCTCCTGCCGCTCGCGGGGACGGAGGTGCTCCGCTGGAATCCGCAGAAGGGGAGCTTGCGGACGTATGATGCATCCATCGAAGGATTCTCGTGCTTCCATCCTGTCTTCCAGGCGCCATGCAACGGGCAGGCGTTCAGCAGTGCGGCTTTCACGGAGAAGGAAGTCGTCCTTGCACCGAACTGGGGCAGTCATTTCGTCGTCATTGACAAGGAGACAGGAAAGGCTGCGGATTGGCAGCCGCCGGAGGAGCTCCTCGCGGATGCAGGAGATTATTTTTACACGGGTTCCCACGGCGTCTTCACGCGCCGGGTCAGCGGAACGATGTATGACTATATGAACTGGAATACGCGGCGTCTCTATCGTGTCGATGTCGCGACGAAAGCGTGCCAGGAGGTTCCGCTTCACTTCGATCTGGAAGAGGTCCGTGCACATGATGCCGGCTTCGACCGCCTCACGGAGTGGCTTCAGTATGGCTGCGAGGAGAATGCGCTCCATACGCTGCCGGAACTCCTTGACGGCCGCCTCCCGGGCAAACCCTATGATGCGGATGCGGAGCGCGCGGCCTATGGCGAAAGTGCGGCGAATGTCGGCACCTGTGGCGAAAAGATTTACGCATGGCTCCGGCAGCATCTTGCACAGACGGACGGCAGAAGAACAGAAGAAATGAAGTGATCGATTTGACGAAAGTAATTACATATGGAACGTTCGACCTCTTTCACGAGGGTCATTACCGCCTTTTGCAGCGTGCGAAGGAGCTCGGCGACTATCTGATCGTCGGCGTCACGACAGAGAGCTTCGACAAGGCGCGCGGCAAGCTCAATGTCGTCGATCCGCTCATGACGCGCATCGAGAATGTGCGCAAGACGGGCTTTGCTGACAAGATCATCATCGAGGAAGTCCAGGGACAGAAGTTTTCGGACATCAAGAAGTACGGCATCGACATCTTCGCCATCGGCTCGGACTGGCGCGGCAAGTTCGACTATCTGAAGGAGTATTGCAAGGTCGTCTACCTCGAGCGCACGAAGGATGTCTCGAGCACGATGCTGCGCGAGAAGATGCGCCACATCCAGCGCATCGGCGTCATCGGGACGGGCCGCATCACGAACCGCTTCATGCTGGAGGCGACGCGCGTGAGCGGCGTGAATCATCAGGGCGTTTACAACCCGCATAAGGCGAGTGCGGAGCGCCTCGCGAAGGACTGGGGCATCCAGGCGTACGATACGGTCGAAGAACTCTTCGATGATGTGGACCTCGTTTATGTCGCTGCACCGCACCAGTATCACTATGATTATGCGAAGGCGGCGCTCGAGCATGGAAAGCACGTCCTCTGCGAGAAGCCGATGGTGCTCGAAAAGGCGCAGGCGGAAGAACTTTACGCGCTCGCGGCGAAAAAGAATCTCGTGCTCATGGAGGGCATCAAGACATGCTACTGCCCATGCTTCCACAAGCTGCTCGGCATCGTGATGAGCGGCCGCATCGGCACGGTGCGGAACATCGAGGCGTGCTTCACGAAGCTCGAGAATCCCGAGAGCCGCGAACTGACGGACCGGCGCTTCGGCGGCAGTTTCCGCGAGCTCGGCAGCTATGTCCTCATGCCGATTCTCAAGATCTTCGGGCTCGACTATGAAGACATCCGCTTCGAGAGCATCGATGACGAGAATGGCATCGACCAGTTCACGAAGGTCAGCCTGCGCTACAAGAACGGGTTCGCGACGGCAACGTGCGGCCTCGGCGTGAAGTCGGACGGCCGCCTGCTGATCAGCGGCACGACGGGCTACATCGTCGTGCCCGCGCCGTGGTGGCTCATGAGTTATTTCGAGATTCATCGCGAGGATCCGAACGACATCGAGCGATTCTCGGAGCCATATCTGGACTCCGGCCTCCGCTACGAGATCAGCGAGTTCCTCCACCGACTCGACGATCATCCTGAGTCGCAGGAGAAGAGCTTGTCGGATCAGGAGTCCATCGCTCTGGCAGGCCTCATGGAAAAGTTCAATGAAGTGCATCCGCCGAAAGCCGATGCGGCGGAAGAAGAGAAGGGAACAAAGGAATGAAATACTGGGCGCATCGCGGTTGCAGCCAGCGCTATCCGGAAAATACGCAGACATCGTTCGAGAAGGCCATGAGCCTCAGGAGCCTCACGGGCATCGAGACGGACGTGCAGCGCACGCGGGACGGCGTGCACGTCATCATCCACGATGAGCGCGTCGACCGTACGACGGATGGTACGGGCTGGGTCAAGGACTACAGCCTGAAGGAGCTCAGGCAGCTTTCCATTGATGCCGGAAACGGGCGCAGGGAGCACATCCTGACGGCAGAAGAGCTCATCGACCTGCTTCTGCCGCGCCTGCGCACGGGGATGCTGCTGAACCTCGAGCTCAAGAACAGCAGCATCCCGTACGAGGGCATGGAGCAGGAGCTCCTGGATCTCGTGCACAAAAAAGGCGTTGCCGATCAGGTCATTTATTCTACGTTCTACCCGAAGTCGCTCGCGCGGCTTCGGGCGCTTGACTTGTCGGCTCGTCTGGCCGTCCTCGCGACGCATGCGTCGGACTGCCTCTATTACATCGCGGGCGGGTGCGGCGCGACGGACATCCATCCCTACTGGCAGTCCGTCGACGAGACGCCGGCGCGGCTCCAGGGCATCGCAGTCCGCGCCTGGATGGGCGGCCATCTCTATCCCGAGCGGCCGACGGGGAAGCGGCTCGATGTTGCGCCGCTTGAGGCGCAGGGCATCACGGACATCATGATGAATGAGCCGGAGATGTATATCGGGTAAGCATGCGTACGGAGGAATCTATGAAGCTGAGCAAGGATGAACAGGAATTCTTGGAGCGCATGGCGCAGGGGCTGGCGGCGTGGGAAGCGTTTCCAGCGGGCGGCCGCGCGCTCGTCGTCGGGGAGGCGCCAGGGATGGCGCAGATGCTCCGCGAGCGCTCGCTTTCGGTCGTGGAGGCGACGAGCAGCGAGGTGTTCTCGGGCGCTGGGAACGTGGCGGGCGGCGCATTTGATGTGGTCTTGATGGTGGCGGAGCCCGAGCGGGTGGAGGAGCCGGTCGGGCTCCTTTCTGCATGCCATGCGCTGCTCGCACCGCACGGGCGGCTGCTGCTCGGCATGAACAACCGCCTCGGGCTCCGCTATTTCTGCGGCGACGCGGATATTTATACGGATCGCTCGTTTGACGGCATCGACGATTACCAGCAGGTCTACAAGATTGGCGCCGACAAGTTCCGCGGGCGGATGTACAGCCGGGCGGAGATCCGGCAGATGCTTTCCGCCGCTGGCTTTCCAGCGCAGAAGTTCTTTGCCGTGGTGTCGGACCTCGCGCATCCGATGCTGCTCTATGCCGAGGGCTATCTGCCGCATGAATCGCTCGTGGATCGCGTATTCCCGACGTATCACCGGCCGGAGCATGTGTTCCTGCTCGAGGAGCGGCTGTACCGGCCGCTCGTGGAGGAGGGCATGTTCCATGCGATGGCGAATGCGTATTTCATCGAGTGCCCGCTGGACGGCGCATCGTCCGATGTGCTGCATGTGACGTCGTCGCTCGACCGCCGGAAAGAGGATGCGCTTTTCACCATCGTCCATGGCACAGAAGGACGGGCGGAGCGCGTCGAGAAGCGGGCCGCCTTTCCCGAGGGGCAGGCGCGGCTCGAGGAAATCGCGGCGCATCATGCGGCACTCCGCGCGCATGGCATCCGGACGGTCGAAGACCGTCTCGCGGATGGCGTATATGAAATGCCGTACGTCACGGCGCCGACGGCACAGGTATATTTCCAGTCGCTCCTGAAGAAGGGCGACCGCACGGCGTTCCTCGCGGCGCTCGATGCGTTCCGCGACGTTGTTCTCGCGTCGTCGGAGCATGAGGCGGAGGATGCAGGCGATGGCACGGGCGTCGTGCTCGCGCACGGCTATCTCGACATGGTTCCCATCAATGCGTTCTATCAGGATGGGGCGTTCGTGTTCTTCGATCAGGAGTTCGTAATGGAGCACTGCCCGGTGAACGTCATCCTGATGCGCGTCGTCGGATTCCTCTGTTCCGATCCGGCCATGCAGCGGTTCCTGCCGCGCGATGTGCTGATGGAGCGGTACGGCCTCGCGCAGAAGGAAAAGCAGTGGAACGAGACGATTCAGGCGTATTTCACGAACCTGCGGCAGGTCTCGGACATGATGGCCGTGCGCAGCCCGCATGAGCGCGATGGCGCCATCGTCGATGCGAACCGGCTCCGCTGCTCGTATCCGGCGAAGCGCTATCAGGAACTCTTCGTCGATATTTTTTCGGGGCTCGAGGAGCGGCAGCTCGTCGTGTTCGGCACGGGGCATTGGGCTGAGCGCTTCCTCGACGGGTATGGCAGCCGCTATCCGGTCGCGCATCTTGTGGACAATCAGGCGTCGCGGCAGGGGCAGGAGCTCCGCGGCCACGTCATCGAATCGCCGGACGTGCTGCGCACGCTGCCGAAGGATTCTTTCAAGGTGCTCATCTGCGTGAAGGGGTATCTTTCCATCGCGCGGCAGCTCGAAGAGATGGGCATCACGTCGTATGCGTGCTTCGATCCGCTGCGCGACTATCCTTCGGCAAAATCCGTGCTGGACAGGAAGGCCGTGGAGGCGGCAGCATCGGACGAAGCAGGCGGGGAGGCGGCACCTGCCAAGAAGTACCATGTCGGCTATATCGCGGGCGTCTTCGACCTCTTCCACAAAGGTCATCTGAATCTCCTGCGGCGGGCAAAGGAGCAGTGCGACTTTCTGATCGTCGGCGTGGTGTCGGATGAGGGCGTGCGGAAGTTCAAGCAGGTGGAGCCTTTCATCCCCGAGGAGGAGCGCGTGGAAATCGTGCGCGCCTGCCGCTATGTCGATCAGGCGGAGATCCTGCCGCTGAGCTTCGCAGGGACGCGGGATGCCTGGCATCTCTTCCATTTCGACGTGCAGTTTTCGGGCAGTGATTATCAGGAGAACGCCGCGTGGCTCTCGGAGCGGGAGTTCCTGAAGCGGCAGGGGGCAGACCTCGTCTTCTTCCCCTATACGCAGTCGACGTCGTCGACGCGCATCAAGTCGCTGATCCGGAAGAAATTGTTGTGAGGTGGCATTCATGGATTTCGTGTGTGCGCCCGCGGGCATCGTGGATGCGCGGTGGCCGAAGCAGGGCATGAAGGACATGCAGGCGGCCGGATTTTCGGCTGTGATGCTGGATGCGTCGCTCGGCCATCCCGCGCGCCTGCTGGAAAAGGGAAAGCCGGAGCCGGGCATGAAAGCGTTCCTCGCGGCGGCGAAGGACAGCGGCTGCTGTCTGCCGCTGGCGATGGCGCCGCGCCTGCTGCCGGAAACGAAGCGGGAGGACCTCGCCGGCCGCATCGAAGCGCTCGCGAAAGAGACGCTTGCCGACTGTGCGGCGGCGGGCTGCCGGAAGCTCGTGCTTCATCCGATGTTGGCAGGCATCGCGCGTGGTGCGCTCTGGGACGAAAACCGCGCGTATTTCCTGCGCCTCGCGGAAGCGGCGCGGGCGCAGGGCATCCAGCTGCTGCTCACGAACGACGTGCGGAGCGTGAACGGCCACTATGTGCGCGGCCTGCTCGCGAGCGGCCGCGCAATGCGGGACATGGTGGATGCGCTGAACGAGGCGGCTGGCGCGGGGACGTTCGGCTGCTGTCTTGACATGCATGCTGCCGGGGCCTGCGGGCAGGATCTCTACGACTTCATCCATGAGGTCGGGCCGCGCCTGCAGGCCGTGCTGCTGACGGATACGGATGGCGACGGGCGGAAGCAGCTGCTGCCGTATACGCTGGCGGAGCGCGGCCAGAGCGAGGCGGACTGGCTCGGCGTGATCCGCGGCCTGCGGGCCATCGGCTTTGACGGTCTGCTCGTGCTCGCGCTGCGCGATACGGCGGCGGCCTGTCCGCCGCTCCTGCGGCCGGCGCTGCTCGCGTTTGCGAAGAAGACGGGCGAATACCTCGCATGGCAGATCGGCATGGAGCGGGAAATCGCGAAGTACCCGCAGCGCGTGCTCTTCGGCGCGGGCCGCATGTGCCGGAACTATCTCCTGAACTATGGCAAGGCGTATCCGCCGCTCTTCACCTGCGACAACAATCCTGCGACCTGGGGCACGGAGGTCGACGGCCTGCCCGTGAAGCCGCCGGAGGCATTGCGGGAGCTGCCCGAGGACTGCGCCATCTTCATCTGTAATATCTACTACCGCGACATCGAGGCACAGCTTCGCGAGATGGGGCTCCGGAACCCCGTCGCGTATTTCAATGACGAATGTCCGCCGCGCGTCGTGCTCGAAAAAATGGAAAAGAGGGGGTGAGCGCATGGAATTGAGCGTCCAGACGAAGAACATCGTGGAAGATGCGCATCCGGAAGCAGGCTTTCAGGCGATGCGCGCGGCCGGCTTTTCGTGTGCGGACTTCTCGCTGAACCAGTACCTCCTGAATCTCGACATCTATCAGGAGCGGCTCAACGGCTTCTTCAGCCAGAGCATGGAGGAGCTCGAAGCGTTCTTTCGGCCGCAGAAGCGGGCGGCGGAAGCGGCCGGCGTGCGCATCCACCAGATGCACATGCCGTATCCCATCTATGTGCCGCAGGCCTCGGAGCGCGTGAACCGCTACCTCTGGGAGGAAGTCGCGCCAAAGAGCCTGCGCGTAGCGAAGTTCTTCGGCTGCCACAACATCGTCGTGCATGGCTTCAAGCTCCGGGAATATCTCGGCTCGGAGGAAGCGGAGTGGGCGCAGACGGAAGCGTTCCTCGATGCGATGGCGCCGCTCGCTGTGGAATGCGGCGTGACGATGTGCATCGAGAATCTCTATGGCGGCCTCGGCGGCCATCTCGTCGAGGGGCCGTGCTGTGATGCGCACAAGGCGGCCGAGCGCATTGACCGCATGAACGAGAAGTATGGGGCCGAGGTGCTCGGCTTCTGCTTTGACTCGGGCCATGCGAACCTCGTCGGCCTGGATTTCGAGATGTTCCTCGAGGCGCTCGGCCCGCGCCTCAAAGTGCTGCATCTGCATGACAACGACGGCCTCCACGACCTGCATCAGATTCCATATACGTTCGCGAAGACGCGCGAGAACCGGGCATCGACGGACTGGGACGGCCTGCTGCGCGGCCTGCGCGCCATCCATTTCGCGGGGACGCTGAATTTCGAGACGGCTCCCGTGCTGACGGCGTTCCCCGATGCCTTGAAGATGGACGCGCTGCAGATGCTCGCGAAGATCGGGCGGTACTGGGCGGCGGAAATCGAGAAGGATGCAATGGGATGAAGCGGAACGCATATCAGAAAGCCTATACGTACTGGAAGCAGGGGCAGCTCGAAAAGAGCCGGAAGCTCCTGCTGTCGTCGTGGAAGCAAGCGGGCGGGCGGTCCATCTACGGCATGCTGCTGATGGCCTATATCCTGCGCGATGAAAAAAAGCCCGTGTCAGAAGTGCGTCAGCTGCGGGAGCTTCTGGCCGCTTTTCCGAATGCGCCAGAGCGGAATCTGCTCGCGGATGCCTGGAGCCTGCTGGGCTCGGCGCTCCGCCTGCTCGGGGAGAATGAAGCAGCGGTCCGGGCGCTCCTGCAGTCGGTGCGGTTGGAGCCCAGCCCTGCGCAGAAGCTCGTGGAGTGCAGCAATGCGATTTTTGCGGCAAACTCCGTGGAAGCGTTCGGGGCGGAGGATTTCCAGCAGCTCTACGCGCAGTACCGGAAGCTCCTCGCCGGACTGCATCCTGCGGCGTATCCGAGGCCTGCGTGGCATCATGAAAAGCTCCGCATCGGGTATCTCTCGCCGGATTTCCGCGACCATGCCATCGCTCAGTTCGTGCGGCCGCTGCTCCGGGAGTATGACCACGAGGCATTCGCGGTCTATGCCTACTCTCTTGCAGAGCGCGAAGACGCCGTGACGGCGTCACTCCGCGATGATGATGCCGTCTGGCGGCGCATGGCAGGACAGCCGTCTGCGGCCATTGCCGAGCGGGTTCGCGCCGACGAGATCGACGTGCTGTTCGACCTCACGGGCCATTCGGCCGGGACGGCGCTGCCGGTCTTTGCCTGGCGGCCTGCGCGCGTGCAGATTTCGGGCATCGGGTATTTCAACAGTACGGGACTCGAGACTTGCGACGGCTTTCTCTCGGACGTGCACTGCGCGCCTGAGGCGCAGTCGCCGTATTTCACGGAGCCTTTGCTGCGCCTGCCGCGATCGCATTTCTGCTATGCGCCGTTTACGCGGTTCCCTGAGGTGGCACCGCCGCCGTGTCTTGCAAAGGGCTTTGTGACGTTCGGCTGCTTCAACAATTTCTCAAAGGTCACGGACGGGATGCTGGCGCTCTGGCGGCAGATCCTCATGGCCGTGCCGGGAGCGCATCTGCTGCTCAAGCATGCGATCTTTGGCAGCGAGGAAGGGCGGACGTATACGCGGAAGCGTCTGCAGAGGCTCGGCTTTTCGGATGAACTTTGCGGGCGCGTCGAGATGCGCGGCCTTTCGCGCGAGTATCTGCGCGAATATGGCGACATGGACATCGCACTCGATACGTTCCCATACCCCGGCGGCCTCACGACATGCGAAGCGCTCATGATGGGCGTGCCGGTCGTATCGCTCGTGGGCGAACGTCATGGGGCGCGGTTCGGCCGGAGCTTCCTCGAGAACCTCGGCCTCGGCGAGCTCGCCGTCGATACGAGAGAGCGCTATGCCGAGCTTGCAGCCGGTCTCGCGCAGGACGCGCAGACGCTCGCGGCGCTGCGGCAGGTTCTGCGGCCGAAGATGCTGCAGTCGCCCATCATGGACGGTGCAAGCTATGTGCGTGATGTCGAGGCGCTGTTTCGTCAGCTCGTCACGGAGAAATCGCGCTGAAAAACAAGACAATCTTATGAGACTCGTGCTATACTGTAAAGGATAGCACGGGTCTTTTTTGATGCGTGCAGATGGAGAAGAAGAGAGGGAACTGCCTTGGCCGAGAAGATTCGTCCCGAATTGCTGTCGTTCCTGACAGCGTCGGAGCTGCCGCTCCGCATCCTCGTCGTGGAGAGCCTCGGGTATCTGCCGGAGCTCCGCGCGATGTTCCCGGAGGCGTCGCTCTATGCAGCTGCGGCGGATGCAGACCGGTTCGAGCGGCCGGAGTTTTCGGGACTCGGCGTGCAGTTTCTGGAACTCAACTACCTCGCGGAGCCGCTGCCTTTTGGGCCGGAGTTCTTTGACTACATCATCTCGGATCTCACGCTCGAGCAGGCGGGCAATCCGCAGGACATCGCGGCGGGGTTCTCGCATTTCCTCAAGCAGACGGGCGCGTTCCTCACGAGCTTCCGCAACATCCGCCACTGGTCGGTCGTGCAGGAGCTCATGGATGGCCATTATTATCAGGTCGTCGCGCGGCTCTTTGCAAAGCCGGAATTCGAGAAGCTGCTCTATGCGTCGTATTACAAGGACGTGCGCGTGCGGCCGCAGCGGCGGGCGGCGCCCGAGGGCGTCGTCGATCATCTCGTGGCGGCCGGCTTCGACAACCTGCATGACGATCTCGAAACGGAATACTGGCTCGTCTTTGCGGCGCGGTCGATGCCGGAGCTCTCGCTTTTGAAATCGTTTTATACAGCGGAGCAGCGGAAAGAGCTCGCGCGGCTGCTGCACCGCATCGAGTACGATGTCGATCTCACGGCGCAGACGGCCGCGTTCTGGGCATTCTATGCCCGGGTCGGGCTGTTTCCCGATTATGCCGCGAATTTCGTGAAGGAAGCGTGCTTCCATCCCGAGCGGTTCTACCGTCACCTGTTCGCGTCCTCGGATGCAGCGCAGCGCGGGACGGTGCGCGCGATGCTCGATGCGGCGCGCGAGGCCGCGACGACGGAAGAAGAAGCGCGCATGCTCGCGCGGCTCGTGGAAGAATTTTCGGAAAAGGGGGCAGAGGCATGAAGACGGAAGCCATCGAACGGACGCTCGACCCGCAGAAAATTGCGTTCATCACCTGCGTGAACAGCGAGGACTGGTACAGCGAGTGCCGCCTCTACCTCGAAAGCCTCGAACTGCCGGACGGCATGACGGCCGAATACCTGCCGGTTCGCGGTGCGGCGTCGATGTGCGCGGGCTACAATCAGGGCATGATGGCGTCCGATGCGAAGTACAAAGTCTATCTGCATCAGGATACGCTCGTCGTCAACAAGCATCTTGCGGCCGACCTGCTGTCCCTGTTTTCCGATGAAAGCATCGGCCTTGTCGGTGTCATCGGCTGCCGCAGCCTGCCGCGCTCGGGCGTCTGGTGGGACGGCATGCGGACGTATGGGCGCGTGCTGCATGCCTGCGAGCCTGAGAGCGTCGTCGACTCGCACTGCATGGAGCCCGCGGGTGCGTATCAGGCTGTCGAGGCCGTCGACGGGCTCTTTCTCGCGACGCAGTACGACCTGCGCTGGCGAGAAGACCTTTTCACGGGCTGGCATCTCTACGACACGTCGGAGTGCATGGAGATGCGGCGCCATGGAAAACAGGTCGTCATCCCGAACCAGAGCGCGGATTTCTGGTGCATCCACTGCCCGAAAGAGAAGCCGCTCGCCGCGTCGTACAAGAAATATCAGAAGGCCTTCCTGCGCGAATACGGAAGCGAGCTTCATCCGGAGGTGTAAAGGGTGAATGATGAATGAGGAATTCTTCAACTGGCAGATGACGTGCGACCGCTTCGCGCAGGAAGGCGACGTGCGCGGCATGCGGGCGTGTGCGGCCGAGGTGCGCTCGCTTCAGGTGCCAGGTGCGGCGGCCGAAGCGGATGCCATGGAGGCCGAAGCGGCGCTCTATGGCGGCGATGCGGAAACAGCGGAGCACCTTGCGCGGTCGGCCGTTGAAAAGGACGCACATCACTTCCGCGGCTGCTTTGCGCTCGCAGGGGCACTCGGCGCGCAGTTCAAGCTCGCAAGCGAACTGCCGCTTCTCGCGACGCTCACGCATGAGCTCGAGGCCGCTCTCTTGCCGGGGCGGGCGAAGGAAGCCGGCATCATGGGCGAGAAGGCGCAGGAATCATGGGCGCGCCATCTGCGTCATTTCCTGTTCCGCGCGCGCGGCTTCGAGGCGGATGCAGCCTATCTTGCGGCCGACCCTGAGCGGGCGGCCGAGGCGCTCCGCCATGCATCGGCGCTCGCGCCGAACATCGGCACGGCAGCGAACCTCTACAGCAAGTACCTTTTCATGGAGAACTACCGCACGCAGGCAGCGGCGCAGAAGCGGATGGATGCCGAGATGTTCGGCGAGTTCTTCCAGGGCGTCCAGCCGTATCGCCATGACCGTGTCCAGCGTCTGCCGGAAAAGCGCCTGCGCATCGGCTATCTTTCGCGCGACTTCCGCCTGCATGCCATGGCATATTTCATGATGCCGTTCCTGCGCGATTTCGACCCCGAGCATTTCTCTGTCTACGTCTATGCCTCGGGCGCCGTCGATGACGTCACGCGGCGCTTCCAGCGATGCCATGTGCAGTGGAGGGACTTCCGCGGGCGCTCGGCGCATACGGCTGCGCGCATCATCGGCGAAGACCAGATCGACATCCTCGTCGACCTCTCGGGTCATTCGCAGGACAATGCGCTGCCTGTCATGGCGTTCCACCCTGCGCCCATCACGCTGACGGGGCTCGGCTATGTCGCGACGACGGGACTCCATGCCATCGACGGCATCTTCGTCGATGATGTCACGATGCCGCCCGGTGCTGACGAGGACGCCTTTGTCGAGCGGCCCGTGCATCTGCCGAGCCTGTTCTGCTACCAGCCGGGCGCCGTGCGCGAGATGCCGCCGGTCTCTGGATGGTCGCCCTATGCGCGCAACAACTATGTGACGTTCGGCAGCTTCAACAACCTCGCGAAGCTCACGGACGAGACGTTGCTCTGCTGGCGTGCCATCCTCGACCGGGTGCCGCGCTCGCGCCTTGTCTTCAAAGGCAAGATGCTCAGCGTGCCCGATGGGCGGCAGCTTTTCACGGAACGCCTGCAGGGATTGCAGTTCCCCGTCGAGCGCGTCGAGCTGCGTCCGTTCAGCGAGCAGTATCTCGAAGAGTATGCCGACATCGACATCGCGCTCGACACGTCGCCCTATACGGGCGGCCTCACGACATGCGAAGCGCTCTACATGGGCGTGCCCGTCGTGACGCTGCGCGGCCGCACGCATGGCAGCCGTTTCGGCGCGAGCATCCTGACGGCAGCCGGTCTCCCCGAGCTCATCGCGGAAAACGAGATGGAGTATGTCAAGATTGCCGTCGCGCTCGCCCATCGTCCCGAACAGCTCGCGCTGAACCGCCAGCGCATGCGCAGCCATCTCGAGATCTCGCGCCTCATGGATGCGAAAGGCTATATGAAGGGCGTCGAGGGCATCTACCGCAGTCTCTGGCATGCGTTCTGCGCGAAGGGCGACCGCTGGGCAATGAAAAAATCCTCAAAGAAACAATAGCCGAAAGCTTGCATTTTTTATTGTTTTCAAGTATAATCAAATGCGGATATCCTTTTGCACGCTTTTTATTTGCTCTTCAAATGAAAGCCAGAATCGGACATCTGACAGTTAACACTACATAAAGGGGACGAAAGATTATGGCTTTCGAAGACAAGACGTTGGTATGCAAGGACTGCGGCAAGGAGTTCATCTTCAGCGCAGGCGAGCAGGAATTCTATGCGGAAAAAGGTTTTGAGAACGAGCCAGTCCGCTGCCGTGACTGCCGCGAGAAGCGCCGTCGCAGCCGCGAGGGTGGCGAGCAGCGCCAGATGTACAAAGTCATCTGCGCTGACTGCGGCAAGGAGACGGAAGTGCCGTTCGAGCCGAAGAATGACCGTCCGGTCTACTGCCGTGACTGCTTCAGCAAGCACCGCGCACAGAGAAACTAAGAAACGTTGCATCTGTGCAATAAGATTATTGCAAATAGATGCTGAAAGTAACTAAAACAGCTGGCTCCCTCCCTGAGGGAGCTGGCCCGAAGGGCCTGAGGGAGTAGTAGGATACGCAAGCCGACCTACTGCTCCTTTTCATGTCTAGAGGAAT
The DNA here is from genome assembly GCA_902780535.1 of uncultured Selenomonas sp. GTDB lineage: Bacteria > Bacillota > Negativicutes > Selenomonadales > Selenomonadaceae > Selenomonas_C. The sequence goes on along the minus strand of CACZFT010000002.1, from coordinate 1,316 downwards.
ATTTTTGCAGAAAGCAGGGATTTTATTTATGTTCAAGTGGAAAAAACTTCTCACTGTCGGCGCACTCGCTCTTGCGGCCACGATTGGCTTCGCCGGCTGCGGCGGCGACAATGCCGCGACGTCTTCCAGCAGCGGCGCCAAGACGCTCAAGGTCGGTTCCTCCGTTGACTTTGCGCCGTTCGAGTTCCAGGATGAAGGCCAGGCAGAATATCAGGGCTTCGACATGGATCTCATCCGTGCCATCGGCAAGGAGATGGGCTATGACGTCGAAATCAGCAACATCGGCTTTGATGGTTTGATTCCGGCACTTCAGGCGAAGAACGTCGATGTCCTGATCACGGGCATGACGATCAATGACGAGCGCAAGCAGAGCGTCGATTTCTCTGATCCGTACTATCAGTCCGGCCTGACGATCGTCGTGCGTGAAAACGAAGAGAACATCAAGAGCTTTGATGATCTCAAGGGCAAGCGGATTGCCGTCCAGATCGGCACGACGAGCGCCAAGGAGACGAAAGTCATCCCGGGTGCCGAAGTCAAGGAACTCAACACGCCGGCCGACTGCTTCATGGAACTCAAGAACGGCGGCGTTGATGCCGTCGTCAACGACCGCCCGGTCAACGACTACTTCATCCATTCCAGCCAGCAGACCGGCGTCAAGACGCTGCCCGACCGCCTGACGTCCGAAGACTACGGCATCGCCGTCGCCAAGGGCAACACCGAGCTCCTGACAAAGATCAACGATGCCCTCAAGAAGCTCAAGGACAACGGCGAATACGACAAGATCTTCGCCAAATGGTTCGGCAATCAGAAAAAGCAGTAAACTGCATAAGAACTTCATCGAGACTGTCGCAGAAAAACGGCAGTCTCTTTTTGATATGGTCGCAACGGCAGTCTCTTTTTGATATGGTCGCAGCTTTAGAGAAAGGCCCCTTCCCAGAGGGGGCTGTCAGCGAAGCTGACTGGGGGAGTCCCCTGCACGGCAGAACAATGAACAGGATTGCAATTTCCGCGGGTGCGAAAAAGAATTTCAAAAAAGTGTTGACATCGCAACCGAAAACGTGTAATATAATGCAAGTCGGCGGCAGACAGCGAGAGCACAGCACCGCAGACAGCGATGAAACCAATGAAGCGAAGCTGCTTCGAAAAAAGAATTTCGAAAAGTTCTTGACAAAGCAGACGCACTGAGGTATCATATAGAAGCTGATTCACGAAAGAGCTTTCCAAAAGCTTCCAGAGAGAATCACGGGTGTTCTTTGAAAACTAAACAATGTAGATTATCATGCAACACATGATAAAGCCAGATGTTAGCTGATGCG
>CACZFT010000001.1 GCA_902780535.1 uncultured Selenomonas sp. | reverse complement strand
GCGCCCTCGACGCCCTGGTCGCTCCACTCGAGGTCGCGGTCGACCGGCGCGGCGAACAGGATGAAGAGGCGCGCCGTGTCCGCACCGTACTTCGCGATGATTTCTTCCGGCGAAACGACATTGCCCTTCGACTTCGACATCTTCGAGCCATCTTTGAGAACCATGCCCTGCGTCAGCAAATTCTTGAACGGTTCGTCGAAATCGACGAGGCCTGCATCATGCAGCACCTTCGTGAAGAAGCGCGAATACAGCAGATGCAGGATGGCATGCTCGATGCCGCCGATGTACTGGTCGACCGGCGCCCAGTAATTGACCTTGTCTTTGGCAAACGGCTCCTTGTCGTTGTGCGGGTCGGTATAGCGCAGATAGTACCACGACGAGCAGATGAACGTATCCATCGTGTCCGTCTCGCGCGTTGCGTCCGCGCCGCACTTCGGGCACTTGCAGTGCACGAAGCTGTCGCTCGAAGCAAGCGGCGAAAGCGAGCCCTGCTCGAACGAAACGTCTTCCGGCAGCATCACGGGCAGGTCTTTCTCCGGCACGAGCACTTCGCCGCAATGCGGGCAGTTGATGACCGGAATCGGCGCGCCCCAGTAGCGCTGGCGCGAGATGAGCCAGTCGCGCAGGCGGAAATTCACGCGGCGCTTGCCGAAGCCTTTTTCCTCGGCGAGGTCCATGATGCCCTTCATGGCCGCATGCATCTCCATGCCGGTGAACTGCGCGGAATTGACGAGCACGCCGTCCTTGTCCGTGTAGGCTTCCGTCATCTCTTCGAGCTTGAGCTCGCGGTCTTTCGGCTGGAGCGTGAGGATTTTCGGGATATTGTACTTCGTCGCGAACATCCAGTCGCGCTGGTCGCCGGACGGCACGCCCATGACGGCGCCCGTGCCATAGTCAGCGAGGACGTAGTTCGTGACCCAGATCTGGACCTTGTTGCCATTGAAGGGATTCACGCAGTACGCACCCGTAAAGATGCCTTCCTTTTCCGACTCGCTCGACGTGCGCTCGATCTCAGACTGGTTGCGCGTGCGCTGGACAAAGGCCTGGATTTCTGCGGCCTTCGGGTTGTCTTTGCAGATTTTTTCGATGAGCGGATGCTCGGCCGCGAGCGCAAGGAACGTGATGCCATAGGCCGTGTCGGGGCGCGTCGTGTAAACGGGGATCTTCTCGCCGAGCTCCGGCGCGTCAAGCGTAAACTCGAGGCCCTCGCTGCGGCCGATCCAGTTGTCCTGCATCGTCTTGACGCGGTCCGGCCAGCCCGGCAGCTTCTTGAGGTCTTTTAAAAGCACGTCAGCATAGTCCGTGATCTTCAGGAACCACTGCGAGAGGTCTTTCTTCTGCACGGGCGAATCGCAGCGCCAGCACTTGCCATCGATGACCTGCTCGTTCGCGAGCACCGTGCCGCAGGTGTCGCACCAGTTGACGGACGCCTTTTTCTTGTAGGCGAGACCGCGCTTGTAAAAGAGCTCGAACAGCCAGAGAGGCCGAGCTTCTTCTGCTGCTTCTCCATGTTCTCGATGTTGCTGTACGTCCAGTCCGCCGGCTTCACGCCATGCTTGATGGCCGCGTTTTCCGCCGGCATGCCGAACGAGTCGAAGCCCATCGGATGGAGCACGTTGTAACCTTCCATCGTCTTGTAGCGCGCCATGACGTCGCCGATGGCATAGTTGCGGACATGGCCCATGTGCAGGTTGCCCGAGGGATACGGGAACATCTCGAGCGCGTAGTATTTCGGGCGCGCCGGATCTGCCTCCGTCTTGTAGACCTTCTCGTCTTCCCACTTCTTCTGCCATTTCGCTTCGATGTCCTGCGGCGAGTATCTCTCCATGTTGGTTCCTCCTACAAAAAAAGGCTGTTGCAACACCTTCCTGCAACAACCTATCAAGCTCCTCTCAAAGCGTCTCATCATTGAGGCGACTTTTCAAATTTACATTCTTCTTCATTATAACGAAGAATGATTTTTCCGTCAAATCTTTCTTCGTCACCCTCTCAGTCACGCTTCGCGTGCCAGCTCTACCTAAAGGACAAAGCGACCACTAAGCGCTAAAGCGCTAAGTGTCTGCTTTCCCCAGAGGGGGAGCCTTCAGCGCGATTCCAGCTGTTTTTTCTGTTCCTCCCACTTGCGCTTCGCATCTTCATACGTCTCGCAGTCGAGCGTGAAGCCCTTGCCGCTGACTTCGGATGTGTCGGAAACAATCATGAACGCCTGCGGGTCGTGATGCAGCGCGATGATCTTGACGCGGCCGACCTGCGTGAGATTCACGACGACGAACAGGATGCCTTTCGGCTCCTGCGTGAAGCCGCCGCGGCCGTCGATGTACGTGACGCCGCGGTGCACGTTTTCCATGATGTCCTGGCAGATGGCCTCGGACTTCGGCGAGATGATGACGATGGACTTCTCGCGGTTGAAGCCGGCTGCGACGCGGTTCGTGAACTCGGCGATGACATAGATGGCAATCAGCGTGAACAGCGCTTCCTCGATCGTGAACAGGAACGCTGAAGCTGCGACGATGATGACGTTCAGGATGAAGATGACCGTGCCGACATCGACGGCATAGAACTTCTTGACGACGGCGCCGACGACGTCGAGGCCGCCCGTGTTCGCATTGACGCGGAACACGATGCCGAAGCCGATGCCCGACAGCACGGCGCCGAACACCGCATTGAGGAACAAATCCGGGCAGATGGCCCAGCCGATCACGAAGCTCGTCGCGTCGAGGAAGACCGAGAGCACCGCCGTACCGACAATCGTGTCGAGCGCGTAGTGCCGCCCGAAGACGCGGTACGCGAGGTAGAGGATTGGGATGTTGTAGACGAGGTTCTGCGCGCCGACGGGCAACCCCGTCAGATAATAGATGATGATGGCGACGCCGCTGAGGCCGCCCGTCAGCAGATGCGCGGGCAGCAGGAACAGGTTGAAGCCGAGCGCCGTAATCAGGCAGCCAAGCACAATCTGCGCATAGCGGATGACATGGCGGCGATAGTCCAGCTGGGACAGTTTAGATGACATGGAAGAAATCCTCCGATTGCGTGTCGGCGATGATCTCGACTGTCCGCTTGCGCTCCGTGAGCGCATCGACGAGGCGCTGCCGCAGGCTCGCGACGACGGGGAACTCCGTGCCGAAATGACCCGCGTCGATGACGTGCAGGCCGAGCTCGACGGCGTGCTGCGCATCGTGGTAGCGCACGTCGCCCGTCACATAGGCATCAGCACCGAGCGCCGCCGCGCGGCCGATGAACTCCGCGCCGCTTCCCGAGCAGAGCGCGACCTTGCGCACGGGACGCGGCCCGGCATCGACATAGCGCACATGCGCGGTCGGCAGGGCTTCCCGCACCTGCGCAGCAAAATCCGCAATCGTCATCGGCGCCGGCAGCGTTCCGATGCGGCCGAGGCTTGCAGGCCTGCCGTCCTCGTCCTGCTGCTCGATGACAAAGCTTGAGAGCTTTCCGACGCCGATGGCTTCGGCCAGCACGTCATTGACGCCGCCTTCGGCGATGTCGAGGTTCGTATGCGCGGCAATGACGGCAATGTCATGCTTCAAGAGCTTCGCGATGCGCGCGCCGAGCGGCAGATCCGTGCGGACGTTCTTCATGGCCTTGAAAATCAGCGGATGATGCGCGACGATGAGGTGCGCGTCTGCCTCGATGGCCTGCTGCACGACGCCATCGCTGACATCGAGGCAGCAGACGATGCGCTCTGTCCGCTGCGCCGGGCTTCCGACGAGCAGGCCGGGGTTGTCCCAGTCCTCGGCGAGATGCTTCGGCGCGAAGCCCTCCATGATGTCCATGACTTCCTGTACGCTTACCACGCTTACCATACCAAACGTTCCTCCAATGCTTTGATGCGCTCTTTCATCTTCTTGTACTTCGCACTCTTCTTCGCGCGTTCGCTCTTCTCCATGCCGGCCGCCGCGCGGCGCGTCGCGAAGAGCAGGCTCTCGATGTGGTGGCGCAGGAGCTCGGGCTTCTTTTCCCAGAGCACGGGGCCGATTTCGAGCGTCAAGGGGTCTGGCATCTTGCGGCGGCCCTTTTCGGCGCGGATGACCGTATAGATGCGGTCGTCCGCCACGACGAGCGTTTCGTCAGCGACATGCCAGCTGTGCTGGTAGAGGTAGTGGCGCAGTTCATACTCACCATTCATCGGCTGCAGGACGAGCACCTTGAGCTTTCGGACGACGAGCGGCGCAGCTTCGAGGATGTCGGCCATCAGCGCGCCGCCCATGCCCGCGATGCAGGCCGTCTGCACCTCGCCGGGCGCGAGCACCGTAAGGCCGTCGCCCTGCCGCACCTCGATCTGCTCTTTCAGGTTCTGCTCGCGCACCGTGCGCCGCGCAGCCTCGCAGGGGCCGAGGTTCAGGTCGCTCGCAATGACGTGCTCGGCCCGCCCCTCTTCGATGAGTGCGGCCGCGAGATAGCCGTGATCCGTGCCGATGTCCGCGACGGCGCCGCCCTCGGGCACGAAGTCCAGCACAGCCTGGAGTCTGGCATCGAGTTTCATGATGGCTCCCCCTCTCAGAAGAACGTATCGTAAAGGAAGCGACGATTAAAGACGGTCGTCCAGATGGGCGGGCAGATTTAATCAGTGCTTCCTAAAAATAAAAGGGCGCAACGCATGCGTTACGCCCTGTAATTTCTGGCTCCCCGAGCAGGATTCGAACCTGCGACAGCCTGATTAACAGTCAGGTGCTCTACCGGCTGAGCTATCGGGGAATCTCAACAACAGGTATGATTATACGGCATCGTCGCCGCTTTGTCAATCAAATTTTTTCAAATCGATGAAAATCATCAATCAAGGAAGTCTTTGAGCTTGCGGCTGCGGCTCGGATGGCGCAGCTTCCTGAGAGCCTTCGCCTCGATCTGACGGATGCGCTCGCGCGTGACGCCGAAGTTCTGGCCGACTTCTTCGAGCGTGCGCGCGCGGCCGTCATCGAGGCCGAAGCGCAGGCGCAGAACTTTCTCCTCACGCGGCGTCAGCGTGTCGAGCACTTCCTCAAGCTGCTCCTTGAGCAGCATGAACGAAGCGGCATCGGCCGGTGCCGGCGCGTCCTGATCCTCGATGAAGTCGCCGAGATGCGAATCTTCCTCTTCGCCAATCGGCGTTTCGAGCGAGACCGGCTCCTGCGCGATCTTCATGATTTCGCGCACGCGGTCGACGCCGATGTCCATCTCCTTCGCGATTTCCTCCGGGGTCGGCTCGCGGCCGAGTGACTGCAGCAGCTGGCGCGAGACGCGGATGAGTTTGTTGATGGTCTCGACCATGTGCACGGGGATGCGGATCGTACGCGCCTGGTCAGCGATGGCGCGCGTGATGGCCTGGCGGATCCACCACGTCGCATACGTCGAGAACTTGTAGCCCTTCGTATAGTCGAATTTCTCGACGGCCTTGATGAGGCCGAGGTTGCCCTCCTGGATGAGGTCGAGGAACAGCATGCCGCGGCCGACATAGCGCTTCGCGATGGACACGACGAGACGCAGGTTTGCTTCGGCGAGGCGCTTCGATGCCTCTTCATCGCCATCGTTCATGCGCTTGGCAAGCGCGACTTCTTCCTCTGCCGTCAGCAGAGGCACGCGGCCGATTTCCTTGAGGTACATGCGCACGGGGTCGTCGATGCTGACGCCTTCGGGCACCGTCAGGTCGATTTCGACCTCTTCGTCATCCTTTTCTGGGATGTCGTCTTCCGTGTCGTTCTGATCCGTGTCATCGACGATCTCGATGCCCTTCTTGCTGAAGACATCATACATGTCATCGATTTCGTCCGGGGAAAGGTCCTGCGTCTGCAGTGCCTCCATGAGGTCGCCATACGTCAGCGTGCCACCGTTCTTCTTGCCTTTTTTCAAAAGACCTGCGATGATTTCCGCACTGTGGTTTTCCGTCTTGGCCGCCTTCTTCTTCGTCTCAGCCATGAAGCAGCCCCCTCTCAACATCCTGCTTGCCCGTGTTTTCCAGTCCTTCTATGCACATCAACGTTCGCAACGTATTCGTCAGCAACGTGTTCTTCAACGTTTCAATCATCCATTTCCTTCTTGATTTCTGTGATTTCCTTCAGCTTGGCAGCGGCCGCCGCAACGTCGCCGCGCGCGCCTGCCTCCGCTGCCTCGCGGCTCAGTCGTTCGTAGCGAGTCGTGAGGTACGCGCGCCGCAGCCGCTCCACGGAATCGTGGTAGGCCATGACGTCCTCGCCTGCATGCTCGTTCTCGACGACGGCGCGCGAAAGCTCTTCCGCCGCCTCATCGCCGAGCGCTTCCGCCGCACTCACGGCATCCCAGCGTTTTCCCTGTGCCTGCATGTCGCGCAGGTACAAGAGAATCTTTCGCTGCACCTCGTCCTGGAGCTCTTCAAGCGGCACCATCGACGCGACATGCGTCAAAAGCGTCGCATCCTCCCAGACCGAGCGGATGACGATGCGGCCCGCTTTCTGGAGCGCGCTGTCCGCACGGCGGAGCGGACGCTTCGGCGGCTCCTGCACGGAGCCCTCTGCCTGCACCTGCCGCTGCGGGTGATTGCGCGGCCCGATAACCCCCTGCTCTTCCTGGAGCAGGCGCGGATTGCGCGCGGCTTTCGCCGCCTCTTCGCGGATGACGCCCTCGTCAATCAGGAGCGTGGCCCCGAGCTTCTTGATGAGCTCGCCGCGCTCGGCCGCCCCGCCGAGTGAGACGATGACCGGCAACATCGCGCGGAGCGCCCGCATCTTGCCCTCCGTCGTATCGATGGACGTATGCGCGAGCACATAGCCGAGACGGTAGTCGGGAATCGAGAGCGCCTTCTCCGTCAGCGCACGGAACGCATCGGCTCCATGCTTCCGGATGAACTCATCGGGATCCTTGCCGTCCGGCACAACGATGACACGCACCTCGGCGCCCGAATCGCGCACGATGGAGAGCGCGCGGATTGTCGCATTCTGTCCGGCCTCGTCGCTGTCATAGCAGAAAAAGAACCGCTTGCAGTAGCGCAGGAGTTTTTTGCAGTGCTCGGCCGTGAACGACGTGCCAAGCGACGCGACGACATTCTTGACGCCCGCATCAAAAACCGAGATGGCATCCATGTACCCTTCGACGATGATGACATATCCCGCCTGCCGGATGGCCTGATGCGACCGGTCGAGGCCGAAGAGCAGCCGCCGCTTGTTGAAGAGGACGGTCTCCTTCGTATTGAGGTATTTCGGCTTGCTGTCGTCGAGAACGCGCCCGCCGAACCCGACGATGCGTCCCTTCTCATCCGCGATTGGGATCATCACGCGGTGGCGGAAGCGGTCGTAAAGGCCGCCGCCCTGGCGCTCCATTGAGAGCCCGTCCTCGAGCAGGAAGTCCCGCGAGACGCCGCGCGCCGTGAAAGCCTTTGTCAGCTTGTCCCAGGCGTCCGGCGCATAACCGAGGCTGAACTCGTCAATCGTCTCCATGGAGATGCCGCGCCCCGCGAAATACGCTTTCCCGACCTCGCCCATGTGCGTCATCGTCAGGCAGTTATGGAAAAAGTTCCGCGCCATTTCATTGACTTTCAGCAAGTCCTTGAGCCTCTGCTCGCGCGCTTTTTCCGCCTCTGACCGATGGCGCTCCGGCATGGGGATGCCGAGCTTCTCTGCCTGCAGCTTGATGGCCTCGAAGTAGCTCACATTCTCGATGAGCGAGAGAAATTTGAAAACGTTGCCACCTGCATGACAGCCGAAGCAATAAAAAAAGCCCTTGTCGGGAACGACCGAAAATGACGGGGTGTGTTCCTGATGAAACGGACAGCACCCCCAGAACCGATTTCCCTTCCGCTTGAGCGTGACATACTGGGAGACGACATCGACAATGTCGGAGCCTTGCTCCACGCGCTCGACGAACGCGTCCATTTCAGCATTGTCCATGGTCTTCTCCCTCCGTCAAGGTATATATATTCACCAAAAAAAGAGAATTTCCTTTTTCTCTTGACAAAATTTATTCTTTGAATCTCGTAAAATTTTTTAAGAGCAACATGCATCCCTTCGGAAGGGACGCCCCTGCATTCAATGCACCATCAAGCCGACCGGCGGCATGAAGATTTCGTCAAAGAGCTGCACGGCATAGCTGTCCGTGAGCCCTGCGACGTAGTCCGTCACAATCTGCTGACGGCCCCAGCACGCTTCGCGCGCCACGAACTCCTGCGGCAGCTTGTCGAAATTCGCGATGAAATATTCGTAAAGCTGGCGCAGCACGAACATCGCCTGCCGCCGCTCGTGTGCGAGCGCTGCCGAATGATAGACATGCTCGAACATGAAGCTCCGGAAGATGTCCATCGTCTCCTTGCCCTCGGGACTCTGGAGGATGTCGCCCTTGCCCATCGACGCCTCGATCATGTCGGCAACCATGCTCGTGATCATGTGCGATGTGTCCTGGCCGAAGCGCTCGTAGACGACGTCCGGCAGGTCGCCGGGCTTCAGGAGGCCCGCGCGCAGGCTGTCGTCATAGTCGTGCGACAGATAGGCGATGCGGTCGGCCGTGCGCACGATGCGCCCTTCGAGCGTGCGCGGCAGGCGCTTGCCGCGATGATTCACGATGCCGTCTTTGACCTCCATCGTGAGGTTCAGCCCCTTGCCGCCCTTTTCGAGGAACTCGACAACGCGCAGGCTCTGCTCGTTGTGCACGAAATGGCCCGTGAGCTCCGCCATCGCCGCCTCGCCCGTATGGCCGAACGGCGTGTGGCCGACATCATGGCCGAGAGCGATGGCCTCCGTGAGGTCTTCATTGAGCCGCAACGCGCGCGCAATCGTGCGCGAAATCTGCGAGACCTCGAGGCTGTGCGTCATGCGCGTCCGATAGTGGTCGCCCGCGACGATGTAGACCTGCGTCTTGTGCTTGAGACGGCGGAACGACTTCGAGTGCAGGATGCGGTCGCGGTCGCGCTGGAACTTCGTGCGGAACGGGCACTCGTCCATTTCGTCCTTCCGCCGCGCCTCCCGGCTCTTCGCCGCCTCCGGCGCGAGCACCTGATACTCGAGCTCTTCCGTCCGCATCTTCATGAGCTCGGCAACGCAGTCGCTCTCCGTGTTGAGCCTGCCCCAGAAACCGTAGGCTTCCATGACGGCGCGGTCGTTCTTGCGGTGGGCGTCCAAAAGTTCTGGATACAGCACCATTCCTTCGCCGTACATATCAGCAAACGTGCTCTCTGGATACTTATCACGCGCGTCAAGGATGGCTTGCGCCGTCTGTTCAATCTTCGCCCGCTGCTCGGGCGTCGGAGACGGCCAAGGAAATGTGTTGTAGACGTTGTCCTTTGTAATGCGGTAATCACTCTTGAGACGCCCTGCCACGGCGCGCATCCAGCTCATGAAAACATTGGATGTCAGCACGCCGAAATTATAAAGTGTCGCGTCTTGCACCGTGATGACAAGATTGCTTGCCAGCACGTTCGCATCCATGAAGCCAATTGGAACATATCGACGATTCTGAGAGGACGTGAGAGGAAGAACTAAGAACGGAGTTTCATAGATTGTTTCAACTTGAAAATGCGTCGGACGGTCAGCAAGCTTCTGCGTACTCTTTCTTCTGCTTGCTTGACGGAATGCTTGCACGGCCTTCACGCGTTCCATGCAATGCGGCATCTGAATTAACGTCTTCGGCGGGCAGTCACCGAGCCACAGGCAATAACGCGGCTTACGGTTGATGAATTCATACGAACCATACCACAGACGGAAATATTCTTTGCTGGCAGGTTCTGTTTTGACAAACGCCTTCATATCTTCCAATGTGAAAATATAATTGCCGTCGTCAATGGGCTGATTGCCGCTTCTTGCAAGTGGGACGCCTGGAGAAATCGGCTTCGAACAGCTTTCGATGAATACGTCTTCTCCATCTGCAAGATAGGCATTGATATGATTTGCTGGCGTACGAATGCCGCCGCCGTCGATGAACTTGTCATTTCTTCCGACGTAACTGAACCCGAGAATCACACAATGCACGTGCGCCTTGCTTTCCGCCTCGCTGTCCCAACGGAAGGTGCGATAAACGAAGTCAAACTGCACGCCATCATGGAAGAGCGGTTTCCACAAAATCGCGACCTGCTCGCCCTGCGTGATGGAGTTCGTCGAGACAAAGGCTGCATGGACGGACGTTCCTTTCATATAGTCAGCGGCCTTTTTATACCAGCCAGTCACATAATCGAGATTGCCGACGTTCTTCCATTTGCCAAACTGTTGTGAGCCATCGAATTTCGAGCTACCGTCATAGCGTAATGGCAACCGAAACGTCTCTTTTAAATCCTCTTTCTGTGTCGCCTCCATCATCCGCGCCCCCACGAACGGCGGATTTCCCATGATTTTGACGTCGTCTCCCGGTGCGACGACGTTTTTCCAGTCGATGCGTAGCGCATTTCCTTCGTGGATGTTGCTATTCGTATGGAGCGGCAAAAAGTCCATCTGACGTCCCGTGATTTCCTCCGTCTCCGCGAACATCTGCGCTTCCGCAATCCAGAGCGCGGTCTTGCAGACGGCGACGGCGAAGTCATTGATTTCGATGCCATAGAATTGGTCGATGGTCACAAAGTTCAGATTCAGCAGGCCGAGGTCAGATTCTTTCTGGAGCTCGCGCAGAATGTCGTTCTCGAGCCGCCGCAACGAAAGGAAACTCTCTGTCAGGAAATTTCCCGAACCGCAGGCAGGGTCAAACAAGACGCCGTCAGTGATACAATGTAACGATGCGCCCGATTTTGCACACCCCTGGGTGCATTTTCAAGGGAGGGTGTGCATCTGCTCAACCATTCTGCTCCAGAAGCCATCGCAGGCCCTTCTCCACGCTCCCGCCGCACCAGTCGGCATACGGGATAACGCGAGTGCTGCCGTGCTCGAAGCACACGAGCGTCCCCGTCCTGCGGTGAATCCAGACGTTCATGACATCGAACCAGTCATAGCTGAAATTCTTGTTCTTCAAAAAGCCCGCCTGATGCAGAGGATGATGCTCCCTGTCCCAGTCTGGGGAACTTCGAAGCTCCGTGCCGAGAATCGGAATGCCCGCTGCCGGCGTGCCCTCCGACTGCTCCATCACGACGTAGAGCGTCACAATCTGGTAAATGGTGAGATAGACCTCCACATCTTTCTGATGCGGGCATCCCGTTTTCGTGCAACGGGACGGCCAGCCGCCGACTGCCGCGAGCGCCGAGCTCTCGATCGTGCCGATGGGATTCTCACCGTGCTCGAGCGCTTCCACCATAGAGATGGCCTTTCCGCGCATCTTTGGATTCCACGCAGCACTCGACCCAGTCGAAATCCGCCCGAGAATCCGTGGTGTTTTGACCTGATGGCAACTCTCCGGGAAAATCCCGACTGTCCTGCCGTAGCCGAACATCCCACCCACGGACTCTGCCTGCACGTCAATGCCCGAGCGCTTGTAAAACGCTTGCACGATATGGTTGTCAAGCATCCACATGAGCGGGAGATACCAGACCTTCCCTCCGGCCTTTTCCCAGCAGCGGATGGCCAGATTCGTCCGTGCGAGCGCACGCGCATAATCTGCGTTGCGGTCGCGCATCCGAAGATACTGGTCGAAGGTCACTTTCTTCTCGCTGCCCATCGTCTCCGTCCCTCCCCTCCGATGTGAAAAATCCCACAGCCGCAGCCGTGGGAAATCTCACTCTTCTCAATGGTCAATAAGCGACGCCAATCTCGTGAGCAATCTGGCGCACTTCATCAATCGAAACGTGTGTCTCTTTCGCGATATCAGCAAATGGAATTTTTGCTTGCAGGAGCTTCCAGATGCGCATCATCAAGGCTTTTCCTTCGGCTTCTCCGTCCTTATGCGCATCACGCATTTTCATTTCAAGCGTCATATAACTCAACCTCGCTTCCTCGTTCTTCTTGACTTCATTGACTTTCTGGTCGATAGCCTGCACAAGCGGATTCGTACCGAGAACGCCGCTGTTCACATAGTCCATGAATGCCTGCAGCTGCGGCGTAATATCCTCGCCTGTCCCACGCGTGTTGAGAATAATCTTGACAGTGCCGTCTTTCAGTTTCAGTGTCGCATCGCGGCGGCACGTGTTCTCATACCAATAGAGATGCCATCCGCGCCCGATGGGATCGAACGGACAGATGAAGATAATGATTGTCTGGCGGAGCTCGGTATAGTCCCTGCCGCTCTTCAGCTTTTCCGCATCAATCTGCGACTGGTAGTAACGCATGCGCTTGGCCAGCTCTTCGTCGGTTTCGCTGGCCACCTGCATTTCCACATTGTAGATCGTATGCGCTGCGTCTTCGACGTAGACATCGAGCCGCACGCCCTTGCTTGCATAGCCGGCCTTGAGCGAGACTTCTTCGCCGAGATATTTGATGTCGTGAATCGGCTCGTTCAAGATGGCTTCGAGCACGCCCATGCAGAGCTCCTTACTGTACATGACCGCCTTGAACATGAAATCGTCTTGAATCGTGAGGTCTTCCCACGCCTTGGTAACAAACGGCATTTGCGATGCCTCCTCTGGCTCTATTTTACTGGCTCGCGGGCGAAAAGGCAAGGAATCCATGCCACCTGCGGCTTTCCTTTCAATAGGAAGATTCGACGCACGAATGCCTTTCCCCTGCCACGCAATCTCAAGAAAATTAAGCGCATGGTGGTAAATTCCGTATCTCCCTGCAAGTATCTGTGTGGAAAGCGGTGATGCTCATGCGAGCACCCTGCTTCGTCACAAATCACAGTCCAAGCAAGGAGGTTAGAATGAAGAGTATTTTAGATGATGGATTCCAAGCCTATCTGACGGAAGGAGCAGCTTTCGTCGGAGAAGCGGGGATTCCCATGTTGATGGATTTTCGCAACACCCAGATTCCCAGGGACATGATTCCGTTCAAGGCTGCCCTGTCCGCCACGAACTACCGCCAGTACGTGCATTTCTATATGTACGACAAGGAGTTTTCCCGCGTGCTGACGGCCACGCGCCGGTATCTTCCGCTGCTGCAAAAATTTGATGGCGTCATCACGCCGGATTGCAGTATGATGATAGGGCAAGCACCCTGCCTGCAACAGGCGAACACCTACATGAACCGTGCGGTCGGCTTCTATCTGCAGAAGCTTCCCGTGATTCCGAACATCCGATGGAGCGACGAGTCCAGCTTTTCCTACTGCTTCCTCGGCGTGCCGCAAGGCAGCATGGTCGCGGTGAGCACGCATGGATGCATCCGATCGCGGCAGGAAAAAGCCATGTTCCGCACTGGTCTTGAAGCGATGCTCGAGCACATCCGCCCGTCCATCGTCTTGGTGCACGGACGGATGCCCGAGGACGTCTTCGCGCCGTTCGCCAGGCGGGTCGAATTCCACCGCTATCCCAGCCAGATTGAGCGTGCGCATCGGAAGGCCGGGTGATTGCGATGGGAACAGGAAACATCGGAAAACTTGCGCTTTTGACGGGCATCATGAAGAACAGCCGCTCTTTGAAGAGCAAGTTCGGATTCCAAAACGGTTACTTTGGAAAGCGTGGAAAAGGGCGCAAGTCCAGCACGCGAAATATCCCTTCCAAGAATCCATTGCAAACAGCAAAGGATTTTTTCGACACCTTGGTGCAGGATGCGGCGAGAGAAGTCTTGAAAAATGACAACGGCGAGCCGTACGGTTTTCGCGTCGATCTCCCAGATGGGAGCATCATCATATTCCGCCCGGTTTCTCATTCTGCCGACAAGAGTCCTGCCATCAGCATTGACACCAAAAGTTGCCGTATCGAAGTAGATATCCGTGTGCAAAAAATTCATTTCACTTTGGAGGTGCCTCTCACATGACATCCATCAATCTTTGCCTGACCGCGCAAGAAATCGAAATTCTGCGTTCCATGGTCGGGAAAAAGCTCGTCTCCATCCAGCATGACAAGTTCCGCTATACCAACACCTCGTTCAAAGCCGTCGCGCTTCACATCGAGGACGCGACCTATTATCTCTACAGTCTCACCGAGGTCATGGATTTCTACGGGGATACGGAGGAGGTTGCCCGGTGGTCTTTGCAGGCAGACAAGAAAAGTTTTATTGACGCGAAGGATTGGATGGCCTCGCCTATCGACGAGACGATTCGAGACATCCGGGTCGTACAGGAGCATCAAGAGGTTTTCGATGGCGAGGAACAAACGGATGATGTCCTCGTGACGCGCGGTCTGATTTTTGATTTCGGCGATCGCGAGCTCTCCTTTGAAAAAGCCGCCTGGTTTTCCGAGGACCTCTACATTCAGAAGGGACAGGACGTGATTTCGACGTTCACGAGCCCTTCAGCGTTTGAAGAGGATGATTGGCCAGACGGGCTGACGGCGAAATGTACGCGCAACATCCTCACGCTCGCTTGATTCCGATAATGGCACAAAGCAGCCGCTCCTCACAAAATTTCTGTGAGAAGCGGCTGCTTCGTGTCATGCCCTGATTTCCGTCCCGTCCTTGAACGTGACGCGCACATCCCCCTCTCCATGCACGGTGAGGAAGTCGACGAGGCTGCTCCATAGCGTTTCGTCGAACGCCTTCACCGGCTCCTGCCCTTCGAGCGTCTGGATGAAAGCGTCCAGCTGCTTGGCGCGTGTCTTTCTGCGCTTGATGGCCGCGGACGCTTCTTCGTATGCTTTCTTCGCTTCGTCGTACCTGCGGGCGAGGTCGTCGTAGCGTTTCTGGTAGGCGCTTTGGTCTTGGGCGATGCGAGCGTTTTCGGCGATGCATTGTTCCGTGAGGCCTGCGAGCATTTTCATGTCGGCTTCGTGCTGTGCTTGCGCCTTTTCGAGGTCGCCCGTCTGGCAGAGCGTCTGTTGCAGGTCGCGGATGTTTTCGATGATTTCCTGCTTTTCCGTGATGAGCTTGTTGACGGCGCGGAGGAAGATTTGCTGGATGTCGGCTTCGGTGAGATGCGGCGTCTGGCAGTGATGCTTGAACTTGTTGTTGCAGCGGTAGATGGTCTTGCGGTATTTGTCGGTGGAGTGCCAGACTTTCGCGCCGTACCAGCCGCCGCAATCGCCGCACCGGATTTTCGACGAGTAGATGCTGACGCCGCTGTAGCGATTGCCGCCGTGCCGGCGGCGCTCCAGTTCTTCCTGCACCTGGTCGAAGACCTCGGGGCGGATGATGGCTTCGTGGTTGTGCTCGACGTAGTATTGCGGCACCTCGCCTTTGTTCTCCCGCGTTTCTTTCGTGAGGAAATTGACGGTGTAGCGCTTCTGGAGGAGCGCATCGCCTTTGTATTTCTCGTTTGTGAGGATGCTGCGGATGGTGCTCTGGCTCCAGTTCTTGCAGCCGCCGGGCGTGGGGATGCCCCGGCGCGTGAGCTCGGCGGCGATGGAGTGGAAGGTGTAGCCCGCGAGGAATAGGCGGTAGATGTCCTTCACGGTCTCGGCCTGTGCACGGTTCACGACGAGGTTGCCGTCCGGGCCTTTGTCGTAGCCGAGGAAACGCTTGTAGGGCACGCTGACCTTGCCGTCGGCGAAGCGTTTCCGCTGGCCCCAGGTCGTGTTTTCGGAAATGCTGCGGCTTTCTTCCTGCGCGAGCGAGCTCATGATGGTGATGAGTAGCTCGCCTTTCGCGTCGAGCGTCCAGATGTTTTCCTTCTCGAAATACACCTCGATGCCCTTGTCCTTGAGCTTGCGAACGGTGGTCAGGCTGTCGACGGTGTTGCGGGCGAAACGGCTGACGCTCTTCGTGATGATGAGGTCGATCTTGCCCGCGAGCGCGTCCTCGACCATGCGTTTGAAGCCTTCGCGGTGACGCGTGTTCGTCGCGCTGATGCCCTCGTCGGTGTACATTCCCGCGAACTCCCAGTCCTCGCGGCTTTTGATGTAGTTCGTATAGTAATCGACCTGCGCCTCGTAGCTCGTCACTTGGTCGGCGTGGTCGGTCGAGACTCTGGCATAGCCCGCAACGCGCCGCCGCTTCGTGCTCGTGAGCGGCGTGGCCGTAAACCGGCTGATGGTCGCGGGAATCGTATGGACTTTTCTCATGACTGCCCCTTTCTATGCCACAATGCCCTCGGTGGCATGATTTTCTTCGGCTTGACCCAGGTGCGGGATGCTTGTCGCCCATCCTTGAAAAAGAATGCCAATTCGTCGGGCGCGTGAAATTCAATGCGCTCCATCTGCTCGGAAAAGGCCGTCTCGTCAAAGGCGGGCAGCCCCATCACCTCGGCAATCATCGACCGCAGGACGTCCTCGCGCAAGCCGGGCGCGTCCTTGCCGTCACACCGCCAGTAAGGAATCCTGCCTTGATTCGCATCGCGCTGGAAATTCCGCCCGCAAGCCGTGCATTTGATATGCCCCGTAAAACAGGTGATGTCCGCCCGATGAATCACGCGCTTCCTGCGGGCTTCCGACGCGGCCTGCCGGCGCTCGGGCGTCCACCAGTCTTTCTTCGCCGTGGACGTCCAATGGCGCGTGATTTGCCGCCCGTCTTTCATGTAAAAGACCAGCACGCGCCGCTCGGGCACGACAATCTTCTCGACTTGCGCGAGGAACGCATCTTCGTCAAAGGCATCCAGTCCGAGCACGGCGGCGCACTCCTGCAATAACACCTTGTGCGGGACGCTGCCTTTCGCTCCGCAGCTCCCGCCCTTGATTTTCTTGGAACTGCACGTCCAGCATTCGAGTGCGTTCCTATCATTCCGATAATCATGGACGTAACTCTTGCCGCAGATGCCACACTTGATTTTCCCCGTGAAGCACGTCGTGCGGAGCGCCTTGTTCGCGAGCGGGCCGAGCTCCTTGCGCCGCGCCATTTCCTTTTGGACATAGTCGAACGTCTCCCGGTCGATGATGGCTTCGTGCGTGTGCTCGACGAGGTACTTCGGCAGCTCGCCGCGATTCTTGCGACGCTTCTTCGTGATCGGGTCTTCGATGTATTCCTTTTGCAGGAGCAAGTTGCCCGTGTAGGTGATGTTCCGCAAGACGCACGCGAGGTTCGAGTCCGCCCAGCGGCAGCCCGCCCGTGTCGTGATGCCCTCGGCGGCGAACTCGCGCTCCGTCTCGAGGCGCGACTTGCCGTCGAGGAAGTTCTGGAAAATGCGCCGCACGATGGCGGCTTCCTCCGGCACGATGACGAGCGTATCGCCCTCCCAGCGGTAGCCGTAGATACGAAAGCGCCCGTTCGGGATGCCCTGCTCGAAGCGTTTCTTGACGCGCCACTTGATGTTTTCCGAGATGCTGCGGCTCTCCTCCTGCGCGAACGACGCGAGGATCGTCAGCAGGAGCTCGCCCTCGCCGCTCAGCGTGCGGATGTTTTCTTTCTCGAAATACACCTCGATGCCGAGCTCCTTCAGCCGCCGCACGGTCTTCAGCAAATCGACCGTGTTGCGGGCGAAGCGCTGGATGGACTTCGTGAGGACGAGGTCGATGCGCCCCGCCTCGCACGCCGCGAGCATTTCCTGGAACGCTTCGCGCTTCGCCGTGCCTGTCCCCGAGATGCCATAGTCGGCGTACACGCCGGCGTACTCCCATTCGGGATGCTTCTGGATGCGGGCGCTGTAGTAGCTGACCTGCGCGGAAAGCGAATGCTGCATGCGCTCCGACGCGACGGAGACACGCGCATAGGCCGCGACGCGCAGGCGTTTTCGCGGAGCCGGGGCCGCCCGCTCGATGCGTTGTATCGTTTTCATGGTCTTTCACCTCGTCCTATCTATCACTCAAATGCGAAAATTTATCAAGTGAATAAATCGCCCGTGGGCGGATGATATTTTTCGAGCAGACGCTTCACGAACGCGCGGTATTCCCGCTTCGTGAGGAGCCCTTGCGCGAGCATCCGCCGAGCGATGCAGAGCGTCGCTTGGAACGCCGTCTCCGTGCGGAATTGCTTCTTATTCATGATGCCCTCCAAACCGATGCGCGACATAGCAAGCGTGGCTGCAATACTTGCGCGGCGCCCGGCCATACGCCTCGAACGGCTGGCCGCAGCCCGCGCAGACCACCGTGCGCACGGCCTTCCGCTTCACGAGGTCAAGATGCGCATTCCACCACGCATTCCGGCAAGCGTCCGAGCAGAACCGCTTGCGCTTCCGTCCAGGCATCTGCACGATCGGCGCTCCGCAATTCTCGCACACCGTCCCGTCCGGCAGCGGATGGCGGCGGCAGTACGACTTCACCGTATTGACGGAAAGCCCAAGCTCCCACGCAATCGCGCCATACCCCGTACCCTGCCGCCGCAAAGCCTCCACGCGCTGCTTCTCTTCCTTCGTCATGTCCATCGCTCCCTTCAAGAGGAAACGGACACGAGACGCCCGTTTCATACCCCTCTACTCTTGAAAGGACAGAAAAACGCGATTTCGGCGCAAAAAAAATAAGCCCTGCCGAAGCAGAGCCGTTATCATGATAGTTCGCAAACTTTCAAAACTTGTACAACTTAGTGATCGAGTATCACGTCTAGCATCGGATATGCCGCCCGCAGCTCGTCCAGAAGAACGCGAACCCAGCGCTCCATCGAATGGAAAGCTGGCGGGTATGCGCCGTGACCGCCGTCGACCATGCGTGCTTCCGCGCCGGCTTCGCGGAATTCCAACGTCCAGCTGTCTCCATCACATTCCTGTCGCTTTGGCCCGCAGGAATCTTCCCAATGACGGATGGCTCTCCGATTCCATGACTTCGCCCACCTGATGTGCGCCTCGGTCGGAGCTGCATCCTCCAACGCGAATGTATCCCCCGCCGCATCCGTCACGGAATACGCGATCCGCCCGTCAGCATGGACAAGAACATGGAATGACTCGACTGCTCCCGGATAGCTGCCTGCACGGGCAAATGCCAGTTCTTCAAGTTTCGGCATGACGATCTCCTAAATCAAAACTTATTCACTTACATCTTTTTCTCGCGCAATGATTTCCAACATTTCCACCGTCCTGTACCTGCCATTCACAATCTGCTGTTGTACCGTATCGGCCATGGTATCGTGAAAGCTTTTATCTGATAGGACAGAATCAATTTGACTGCTATAACTGCCATCACTGTCGAGCTCGCGAGCGATGATGGCCAGCATATCCACCGTGCGATACCCGCCGTTCGAAATCTGTTGATAAATTGTATCTGACATCGTATCGTTAAAACTCATATCAGACATGACGCTATCGATCTGGCTGGCATACTGCCCATCAACATCAAGCTCCCGCGCAATAATGGCCAGCATATCCACTGTACGATATCCTCCATTCGAAATTTGTTGATAGACCGTATCCGACATCGTATCATGGAAACTCTTATCGGACATGACCTCATCTATTTGACTAGCATATTGCCCATCAGCATCAAGCTCCCGCGCAATAATCGCCAACATGTCTACGGTGCGATAACTTCCATTTGAAATTTGTTGATAAACCGTGTCCGACATCGTGTCGTTAAAGCTTTTATCGGACATGACACTATCAATCGCGCTGCCATAATCACCCGTGTCATCCAATTCCCGCGCAATAATCGCCAGCATATCTACGGTGCGGTATCCACCATTCGAAATTTGCTGAAACACGGTATTCGACATGGTGTCGTTAAAAGATTGATCGGACATGACTTCATCGATTTGTGAAGCATACGTGCCCGCAGATACCGTATTACAAATTCCTAGCCCAATAAACACTCCAAGCACAATACTTGCAGCCTTTTGCCTAAAATTCTTTCGAACGTTCATTTCGCTCCCTCCTAAGGACAATTCCTACACCTTATGCTGCTTCCAGCCCCGCAATAACTGCTTCTGTGCTTCTTCTTTGGAAAGTACGGCTTGGCAAGCGGACCAATCGTTTGTCTGCGTCGGGATGTTGTCGTACTTGTTCACGAACGGATTTTGCTTCATCACGACATCAATGCGCTCTTTCGCACGCTCTTCGTCTTCATTCAATACGTCAATCCAGAGATCCGACAGCGTGTCCGGCACCTGGCCGAAAAGGTCGTGGACGGCTTGGAGACGCTTGGAAAGCTTCTCGTGCACCTTGTCCTCGATGGAGTCCTTGTAGCGAAGATTGTAGACGAGCACCGTGTCGCTCGCCTGGCCGATGCGCTGAATGCGGCCTTTGCGTTGTTCAAGGCGCGTCGGATTCCACGGCAGGTCGAGGTTGATGAGCGTCGCGAGCGTCTGGAGGTTCAATCCTTCGCTGGCCGCATCCGTGCCGACGAGGATGCGGAGCTCCCTTGCGCGCACCTGTGCTTTGAGCTCGTCTTTGCGCGCGCGCGTGAATGTGCCATCCACATACACACCAGACTTGTCGCCGCCCGCATAGAGGCCAATGCGCTCGCCCGAGAGGTCGCGCGAGAGCTTCTCCGCGACGAAGCGCGCACTGTCGTAGAACTGCGAGAAAATGATGCAGCCGCGCTCCCGCCACGGCGTATCGTGCGCGCTTGTGCCCTGCTGCAAAAGGGCGAGCGTCTTCTCATACTTCGGGTCTTCATCATGGCAGCTCGCGAGCTGTTTGACGAGAAGATGAAGCGCGTCGATCTCGTCTTCGGTCAAAGCTTTCACCGCGCTGTCCTCTTCCTCATCCTCCGCCTCGTCGAGCTCCATCTCTTCATCGAATTCGTCGGCGAGGATGTCCCGCCCTGCTTCCGTCCATGCGAGGAGCTTCTTCGCCGTGATCTCGCCCGCGACGATCGTGCTGCCGATGCGCTTCAGGAGCATCGTCGAGAGGAAGCCGCCCGCTTTCACGCGATGCGATAAGAGCTGGCAAAAGACCTCCGCCTGATGATACGCCTCGGCGTAGGGTCCGAGGAGCGGCAGCGCCGTCTTGTCATACGTCTTCACGTCGATCTTTGGGAGGTACGGCAGGCCGGTTTCGGGATTCAACGTCTCTTCGAGTGTCTTGCGCGTGCGGCGGATGATGTGGCGGATGTAGGGATTTTCCGTGTGCAAAAAATCATACGACTGGTACAACTCGTGCACGCGGTCTTGGATGGTGTGCCGCTGGCGATGCAGCCAGGTATAATCTTGGAGAACGAACGTCGTATCCGAGAGGTCCAAGCGTTGGCGGAGGCTCCGAAGCTGGCGTGCCGCCGCGCTCGTGTCCGATGCATCCGGGAGCGGTAGCGGATCGCGCATGAGGTCCCAGATTTTGACCGCGTTCCGAGGGATGGGCTTCGCATCGCAAAGGATGTCGAGCATCGTCTGCGACTCTTTGCGCCACAGGCTGTTCATATTGTCACCGAGGATGCCGTAGGCCGGTGCATAAGATGCTGGGCTCAACGCAGTCAAAAGGTCATACGCTTCGATCGTATGCGTCTGCACGGGCGTCGCCGTCGCGAGGAGGAGGCTGTGCGTGCGCGGGGAAATTTCCTGGAGAAACGCGAGAAGAAAATTCGCGTCGGCCTTGTGCGTGTCGGGATTTTTCGCGGCGTTGCGCCGGCGCGCGCGATGCGCTTCGTCGAGCACGACGCACTCATAGTCTTGCGTGAGCAAAAGGGAGCGCGCTTCCGTGCGGCGCGTCACGAGGCCTTGGGAGACGATGCCGACGCGGCGCGGGCAGCGCAGGATGGACGATACGCCCTCCGCCTGGTAAAACATGCCCTGCTCGTCCTGCCAGCCGCTCCCAAGCCAGATAGCGCTCGGCAGATGCAAGAGAGAAAAGATTTCCTCCTGCCACTGCGCAAGGAGCGTCTTCGGCACGATGATGAGCACGGGCTTGTCGCCATAGAGCGCCATGAGCTGCGCGGCGAGCGCGAGCTGGACGGTCTTGCCGAGGCCGACCTGGTCAGCGAGCACGAAGCGCGCGCCGGCCTTCGTGCGATGCGCGCGGAACGCCTGCTCGACGAACGCCTTCTGATGCGCCCAGAGGCCGTTTTCCTCGCGGAACACGGGCTCCTCGACGGCGGCCTGCTCGGGCCGCGGCTCTTTCTGATCACGCCAGTTTTGCAGTGGCAAGACAAAGCGGCCGGCGATACGTTCGGCATCTTTGACAACAAACTGCGCGAGCGGCACAGCATACGGGCTCTGCCAGAACGTGTCGAATTCTTCCTGCATCCAGTCAGCAATCTTTGGGTCGTCGTCTTCCCACGCGAGTTCGTAATTCAGTGCGAACGCGCTCTTCGTCTCATTGATGCTGCCGACGAACGAGCTCCGCCGCCCGTTCTCGTACGTGATGATGCCGCCTTTGCCATGCATGAGGCCGTAGACTTCATCGGGCAGCACGCGGATCTCGAGCTTGCCCGAGGCCATGAGCGCGACGAAGCGCGCGAGGCGCTTTTGCCCGGCCGGCATGGCATACATCTCTTCCGGGTGCATGGCGCACCACTCATGCTGCTGCGCGAGCGCGGCGGCGCGGACGTCGGCTTTCTTGAGGTGCGCGTTGCAAAGGATGCGGACTTTGCCCGTCACCTGCTCCATGGCCTCGCCCGCGAGCTCGACGATGGAGGAAGCAAAATATCCGGCGAGGCGGTCATACGACTGCGCGCCTTTGAGGCGGTCGGCGAGGAAGGTTTTCCCGAGGCCGCGCCGTGAAGAATATGGATGTACCATGATCACACCCCGTCATTCGCGACGAGCGCGAGGAGCATATCGGCGACGTCGGCGGAGGCGGCCCAATGCTTTTTCATGTTGCCGATGTCGCGCGTGTCGATGAGGACGGCGAGGAGGCGGCGGATGAGGTCGCGCTGCTCCCAATAGGCGGAGCCGAGCTCGGTCTTGAGGTAGTCGCGGGCCGTGCGCGGGTCGTGGTCGGCGCGGACACCGGCGGCGATGGCGGCGAAAAGGGTGCGCAGGAGCGAGTGCGAAAAATCAGGCACGTCGCCAAAGGTGCGCTCGCCGCATTCGACGGGCGTCTTGAGGCGGGCGGCGTTGGCTTTTTCGCTGGCCATGAGCTGGCCGTAGCCCGCGATGCCAAAGCCGCGCGCGAATTCCTGATAGGTGGCGATTTTCGTGTCGCCGCGCTTTTCGCTCTCAAGGCCCTTGAGATAAAATTTCTCGGCCTGCGTGAGGCTGCGCCAACTCTGCCGGTCGAAGCCCTGCGGGATGATGCAGCCGTAGGCGATGTCTTTGGCTTTTTCGATGATCTTGACGATCTGGCTGTCCTTCGGGTTTTCGATGGCGTGCTGGAGCTCGTAGTCGAGGTCGATTTCGTCGATGCTGCTGTAGCTCGTGAGGACTTTCAGCGACGCGGCGTAAGCGGCGAGGACGTAATCGGGATCGGAGAAGTTCGGCTCTTCCTGGTCGTCGAGGGCGCGCATGGATTCGATCTGCGCGGCGACTTCTTCTTCGATGTCTTCATAGACTTCATTGAGGAACGCTTCCTCGGTGCCGGTGCGTTTGCGGAGGACGAGGAGGACGGTACCCTTGACATAGTTCCCGGCCTTGAGCCCCGGCGAATCGGTCTCGGTGACGATGTTCCAAGCGGCGGTGACGGAGAGCCCGGCCTGCCAAAGAATGAGCGCGAGCTGCGCCCAGACGGCGGGGCTGGAATGGGTGAACATGACGACCTGCATGCCGTCGTCGGGCATGTGGCGCGCGAGGTTCGTGTAGATCTCGACCATCGTCTGCGCGAAATGCGCGTCCCCGCGCACGGCCAGCGCCCGCTTGCTGTCCGTGTAGCCGTCCGGGAAAATGGAAGGCAGCAGCGACTTGTCCCACGCGAGGAAATATTCCGAGAGCTCGTGATAATTCACGGCATCGGCGTAGGGAGGGTCGGTGAGCCAGAGACGGGCGGGGTGCTTCACTTCGCGGGCGTCACAAAGAGAAATATCGTTTCTGACGTTTAACGCGTTCGCGAATTTGATGTTAAACCACGAAGGCTCTAGCATATACAGACTGCGAACGCCCCAGTTGAACAACGTGTTGAGTGCCTGATTGTAGAACGTTTGTTCTGCCTTGTCACAACCTGGATGCCAACGCGAAAGACGCGAATCCGCATCCACGCATTTATTGAGGCTCAAGATGCCCGCTGCTTTCGCTTCTTTATTCTGCTCTTGTTGCACTTGTTCATTCAGTAACGCAAGCACAAGCAACTGTCGCGGCCCGAACAACTGATGCCAATAGCGCCATCCACGTTCACGAATCGGCTGGTCGGTGTTGTAGCCGCCCTCAATCGCCATCGACGGCACAAGCCCACGCGCTTGCCAACCATCGAAGTGCGCCGCAACGAAATCGTGAACCTTCTTCTCATTCTCTAAATCATGTCCGTCCGGCGCCGCATAGTAACGTTCTGTGTGCTTCTCATCAATAAAACGTTCGTAACGGATGGCATACAAACGCTCTTGATACAAATCTTCCTTGCGCGGCTCCCATTCCTCTTTTTCCCACGCCCGGAGTCCATAGACCGTCGTTCCATCCTCGGCCACGCGGTCATGGCGGAGCGCTGCAATCGGCGTCGTGCGGTGGCAGTGCGGACACACGAGCCCGCTGTCATTCACCGTTCCTTCTTTCGCCGCCGCTGCGAGCCCTTTCGCATCCGTCTCCACAATATCAATCGCATACGACTGGCTTTCCGGCAATTCGCGCAGCGCCGCGCGCACCTTCCCCGCCCGCGCGCCCACGACGAGCGACGGGATCATCGGCACGCGCCAGCCGCATTCGGGGCAGACGACTTCCACGCAGTAGAGATACGACAACGCCTGCGCCCCGTTCGCCGCGCGCTCGATGCCAAGCGCGTCAATCTGTTTCTTCACGTTATCGTAGGCGCGTTGCTGGAACGCCTGCACGCGCTTCCGCGTCTCCTCGTCCGCGCCCGACAGATGAATATCCGCCCACGTCAAAAGCCCCGCGATCGGATTCAAGTCGCTTGCGACCACCTCGCACCCGAGCCGCGCCGCTTCGAACGGAATCGACCCGCCGCCCGCGAAGCAGTCGCCGACCGACAGCACGTCCCCGAAGCGCTGCTTCGACAGCGCAGCGACGAACGACGGATAATCCTGCGCATGCGTGCCGCAGTGCGCGTTGATGGCCGCCCACGCCTCCTTGCTGAGATTTTCCAGCTCTTCCTGGCGATAGCAATTCGCGATTTTTTCATCATACGACAGCGTATCCCACGCCGCCCGTTCGATGCGTTCGCGCTCCGACGCCGAGATGCTCTTGTCCCAGCGCGGCGTCCCGAGGGACGAACGAAGCACCATCGTCAGCGCTTGCTCGTAGGCCATCGCGTTCCGTTCTTTCAGCGTCTCCAGCACGAACTTCACCGAGAGTTTCTTCCGGCGATACCAGAGCCCTTCGGCATCCATGCCCATGAGCCGCAGGAAGGCCGCGCGGTCGCTGGCTTTGTCCGCCGTCGCCGGCAACAGGCAGCCGAGGATGGCCGCCCGCACGAGCGTCAGGGGCTTGCGCCCCCACCATTTCCCGAGCCCCGTGATCGTCTGACCCTGCGACGATTTCCGCTCCTTGTAGCATTCCTTCGACAGCTTGCTGACGGGGAATTGCTCTTCGATGAAAGATGATTCACTCATTGTTTTTGTCCCTTTCCGTCTTCGTCACACCCACCACCGCTTCGCGGTCCCCCTCCCTCGGAGAGGGAGGCTGGAGGTTGAGAGCTGCCCTCGCTCCACGTCAAGCCGATCTCCTGCGCTTCCTCCACCGGATTCTCGCAGAGGATGTACCGGAGCGCCATGCGCCAGCCGCGCTTGTCGCCGAGCTTGCCGGACGTCGCGTTCGTCATCGTGTAGAGCCACCAGCGCTCCTCGGGCTGGAGGCCGAGCCAGTTGCGGATCGCGCGCGGGATGCCGCGGACTTCATTGTGCTCGATGCCCCAGAGCAGCACGAGGAGCTCCTTCCCGAGCTGCCGCTCGACCGCCGTGCCGCCCACGGCGAACTTCCCGATGGGCTTCTTCGCCGCTTTGAGGCGGCGGTTGAATTCCGCCGTGACCTCTTTTTGCACTGCGTTCCACTTTTTCCTAGGCACGACAAGCTTCAAAACATCCGCGTCCGCGAGCGGCTGCGCGGTCTCGGGCGCGTCCGCCCACGCGAAGCGCTCGTAGACTTCGACGGGCTCCGTGCGGTCTTTCGGCTTCACGATATAAAAATGATTGCTCGTCTCCTTCGGGTCGTACCCGAAGCCGGCGCAGCCCTTCCTCATTGTTCGATGTCTCCTTCTTTCGCGAGTTTCGCGAGGTCGATTTTCTTGCGCTCCGCCCACTCTTTGAACTTCGCACCGCTTGCAAACAGCAGCTTCTTGTAATCGAGCGTCAGCGTCGATTCGCGCTCCCGCGTGCGGAAGCTCTGCTCACGCACGAGATCGATGTACGCCTGCACGCTTTTCGGCGTCGTCGGCACATTGATTGCGAGCTCCGCATAATTCCTGGTATCATCCTTGTCCACGACACAAGCGACCGCCCCTTGGATCGTCACGCCGCCAAGCTGGTCGAGCGCGGCGAGCTCCTGATATACTGCCCCGGTCTCCGCGAGCTGCTTCTTCGTGCGGTAGACGAACGCGAGCGGGCGCGCCTCGTTAATGGGCTGCACCGTCGGCGCAACCTTCTGGTCGATGGGAATCGTCTTGCGGTCGATGACTTCGCCATCGTAGAGCTCGACGACTTGCACGACGCGGCAGTCCTTCGGCAGGCCGATGCCCTGCTGATCGTACAGGCTGCCGTTTTCGCGCGGCTCGCTGCCGTCCGTCGTATAGTACACGTCATAATGTTCATTGGCGACGAAGGAGAGCACGGGCCCTTCCGTCGTCTGGCGGATGCCGTACTGGATGGGCGCATGGCAGATATGCTGCTCCACAGGCCCCGTCTCGCGCTCGCCCGTCTCGTCGATGCAAGCGAAATAGAGGCAGGGCTCCTTCGTCGTGAAGAGCGTGCTCGTGACGGCGGTCGAAGCCATCGTCGGCTCGGCGCCCACGTCGTAGTAGACCGTGCCGCCAATGCCATGCACGCGCAGCGTGAACGTCCCCGTCTCCGGATCGTATCCGGCGTCCTCGACTTGAACGGATGTCGGCTCTTTCGGGAACGGCCCTTTGACGAGATAGCCTCCCTCTTCGCGCCAGAGGTCTTTCTTGAGCGCGTCGTTTTTGAGCGTCTCCATCTGCTGCGGATGATACCACTCCCACGCCGCATTCGTCGCCGCGCGGTCGAGGATGGTCGCCCACTGCATTTCCTTCTGCGTGAAGAGGCGTTGCTCGCATTTCTTGCGCAGCGTCTCGAGGAAGGCGTCCTCTTGCGAGAAATCGCTGTATTTGTGATTGTCCGTCAAGCACTTGATGATCTGGTCTTCGCCGTCAAAATGATTGTTCTTAAACTCCAGCTTGAAATCCGCCGAGCGGATTTTCGCCTGATCGTGACGTCCCGTCGGATAATAGAGCACGACGAACGTCTCGCGGATCGTCGAGAAGAGGCTTTGGACGGCCTTGTCGCGATGCGCTTCGGCTTCGACGTATTGCTGGTCGCTTTCGGGCGTGTGCTCTGCCCTCATCCGGTCGAAGATGTTTTCGATGGCCTTGAGGCGCTTGCTGTTTTCATAGAGCTTTTCCATGAGATCGCGCTCGCCCGAGAGGAACATCACGCGGTTCTTGTACGATGTCTGGTCAAAGAACATCTGAAGGTCTGGATGGAGGCCCGGGGTATGTGACGGCTCGAAGATAATCAGGCTGGTGTCGTCGCGGGAGAGCTCGATCTCATCGATGGCGGGAAAAACAAGAACCTTCTGATAGCACGACTTGAGCTTCGGCTGGAAATTGTCCTGAAGAATCTGCCGCAGTTCCTTGCGCGCATTTTCCTGCGTGTAGGACTGCATGAGCGTATTCATCTCGGCGACCATGTTCTTCGTATTCTGGAAATACAGGAGGCCGCGGTTGTCCTGCTTGATGTACCAGCACGCGGCTTTGAGCTTTTCGAGCGCGTCCTGGATTTTCCCGAAGTCCACACCTGGCTCGGCCGCATAGCCGCAGGCATCCTGCTCGGAGAGGCCGCGCGTGCTCTGGAGCGCCGTCGAAAGCGACGAGACGAGCAGCATCTTCGCCATGCGGGCGGCTTCGTCTTCGCCGTCGCCGCGCTCTTTATCGATGGCTTCCGCGACGGAGCGGCCTTTGTTCGCGATATCGTGGCTGATCGCATTCTCGAGCGTCGGATTGATGTTGCGGATCATCGTAAACATGCGCTCGTGGTTCAGGTCGAAATCGTAGACATTGATGAGGCTCTTTTGATCTGCGAGCCCGCTCTCGTAAAACTGCCGGACGATCTGGCGCATGAGCTTCAAGAGCCCGCGCGTCTGGCGGACGCTGTCGTTTTCCTTGAAGCGCTCATAGAGCGCTTTGAGCCCTGGATGGAACGGATACGAGTCGAGCACGCCTTGATACACGAGCGTCTCCGCGTAGTTCGTGAGATTCAGCTTGCGCGCTTTCGCGACGGCTTCCTTGTACGCGATGGCGATGTCGTTCTTGTCCTGCACATAGGTATCGGGCGAGATGCGGCGTTCGAAGAGGCGGACGCGCATGATGTCGTAGACTTCGTCGGAATTGTGCTTGACCGGCTGCACGTCGCGCGCCTGGCGGTCGACTTCGGATTTCAAATTATCGAG
Organism: uncultured Selenomonas sp.; assembly: GCA_902780535.1. Classification (GTDB taxonomy): domain Bacteria; phylum Bacillota; class Negativicutes; order Selenomonadales; family Selenomonadaceae; genus Selenomonas_C. Next base: position 46,242 of record CACZFT010000001.1, on the reverse strand, counting down.
CTGGGCGAACGCGCCGCGAATCATCTCGCTGCCGTTTTCATACGCCGCATCGAGGTCGGAGATGACGATAGAGACCTGCGCGAGCTCTTTGGTGCCGAGCGCGCTGAAAAGATTCGACAGCGCGCGCGTCGTGACGACCGCGAGATCGGCATTGCCGACCTTTTCGGCCCGCGCATAATCAAGATACGGCGGCAGCTCGTCGAGGAGCAGGAGCACCCTCCGCCCCTTGAAGAGGTTCACCCACGCCGCTTCGCCCGGTGCCTTGAGATTTTTGTTGTACTCCTGAAAGAGGTCGAACGCTCCAAGTTGCTCGGAGATGCTGCCCCAGATGCCATATTCGTAATTCTCGCGGCCCGAAATCGTCACGACTTCGATCTCACCAAGGTTTTGGTAGGCCGTGCCGAGGCCGTTCTGCCCCCTGAGCTCTGGGTGCTTTGCAAGCAGCCCCGTCGCGATCATGCAGTGCGTCTTGCCGCCGCCCATCGCCTGCGTGAGCTTCACGAGTCCTGTGTCCGACGTCCCCGCGCAACGGGAAAACACGATGTCCCAGAGCATCCGCATACCCTGCGTCGTGAAGTTTTCCGCGAAAAATCGCTCTGCTTCTTTCGCATCATCATACTTGCCCTTGGCAAAATCGGTGAGATTCAGCACATCTTCCTGATTCGTATCCGCAAACACAGAATCGCGCGGCTTCAGCATTTGAGCTAACGGCTTCATCACAACAGTCCCCTTTTTCATGTTAACAACGTCATGCGTCATTCGTCTTAATTTATTATTTTATTATAACATGAATATCCGCCAGCTTCTACATGCTTCCCATGGAATTTGTTCACGGGCACAAAAAAACGCCCGTCGGCCGGCGGGCGTAGCAATCATTTCTTCTTCAATTGTTCCAACAGCGCCCGCAGCTGCTCGGGCACGGGCAATCCGATCCTCGCGGCGTTTTCGATGATCGAGATGCCCTCGTTCGAGATGTAGAAGCAGATGACCGCGCTCCGGAGCACACTGCCGCTGCCGATGATGTGCGTGTCGAGCGCGTTCGCCACGCCGACGAGGAGGAAGATGAAGACCTTCTGGCAGATGCCGCGAAAGCCTGTCTCGCTCGAGAGCTTCTTTTCCGCGATGCCGCAGAGGACGCCGGTGATGTAGTCGACCGAGACGAAAATGACGAGCGCGAGGACGAGGCGGTCGTAATCGCCAACGAAGCCGCCGACGATGGCCCCTATCCCAGCCGACCAGGCGCGGATGTCGAGAGAGTAATCCATGAAATCAGTCCTTTCCCTGGATGCTGTGCACCCATTTCCGATAATCCTTGAGATAGCGGAGGCGGAACGCATCGTTGCGCCCTTCGAGCAGCAGGGTCAGGCTGCCGTTCTCGAGGAGATAAATGCCTGGTGCGATATGCGTCATATCCTCCCACAACCCCGCAACCCGATACACCATTTCAAATGCCAGCAGCAAGCGGTGATTCACGTCCAGGAGATACCGTCCCTTTCCGAGCGGCAGGATACTGAAACGCGGAATCATGTAGAAACGCCCCGTAAAGATGGCTTGATTGTCCGGCGTGAAGATGGTGCAGACAGCGACGCTGGGCAGCCCGATTCGCCACCAGAGGAGCTGATGGGGATGTATCGTAAAGTAGTAGCCGTCGTGGATGGGAAACTTCTGCCCGATGATGCCGTCAAAATACGCCTTCGTCCGAACGATGTGTGGCTCTCCCCTCACGACTTTCCCTCGCGTGTCCATCAGAAGGTGCATGTTGCCGTCATCGATGTAGTAGAGCTTGATGACGCCCGCCGCCTGGCTGTAAATCTGCAATTCACCCGAAGACTCCAAAAGGAGCCACGCACTCCAATGCCCATCGCAATCGATATATCCATTCGTGCACGAAAAATGCCCGTACAAACTGGGGAAATATGTATCATTTTCCAACAGAGAAAGCTCATTTCGGAGAGCGAGGCACTCCTGCTTGACTTGCTCGTAAGAAGGGGAGATGTCAAAGCGATGCAGGATTTCCTGATTCTTCCGCACCGTGATGGTGAAGTCCTGCGGCCCCAGATCGTCGGGCATGGCAGGAATATGTTCAATTCCATTAGTTCCCGACATCGCGTAGAAATTTCCCTGGGAATCCATATCAGCGTCTACGACATACTCTTTCGCAGAAAAATAAGCAACGTGGTTCTTACGGTGAATCATGCTGGCGATGGTTTCGTTCCGCCCAATGCGCTGGATTTTTTCATGCGCCAAAAGATAAAACCGATGGTAGATGAGAATGGGAATGCCCTTGACCCAGCCGCTCGTCATGACGCCGCTGCCTCCGCCTTCCTGCTCGTTGCCATAGACACAACGCCCATCCGCCCAGACGCGGTCGCCGGGGCGGACGAGGCGGTTGCCGATGCAGGTCAGCCAGTGCCCGTCAACAAAGACATGCCTTCCATCCACTTTTTCAACTTGTGCTCTCCGCATAGATTCACGCTCCCACGATGATGGCTTTTCCGCCTTCCGTCAGCAGCACCCAGACGCGGCAGCCGTCATCCGTCCGACAATCGACGGCGGCACGGAAGGGATACGACCGCGCCCCAATCCGAACGCGGCCATCTTCGATCACGCCGCGCATGGCTTGCTGTTCTCTCGGTTTCATGCCTTGGCGGATGGTTGCCATGAGTCCTTGGATGCCATTCATCTAATACCACCTCGTCATCTTGATCGTCTGCCGCAGGCTGCGCGGCGTGAGTTCCACGGTATTCGACACGAGGAAATACTCGTTCCCCTCGAAGCGGATGCGCTCGGTAAAATCCACGACATGCTGGATGTCGGGAACGCCATTTCGAATCCGTGCTTGAATGTCCAGCGTAATCGTTTCCTGCGTCTTTCGGTTGAGCCATGCCATCTCGCGGGAAAGCAGGGCGAGGTAGTCGTTGCCCTTGACGGGAAACTCGGAGCTCCCGATCGGCGTCCACGATTGCCCTTCGTCCTCGCTCGAACGGTATGTCCCGCCGAGACCGAGGTTCGACTGCTCGATGGTGTACTGGCTGGCCTTGCCGCCTGATTTTCCCTGCGAAAGCGAACTGCCGACGAGCTCTCCGTCCTCGTAGACGGTCGTGCCATACCAGCCGCCGCCGAGCGGCGCGTGATACGTCACGCGGTCGGTGAAGTTCTTGTTGTCCCAGTCCTTCCAGTCGTAGCGGTCATGGACGCGGCCATCGTCGATGGCGTCGGTTGCGTGCTCCTGTTCGCAGAAAAGATAGTAGTCATTTGCCGTTGTGGCGTACGCATAATGCGTAATGCTCGTGGAGCCGTCCGTGTTGTGCGTCTGCTTCGCAATCAGGTAGCCGTCAGCGTAGGCGTAGTGCGCGTAGCCGTTGTCGCTCGTCTCGTCCACGAGGTAGCCGTTCCGATAGGTGCGCGTGATGTTCTGGAAGGAAATCGTGCCGCTGAAGGGAATCGGCTCCTCATCTTCCTCGTTGTGTGCCGGGTTGTTCGGGCTGTCGTTGTTCCCGCTGCTCCAGACGGAGCGCACAATCTTCCGCTCGATGGTCGGTCGGCCGTGCGGCCAGTCCGTGATGTCGATGGTACTCGTCTCCTGCCCGCGCTGGATGACATGGAGCGTATTGCCGCGCAGGAACACATTGACCTGCCGATGCGGCAGGCGCGATGTCCAGCCGAACAGCGACGAGACGAAGTCTTGATACGTCATGCCGCTATGCTCATAGTTCTGCGACGGGATGAAGTTGTCGCAGTGAAAGCTGAGCTCCCATCCCATTGCCCGCGCAATCTCGTAGGCATAGTACAGGACTTGCGCCTCCTTGACCGTGATGAAGATGGACGTGTAGAGCAGCGCGTCGCGGTCATACATGCCTTTCACGCTCTGCACGAGGTCGCGCTGCGAGATTTCTTCGACGAGGAAGTGGAAATGGTAGTCCATGAGCTGCCCTTCGATAGCGGCCCCGATAACAAACGGGCGGACGGTCTCGAGCTGGAACGTGTCGGAAAGCGTCAGTTCCCCGAGCGTGAACAAAAGAGAACGGATGCCGTTCGTGCGGAGCGGTTCGAGGAAATGATGTTCTCCCTCTTCCCGTTCCTCTGTCACGCAGTCCAAGCGGTACGGGACACGCAGCTGCGTGTCGGCCTTGACCGTCACGCGGTTCTTGAGCGTGCGGCGCGTGTCCCCGATCGCGGAGGCTGGCACGGCGACCTTGCGATGCGTATCCCATTCCGCCTTGACCGTCTGCGAAAGATTCCTCTGAAGGTCGAAGCATACGTGGGCAATGCCGACATCCCTGCGCGTGTCGAAAACCGACCTCACATCATGGATGCGGTCATTCGTGAGCGTTCGCGCCGTGTCAAAATTTATCTTCGCAACGGGCGCGTAGACCTGCCGTTCGGTGTCGGCAGCCACTTGCACAGGCAAGTCGCGCCGTGTATCTGCCAGAACGCTCACGATGAGGTCACGCCGCGTATCTGCTGTGACTTTCGTCTTCGGTGCGGCTTCGACACAAGTGACGAAAACCGCAGGCTGAATCTTCGTCTTCCCCATCACAATCGCGGAAAGATACACGGCTGGCCGCAGCAGCAGCTTGCCCGCCAGGATGCCCGAAACATACACGGATGGTTTCAGCTGGATGCCCATGTCATTTGCTCCCCGCTTTCCAGCCGACCGAAAGTCCAGCCAGTTCCGAAAGCTTCATGGAGACTGGCCGCACGGCGCAAGCGGCTCCCGTCGCGTCCAGCCCGACCTCGGTGCTTCCATATTCCGTGACAGTATCGCCCTGTTTTTCGATGTGCGTGAGCTGGTTGAGCGCCTCCGTCCGACAGGCAGGCGAAGCGACGGAAAGGATGCCCGTCACGTCCGAAGTTGCTCCATGCGCCTCGAGAAGCGCTGGAACATCGAGCTCCTGCAACAGCGTCTGCCCGACTTCTGACGTCGTGTATGTCCCGTCACCGTTGTCTGTCATGTCCGTCGTGACAGATTTGACAGGCACGCGTACGAGGCTTTCCCGCATATCGAATGGCTCGTCGGACAGGAGGATGCTCGAGAGCGGCGCGATGGCATTGCTGCTGGAAAACGCCATGGTGACCCCTTCGCTGCTACTGGGGAACTCAGCATAACGACTGCTCCGCACCTTCCGCTTTCCATTGACGAAGATTTCAATCACGCTGTCATTAGACGAGCTCGATGTTGATGGCTTGTAGTGGAAACAGACCGTATTCACCTGATTGAGCCGCAAGTTCCCTTCATCCTGCAGCTTCGCTGTTTCATTCCCATAGGCAATCGTGTAATCATAACTGCGCACATGGTATTCGAAGTCAACATACGCCTTTGACTTTTTGAGAGAAATGCCGCAATATGGATAGTTCGTGCGGACGATGATGGAATAATCCGTATTAGAAGATGTGTCATAGTACAGGAAGAAATCGAACTTGCAATAGAGCTCTTGCGGGTATGTGGGAAACTTCACACCTTTTTCTGTGTTTGGCTGCCAGAAACCGACGCCCGTCCGGCTGCACTTCTCGTCCTCCACGAGCACGCCGCTTGTCGTGTCGAGCAGTCCTGGAAAGCCGGGATTCAGATACTTGAAGCTCACGAGCTCTTCGCCTCCTCGTCCACGACGATCGTGCCCTCGGCCTGCAGCTTGACGCCCGTGTCGCTCTGCGGGCGCTCGTCTTTCGAGCAGCCCGCCCGCACCCAGAACACGTAATTCGTGTGAACCTCCGCACCCTCCGCAATCTCAATCTCGTCCTTCCACGCAAGGCTCGTGAGCGCTTTTGCCGCATCCGTCTCGTCGTAGCCTTGCGCGATTTTCCACAGGCTCGCTGTGTCTCCTGTGAATTTCAGCGTGATGCTGCCCTGCTGCTTGTAGCCGGTCGGGACGCGCAGGGCGCACTTGATGGCTTTCTGCTCTTCCTTCGCGGCGTCAAGTGATACCGAGATGGGCGCAAGGCCCGTGCCGCTCGAGACGAGCGTGCCGTCCGTCCCCAGCACCGTGGGATTGTTTGTGTAAATCTGAATGAGGTCTGCCATGTCTATACCCTCCAAAATTCGATTGACGCCTGCACCGCCTTGCTGGAAAAGCGCGGCACGTACTCGTAGCTCTTGACCACGACGCGCATATTTTCCCAGACGATGCCCGCTTCGTCCGTCACCGTGACGGGCGTGCGGTTGTCCCAGTAACCGACAAGCGTGTCGAAGTCGCGTTTCCGTACGCGCACGGTGCAGGAAATCTTGTCCCCTGCCGCGACATGGCCGAAGTCCTGCACGGCCACGCCGCCGATGATTTCCACCAGCTGCTGGCGGTCATCGGGGACGACCTGCCAGTTTTCCGTGTCGAGCGTCGTGATGTCACCAATCGCGATATGTATTTTCACCATCTCCTAGCGCTTGCTTGACGGCCGGCTCGATGCGGTCGGCCACCTGGTCTGCGAGGTAACGGATGCCCTCGTTGTCTGCCGTAACGGCGTTCTCGATGCTGACTTGCACCGTCACTTGGCGGTTATCCGTCACGGTCGGCTGGGCCTGTGAATCCGTTCCTTGCGGCGCGATGGGCGCATCCGCGAGACGATCCATCGCCCGCGCCATGGGCTGGAACGTCCCGTCCATCGCCTGCGCGTAGCCGTTCGCCTCCATGTTCGCCCGATACTGCGCTTCCCATGCCTCACGCTCCCTTTGAATCACGGCAGGGTCGCGGAAGTTCGGCAGGAGGTTTTCGAGCATCTGCTGCCGCGCTTGCTGGAAGCCGGCCAGCTGTTCCGGCGTCATCTGGAGATCGTCCATCGTGAAGCCGTGCGCCTTTTTGTAATACTCGGCGAGGCCGCGCTGCCCGCCTTGGAGGTAGGCGCGAAACTCGTCTTTCTGCGACTGGAGCACTTGCAGCGCGGCGTTGCGCTTCGCGTCGAGCTTTTCCTTCTCCGCCCATTCGGTCGCCTTGACCTCGTCGAGCCCCTTCTGCATCCACGCCTGCTTCTCGCGCTCGATGTCATCCAATCGGTTCTGGAGTTCCGTCTTCCAGACGGCATCAACCTTCGACGCGACGTCGCTTTCGAACGCCTGCATAACCTGCGCCTTGCTGGCCTCGGCCCACTCGGTCGCGCTGACTTCGTCGAGCCCCTTCTGCCGGTAGGCCGCGGCCTCGCGGTCGATATTCGCGAGCTTGTTCTCGAGGTCGTTGCGATAGATGGCTTGCGTCGCGTCCACGACGTTTCGCTGGAAGTCCTCGTAGATTTTCGCCTGCTTCGCGATCTTGTATTCGTCAAGCAGGTTGACGTCCGCGCCTTTCTCGCGGAACGATTCGATTTCCTTGTCCACGGCATGGAGCGAGGCTTCGAGCTCGTTGTGGGTGAGCGTGTACAGTCTTTCCGTCAAGTCGGCGTTCGCTTTCGCCGCTTCTTCCGTGGCTTTCGCGGCCTCTTTCTCCGCCTCGGCACGACGCTTCGCTGCCGTCGCGTTCTCGAACTCGGCGTTCTTGTTTTCCTTCGCGGCTTCAGCGGCTTTCTTCTCGGCCTTCGCTTTCTCTTTGAGCGCCTCCTGCTCTTTGAGATACGCCTGATACTCGTCCCCATACATCCGGTCGAGCACGGCCCCGCCGATGAAGGGGATGCCGATGAGCGGCCCGGCCATCGGGTGGTTCTTCACGAGCCATTCGTTCGCCTTGGCGTGATCGCTGACTTTCTTGATCTGCTCGCCGACGAACGTCGCGACCTCCGCGACGCCTTTGAGCGCCGTTCCCCAGCCGAGGATGGCTTCCTTGATGTCGTCCTTGTGCTCGGAAATTTCCTGCACAAGAGCGCGAAACGCATCCGTCACCTCGGGCATGAGCTCTTTCGAGACGGGCAGGAGCGCTGCGCCGATCGCGCCCTTGAGCTGCCCGAGCTCCATCTCCATCTGCTTCCATTCAAGCCACGTCTGATGGCTTTCCTCTGGATTCAGCAGGCCCGTCGTTTTGACGTTCGCCGAGATCTGCATGAGGTCTTGGTACTGCTCGAGAAGCGGAACGAGCGCCGCGCCACGCGCACCGAGGACTTCGGCAGTGTAGGCTTCTTCCTGCCCCATGTCAACGGCGTATTGGTAGCCCTTCGCGAGCTCGGCTAACTGCTCGTTGAGCGGCAGGAGATTGCCCTGCTGGTCTTGGATGGTAACGCCGAAGCGGGCGAGCGCTTCCGTCGTTTCGTTGCCCGATGTTCCAGCCGACTCGATTTGCTTGTCGAGCTTCGCGATGAGCGGGATGACCGTCATCACGTCCATGCCAGCCAGCTGGAACGTGCGGTTGAGTTGCGCTGCTTCGCCTGCCGAGGCATGGAGACGTTTCGAGAGGCGATAGATATTTTCGCCCGCCTCCATCGCGCCCTTTGTCAGCGTGAAAAGGCCCGCGCCGGTCGAAACGGCTGCCATGACGGCAGCAGTCTTGGCGTTGAGCAGGGAGAAGCCGTTCGAGAGCTTCGTCAGACCTGTATGCGCCTGCGCAATGCCGCGCTGCATCCGTGCGCCAAACGTCCCCGCCTGACGGCCTGCCGCATTCATCTGCTGGCCGACGTTCGCGTATTCCTTGCCGAGCCGCCGCAGTTCCGCTTCCGTCTGCGCGACGATCCGCTGCTGCTTCAGAAGATTCGTCTCGGCACGGCTGGCCGCGCCGCTGTCCATGCCGCTCGTCTTCTGTGCATCCTTGAGGACAGCCGCGAGGATTTCTTCTTTCTGCCGCTGGATGTCGAGCTGCCGGTTGATCGCCTTGTACTTGACCTCGACCTTGTCGAGCTCCGTGCCTGCCTCGTCGAGCTTCGTGAGGTCGATGTCCATGCGGAGCTTCAGCTGGGTTTCCTTGCTGTTCAGCCGCGCCATCGCCTGCGAGACGGTTTTGCCCGCCGTGTCGAAGTCGAGTTGCAGCTGGGCGATGTCGAGCCCGAGGCTCAAGTAAAGCTCGTCAATTTTCTGTCCGCGTTTCGCCATGTCACATCACATCGTCGATAAATTTTGCGTGGCCTTCCGTGCGTGACAAGCTCATGACGTACAACTGGTCGAGCAGGAAGGCGATCTCGTGAGCGTCGACCTGCTGCATCGTCCAGCCGTAGGCGGATTGCAGCCGCTCGTAGTAAAGAAGCAAATTTTGATACGGGGAAAGATTCAGTCCTCCTTCCCCGCCGCCGCGTTTGGGAGCTTCACCAGCTTCGCGAATGTCTGCGTCTGGAGCCAGCCGAACAGGTCGCGGGTGAACGGCACGACGTCCGCGATGTCGAGCGTATCCTCCACAGATTCTCTCGTGGCCTCTGGCCGGCCGAACGCCAGCACGATGAGGTCGATGTGCTTGTCAAGAAATTCTTCCATGGTCAAATGGCTCTTGTCCTCGTCGAAAAACGCGAGGAACGCCCGCCAGACGCGCATCTTCGGCGGGGCGGGTTTGATAGCTTTCCCATTGATAACCAACTGCGGATGCAGCACTTTTTCGTCCATGATGCCCTCCTCAAACCGTCGTGTACCACTTCGCGGCGTTTTCTGCCGTGAAGCCGGCATCCTCGTCATCAGCGTAAGTGTAGCAGTTGCCGTCCGACAGGCGATAGATGGCCTTCGCGGTCAGCGTCGGCGTCTGGTAGGAAATGTTCTCCTCTTTCGTCGAGCCCTTGATGGACGGCTCCTGGAACTGCACCTTGTAGAATTTCATGTACCGCGCCTTGCCGTTGCGCTTGTCCGATTGGAACAGCACGGCGAAATAGGGCGCGACGTCATCCTTGTTCGCGACCATCACACCGTTTTCGTAATGGTGGCCGAGCAGGTAGGCCGTATAGGCGAGCGGGAGCGCCGCCGTGTCGAACGTGAGCTCGTATGAGGCCGTGCTCGATGCCGTGTCGATGGACTGCCCGTCCGCGTAGAGGTCGGCCTGGCTGTTCGACGGCTTGATGTCGATGCTGCGCAGCACCTTGCCGAGGTCGACGGGCTCGTCATACGTCGCGCCGTCCGTGCTGTCCGTGAGGAGTTTCGCGACGTGGAGCCGCTGAATGTTGATGAACTGCCCGCTCGCGAGGCGGCTCGCCGGGCGAGTTGCCGTGGTGATTTCCGTGTTTTCCGTATCTGCCATTTAAATGATGCCTCCTGTTCCTGTCCGATAGTCGATGGCCATGATGAAAAGCTGTCCCTCCGCAAATTCCACGCTCTGCGCCCGGACGAAGCCGATGCCGACCATCACTTTTTGAATCTCTCGGAGGATGCTCTCGAAGTTTCCGTCTTTCGTGAGAATATGAATGCGCACCGTCACGACGCGCTCCCGTTCCTCGCCGTCCGCCATGACGGCCGGCACGTCCGAAATGACGGAATACACGAGGATGGGATAGCTGCCCGCGTCCGGGCTGCGCATGGGATAAATACAGCGCCCCCGGCGGTCGTGCGCAAGAAGCGCCGTGAGTTTCTTCGAGCGCGAGAGCGCTTGATAGACCTGTTCCTTGATGTTCATTTTCGTCGGATCGCCTCCCGCACGCGCTCGATGATGATATCCTGCACGGCCTTGCGCTTCGCGTCGAGCGCGGGATAAAGAAACGGCCTGCCCTTCGGACTGAATTCCACGATTGTGCCGTAGAACAGCCCGTCCTGCGCCTGCGCATCCGCGACGATGTAGCATTCCTTGCCGCCCTTGCCTTTCACCACATGGATGGATTTCTTCAGTGCACCTTTCACGACGCGCCGGTCGCGGCCATCATAGACGGGACAGCGCCGCCGCGCTTCGTCGGCCACGACCTCCGCACCATCGGCCAGCGCCGCTTTTGCCGCTTCCATCGCCTGCTCGCCGAGCTCTTTGAGGATGGTTTCTGCCCTTTTGAATTTAGCCATCTTCCACCATCTCCTTCGCTTCGAGGATGAGGTATTCGCGCTTGCCGTCCTTGCCGTACGGCGGCGCAACAAGCAGGAGCGTCTTGCCCGCCCAGCGCAGGCGGTCGGTCGTGCGGATGTCCGTGCGATAACGCATGGCGATGCGGTAGCCGACCTCCGGCGCTTGCTCCGTCGCGCCGTCCTTGATGGTTGCAGAATACGGCAGCACTTTCGCCCATGTGGTGAAAAGCGGCTGCCATTCCGACGTGATGAGATTGCCCGCATCATCGATCTCTGTCACAGCCCGCTCGACGGTCACGCGATGGCGCAATTCGCCGATGGTGACATACATCAGAATCCCTCCTCCCGGACGCCCATGAGCAAGTTGCGGAGCGTCAGCACGAGCGCGTGATGGTCGGCTTCCTCGCGGTGCTCGTAGAGATAGGCCAACGTGTAGAGCACGGCGGCTTTCGCCGTGCCGCCCGATGCATCGAAGTGTGTTTCATCTAATCGAGAAACATCCTCGCAGAGCCGTTGCGCTGCCCGCAAGAGCTCGTCAATGAGCGCATCTTCGTCATCGCTATCCACGCGCAGGTACGTTTTCGCTTCTGCCAGATCGGCAATCATAGGCATCCCCTCTCTTGCTTCCAAATCAGCGAACGTCAGCCGTTCGCTTTCGCTGCCGCCGTGCCCTTGATTTTCAGGAGCTTCACCGCCTCGGGCAGGATGAGCTTGCCGTCGACGCGCTCCTTCATGACGTAGCCGACCATGCCGTTGCCCGCGAAGAGCTCTTTGAGCTCCTGCAACGTGCGCGTGCCGCGGTCGCCGATGTTGTAGTAGCTGTAATCGCCGAACGCGAGCACCGCCGCGCCCGCCTCGACGGTCGGAACGTACGGCGAGGTGTAGACGGCGTAACCCATAAGGCGGTCGGGTTCGCCCACCTGGTACGACGGCTGCCAGAGGTAGGCGTTGTTGTTGTCCTTCAGCTTGCGGATGACCGCAAGCGTCTGGTCGTTCACGAGGAACGAGGCGTTGCGGCGGTACGGGCGCTTGAGCGAGTAGATGAGCGAAATCAAATCATCCGACGCGATAGACGCCCCCGAGGTCGTGACGCCCGTGTCCGCCATCTGGAACAGGCCTTTCGGCTTCGCCGCGCCATCGCCATTGAGAAAAGCGTCTTCCTCGGCGTTTGCGATGGCCTTGCCGAACTGCTCGATGATGTAGCTCTCGAGGTTGAACGCATTGTCGTAGAGCAGTTCCTCCGTCACCTTGATCGCAACGTGGAGCTTGTGCGCGTCGAGGATGATCTGGTCGAACGTCGCGTCACCGAACGAGAGCGCCCCGCCTTCCTCGATCCAGCTCGCGGCTGGCTTCGTCGCAGCGATGTTGATTTTGCGCTCGCCGCTCGTCGTGAGCGTCGTGCCGAGCGTGCGCATGACGTTCTCTTCCGTCAGTACGTCAACGAGGCGGCTGTCCATTTCCTCCGGCACGAGATAGCCGCCGTCCGTGTCGACACCCTCCTGCAGCACGTCCGAGACCTTGCGGAAACGGCTGCGGATGGCATCCATCACGGCATCGTGATAAGCCGACTGCGGATACTCCGTCTTGCCGCCCGGCGCGTTCGTGATGGGCGCGGTCGCGGGCTGAGCGAGCTCCTTGTCGATTGCCGCCTGGCGCTCGAGGCGCTCGATGTCCTTGCCGAGCGCCACGACATCCGCCTCCATGCGGTCGTAGGCCGCGCTGTCTTCCAGCGAGAGCTTGCCGTCCTTGCCCGTGTGCGTGTCGAGAAAAGCCTTCGCGGCTTCCCAGAGGTTTGCGCGTTTCGCGCGAAGTTCCATGATGTCCGTCATTGTGTACTCCTTTCGTCAGTGCAGAATCAGCGAGAGACGCTTTTTCAAAACATCTGCTGAAACTCGGTTATCATCCATCGGCTGCGGCTTGTCCGCTTTTGCCGACATTCTTGCTTTCAGCTTGTCGAGGAACGAGGCCGTCACGGCCCGGCGCGAAAACAGCATGGCTTCCGTGCCACCCGCAAGTTTCTCCATTTCCTGCGACTCGTCCGTGAACAGAATCTTGTCCGCGAAGCCGAGCTCCACGGCCTTTTTCGCGTTCATCCAGCACTCGCCGTCCATGTAATCCGAGAGCACGGCGCGGTCGAGGCCCGTCTTGAGCTCGTAGGCATTGAGGATGCTTTCTTTTGTCTCGGAAAGCATCTCGATCGCCGCCTGCATTTCTTTCGCATCGCCGACCGCGACCGTGCTCGGGTTATGAATCATCATCATGCCCACGGGCGAAATCTCGACCGTTGTGCCGGCCATCGCGATGACGGACGCCGCCGAAGCCGCGATGCCGTCGATGCGCACCGTGACGTTGCCTGCGTACTCCATGAGCATATTGTAGATTTGCGCCGCCGCGAACACATCGCCGCCCGGCGAATTGATCCAGACCGTGATGTCCCCCGCGCCGCCCGCGAGCTCCTCACGAAAAAGACCCGGTGTGACTTCATCGCCATACCAGGTCTCCTGCGCAATCGTGCCGTTGAGCAAAAGCGTGCGGTTGCCATCGGCATCCCGCACCCAGTTCCAAAATTTACGTTTCATCTTGTCCCTCCGTATTGTTCGTGTTGCCCGCGAAAAGGCCAGCATCGCGGAGCTTCGTCATGTTGCCGTTGATGAGGTACGTGTCACCGCCCTCCTCGGCAGGAATCGGGTTCATGTCCTCCATTTCGCGGATGTCGTTCGCCGAAAGCCAGCCATTCTGCCGCCCGACCGCGTAGCCCTGCATGCGGCTCTGGTAATCGCCGCGCAAGAGGCCGTCCACGTTGAAGCGGATGAAGTAGCGCTTGCGCTCCTCTGGAAGCAGCAGCGATTTCTGAAGCGCCTGCTCCCAGCGCACGACCCACGGGTTCAACGTGTATTTCACGAATTCGAGTGACTGCTGCTCGATGTTCGAAAAACTCGATTTGTCGAGGTCGCCGACCATGTGCGGTGGGATGCGGTAGAGCCGCGCAATCTCGTCCACTTGAAATTTTCGCGTTTCCAAAAACTGCGCTTCCTCGGGCGGGATGCCGATCTGCTGGTACGTCATGCCCTCTTCGAGCACGGCGACCTTGCCCGTGTTCGCCGCGCCGCCGTAAACGGCCTGCCAGCTTTCGCGGAGCTTCGCTGGGTCTTTCAAGACGCCCGGATGCTGCAACACGCCGCCCGGCCGCGCCCCGTTCGCGAAAAACGACGCGCCGTATTCCTCGCAGGCCAGCGTCATGCCCACGGCATTCCGCGCCATGGCAATCGGCGAGTAGCCGATAAGGCCGTCAAAACCGAGGCCAGGGATATGCAGCACATCTGCGCTCGATAACGTGACCTCGCCGCCGCGCCGGAAATTTGGATTTTCCTCTGTCACGCGCTGGTACGTGTAGTAAAGCCGCCCGGCTTCGTCGCGGTTGACACTCATGCGGTTCGGCAAGAGTGGGTACAGCCCCGCCACACGTCCCGCCCGGTCGCGCAAAATCTGCGCGTAGGCGTTGCCCCACAGGAGCAGATGCACCATGAGCGTCTCGCGGAAAACGAACGACGTCATTTCGGGATTCGGCGCATCGTGGAGAATCGTGAACAGCGGATGCCCAGGCACGCGCTCCCGCCCTTCGCCACGATAGGCGTACACATGGAGCGGCAAGCCCGCGATGGATTCCGCGAGAATACGGACGCAGGCATACACCGCCGTTGTCTGCATCGCCGTGAACTCGTTCACGCGCTTCCCAGCCGTCGACCGTCCGAAGAGGAACGGCGCTTGCGAAAAGCGGTATGCGTCCTGTGGCTTGTCGCGGGTGTGGAAGATGGATTTCAAGAATTGAAACATACAACACGGCCTCCTAAATTGAATGGACTTTCGTGCTTATTTTGTTTATAATATAAGCACGAAAGTTGGTGATACGATGAACACTGTAAAAAACTGCATGGACGATGCCGGTGTGCTCCTCGCGAAAAACGCCCGGAAAAGCGGCATCCCGAAAAGCACCTTTTATCAATTTGTCCAAAAGAATCAGATGGAACGCCTCGCGCACGGCATCTACCTTTCACCCGAGAGCTGGGAGGACACCGCTTACGTCTTGCACCTCCGCTGCCCGCAGGCGGTCTTTTCCCACGACGAGGCGCTCTATTATCACGACCTCGTCGACCGCGAGCCCATGCAACCGACGCTCACGATTTACTCTGGCTACAACACGCAAAAGCTGACCGCTTCCGGCATCAAGGTCTACACCGTCAAGAAAGAGCTCCTGCCCATCGGCAAGGAAACCATCACGAACGCGTTCGGCCACGAGATTCCCATGTACGACCTCGAACGGACGATCTGCGACCTCGTCCGCAGCCGCAGCCATTTCGATTTCCAAGATTTCCAATCCGCGCTCCGACGCTACGCCGCCCGCAAGGACAAGGATTTGAACCGGCTCATGGAGTACGCACGCCTCTTCCGTGTGCAGAACGTCGTGCGGAACTATCTGGAGGTGCTCCTCGGATGAAACTCACGCCCGCCCAGCTAAAAGGGCGTATCAAAAGTCTCGCGCAAAAGAATCACGCCGACGCCAGAATCCTTATGCGCATCTTCATGATGGAACGCTTTCTCGAACGCGTCTCCGTCTCGCCGTACCGCGACCATCTCATCATCAAAGGTGGCATCCTCGTCACCTCGCTGATTGGCGTCGCGCTCCGCTCGACGATGGACATCGACGCCAGCATCAAGAATGAGGAACTTTCGGAAGAACACCTCCTCCAGATGCTCACGGAAATCAGCGCCATCGATCTCGATGACGGCATCGCCTTCCGTGTGAAACGCGCCGAACGAATCATGGATGAGATGGAATATCCGGGCATCCGTGTCGCGATGGAAGCCGCGCTCGGCCCGATGCCGATTCCCTTGAAGCTCGACATTTCGACGGGCGATGTCATCACGCCCCGCGAAATCCGGTACGATTACAAACTCCTGACGGAAGACCGCAGCATCCCGCTCTGGTCGTACAACCTCGAAACCATCCTCGCGGAAAAACTGCAGACCGTGCTGGCGCGTGGCGTGCTGAACACGCGCATGCGCGATTTTTACGACGTCCACGAACTCAGCCGTCTCTACGCCGAAGCCATCGACGCACCGACACTCCGCGCCGCCTTCCAAGCGACCTGCCGCAAGCGCGGCACGGAGCGCCTGCTCGAAGAAGGAACGACCATTCTCGACGGGATTGCAAGTAATCCGTCCCTTCAGCGGCTCTGGGAATCGTACCAGAAGAAATTTTCGTATGCTGCTGACCTCTCCTACGCCGACATCATCGAAAGCGCCACAGCGCTCTTCCAGGAAATCGAATCCACGCATTGACCACGCAGCGGCACCGCCTTTTCTCTGGCGGTGCCGCTGTGTGTCTGCGGGGCTCCGGCTTCAGAACTTTTCTTCGATGCTGAGGTGCAGGCTGCGGAGGTCGTTCGTGAGCTTCGCGCCGCGCTCGATTTCGTCTGCCGCTTCGAGGAGCTCGTCCATCGTGGGCTCGCCGCCCATGCCGCAAATGTTGGTGTGGATTTCGATGTCGTGCACGCCGATGCGCTTCTGGAGGTCGCTCTTTTCGAAGTTCGGCCTCTCGAACACCCGGATGCTGATGTAGCTGCCCTTCCTGCCCGTGACCGCCGTGATGCGGTCGCCTTCGTGCTTGATGCCGAATCCGTAGTCCGCCGCTTTGGCTTCGATGATGCTGTTGAGTTCCTGTCTGGTCATTTGAATCTCCTCCTGTTCGTGTGTTTCTGTTCCCTTCGGCATGTCTATATATCACTCTAAAGCACACGAATAGCAAGCGATTCCGCGTGTATACTCGGCACGCTGATGATTATTTTTCACAGTACCACGACGCCCCGCTTGTCGTACACGCTTTCGCCGTCCTCGTTGCCGCAGCGGATGGCGCGGTCGAGTGCCATGATGAGCGCGATGGCTCCGTCGATCTTCTCGGTTGATTTCTGCTTGTCAGCCTTGATGTTGCCGGCCGGGTCGGTGCGGATGAAGATGTTGTCCATGTTCCACCGCAGGACGGGATGACCGCCGTGGGCGATGCGCTGCTCGAGGACGAGCTTCATCAATTCCTTTGTCGGCGGGGACATGGACGCGAAGCCCTGGCCGAACGGCACGACGGTGAAGCCCATGCCTTCGAGGTTTTGCACCATCTGCACCGCGCCCCAGCGGTCGAACGCAATCTCGCGGATGTGGAAGCGCTCACCGAGCCGCCCGATGAACTGCTCGATGAAACCGTAATGCACGACGTTCCCTACCGTGGTCTGGAGGACGCCCTGCCGCTGCCACGTATCGTACGGGACGTGGTCGCGCCGCACGCGCAGGTCGACGTTTTCCTCGGGAATCCAGAAATACGGCAGCACGACGAAGCGCTCGTCCTCCGTGCGCGGCGGGAACACGAGCACGAACGCCGTGATGTCCGTCGTGCTGGAAAGATCGAGCCCGCCGTAACAGACGCGCCCCTCAAGCTCCCGCTCGTTCACGGGAAACGCGCACGCATCCCATTTCGCCATCGGCATCCAGCGGATGCTCTGCTTCACCCATTGGTTCAGGCGGAGCTGGCGGAAAGCATTTTCCTCGCCCGGATTCTGCTTCGCCGACTCGCACGCCGCCTGCACCTTGTCGAGCCCGATCGTGATGCCGAGCGACGGATTCGCTTTCGCCCAGACCTCGGGAGCCGTCCAGTCCGCCTCGCTCGGCGCACCATAGATGACCGGGTAAAACGTCGGGTCGTGCTTTCGCCCTTCGAGGATGTCCTGCGCTTTCTGGTGCGTCTCGTAGCAGATGGACTGCGTATCCGTCCCCGCCGTCGTGATGAGGAAATACAGCGGCTGCATGCGGGCATCGCCCGAGCCCTTCGTCATGACGTCGAAGAGCTTCCGGTTCGGCTGCGTGTGGAGCTCGTCGAACACCACGCCGTGGACGTTGAAGCCATGCTTCGAATACGCCTCGGCGGAGAGGACTTGATAAAAGCTGTTCGTCGGAAGGTACATCATGCGCTTCTGCGATGCGAGAATTTTCACGCGCCGCGAAAGCGCCGGGCACATCCGTACCATGTCCGCCGCGACCTCGAACACGATGCTCGCCTGCTGCCGGTCGGCGGCGCAGCCATACACTTCGGCACGTTGCTCCCCATCACCACAACAAAGGAGCAACGCGACGGCCGCAGCCAGCTCCGACTTGCCCTGCTTTTTCGGAATCTCGATGTACGCCGTGTTGAACTGGCGGTAGCCGTTCGGCTTCAGCACGCCGAACAAATCGCGAACGATGCGCTCCTGCCAGTCGATGAGCTCGAACGGCTGCCCCGCCCACGTTCCTTTCGTATGGCAAAGGCTCTCGATGAACGCCACGGCAAAATCCGCCGCAGCCTTGTCGTAATGCGAGTCCTCTTGCATGAAACGCGTCGGCGTGTAATTTTCGAGCTTCCGCAATTTCCATCATCCTTTCCACGAGCAAGACCGCCCGCCTTCGCTTCATCAAAAAAGCCGCCCGACGAGCGGCTTGCTTTATTTTCCGACGAGCAAGCAGGGTCTCTCGGCCCCGCCCGCTCGGGTGCTTTCGTGTTCAGTTCAGCTTCTGGCAGATGGCCAGGAGCGCCAGCTGTGCGCCCTCGGTCTCGGGCTCGATAACCCAGCCCCGGTCGTAGTTCAGCACCACCTCGCGCCCCTTGCGGATGCCGAGCTTGCTGATGCGCCCGCCCTCGATGCCATACTCCGAAGGCTCGTCGAAGTGCTTGGCATCGTAAGTGAAGGTCTCGTTTTCGATCTGGATGGTTCCGTGCGTGTACATGGTGGGTTGCTCCTTTCTGGCTTCGCAGGTGTATTTCCTTCTTGCATGTCTATATATCACTCTGCGGGCCGGAAATAGCAAGCGGTTTCGCGTGTATACAATCAAATGGCGCGACGAGGAAAGGGCCCGCAGGCCCTTCCCCGTCCGGGTGGTTGCTCGATTTCAGATGCTCAGCTGGATGGCGTTGAGCTTCCGCTTCTCGGTGCTGCCGATTTCGGTGAAGCGGTCGTTGATTTTGACCATCCCGTCAATCTTCGCGCCCCGCGCCGTGAAGGCCGCGAGATCGTCGAGCAGGCCGGAGGCGCTGCAGGAAATCGTGAACTCGCGGATGCCGTGGGCTTTGCAGGCCTCGAGGATGCCGTCGATATCCTCCTCCCAGATGACGTCGTGGAAGTCCGGCAGGTCGTTGCCCGCCTCCAGGCTGAAAAGGTATGCCCTCGCGAGCGTGCCGTTCATGCCCAGTTCCTTCTGCGTGGGGCAGGCGTGGGTCTTGAAGATGGCGTCCAGTTTCTCGATGTGCGTTTTCATGGCTTGTTCCTCCGTTCAAAATGTGGTTGATCGGCTTGGGGCTTTTCCGTTCCCCATGTGTATTAATCACTCTAAACGGGATTTATAGCAAGCGGTTTTGCGTGTATACAATCGGATTTTCACGACGAGGAAAGGGCTCGCAGGCCCTTCCCGTTCGGGGTTGCTCGGCTGGTTACTTCTTCGCCGCCGCCCGCCCGGCTTCGTAGGCTTTGCGCAGCGCCGTCTCCAGTTCGCAAACCGAAACGTCGAGGAAATCCTCTTCGTCGTTGTACCGCGCTTCGAGGGTGCCGCCGCGCATCCGGACGGTCACGATGTTGTCGCAGGCAATCTGTTCCAAGGTCTTCTTGATGCTCTTCATGGTGGGTTGCTCCTTTCAGGTGTCTGGGTGGTTTCCTTCTTGCATGTACATATATCACTCTGACGGCCTGAAATAGCAAGCGGATTCGTGTGTATACAAGAAAGGAGCCTCGCGGCTCCTTTCGGTGGTCGGCGGCTCGCCCGCCTCGGCTTCAGCGCTGGCTTTCGCGGATGGTCTCGCGGATGGCTTCCCAGAGGATGTCCTCGTCGAAGCCCATGTCGCGGTAGCCTTCGAGGCACGTCTCGACGTAGCGCAGGGAGGGCTTGCCGAGCGGGCGGCCCGGCTGCATCACGTAGAGGAAGCCGCGCCCGCTTTCTTCCTCGACCTTGTCGTAGAAGGCCGGGTAGCCCTCGTAGCGGTCGAGCGCGGCCTCGTCCTCGGGTGTGACCTCCCAAATCGCGACGGGGACGCTGCGCCCCGGCATCGGCTCGACCGTGAGGTACGAGCCGGTCTTGCTCCCGCGAAAGAGCAGGCGGTAGTCCGGGATGGCGTCCGTCTTGACGAAGCGGGCGGTCGGGCAGCGCCACGCCATCTGGGCGCGGTTCAGATTGCTGCCGTAGGCGATGTAGAGTTTCTTTTCCATGGTGGTGTTCTCCTTTCCGAAGGGGATACCCTTCTACCACCTCAAGGCCGCTTTCGCGGCTTCAGGTGGCAGGAGGCTAGCTCCTGCGGATGGTCAGCGCCCGTGGCGGAAGGCGGTATCGCCTGCGAGGTTCCTCGTCAGGAAGTCGCGGGCGGTCTTGAACTCGTCCCCGATGAAGCCGAGGCGGAGGAGCCAGGTGCGCATCGCGTACTTGGGGTTCTCCTTCTGCTGTTCCTTCGGGCTCGCCTTCGTGACCGCGAGGGCCATCTGGCTGAGTGCCAGGCAAAGCTGGATGTAGCTTTTGAGCTGCCCTGCGTGGATGCCGCCCTTGCGCTCGCCGTCCGGCGTGTCGAATTGGAAGAGGCGGAACTCGATCGTGCCTTTCGTGAAAGTGGCGTGCAGGTTCAGCATATGGTAGCGGCTGCCGTTGTAGTGCTGGTGGCGTCCGTAGCTTTCGCCCTGCGAGGTGTACCAGAGGCTTTCCAGCGCCTGCATGGTGCGCGGCTTCTCTTTGTTGAGGAGGCGCAGGAACTCGGGGTCGACCGTGCGGCAGTAGCGGTGCACGCGGCCGGCGTCGAGCTGGAGGGCGTCGGCGAGGAGGCGTTCGTGGCTCGCCATGATGTTCGCGAGGTTGCGGAGCGTGTGCGGCGTGTGCTTGCCCGCGCCGATGTGGATGTGGACGCCGCAGCCCCTCGAGGCGTCGCTCTTCGCGCCGGCCTTGCGGAGGCGGCGGCAGAGCTCCTGGAGCGTCCCGATGTCCTCGTAGTGGAGGATGGGCGTCACCAGTTCGCATTTCTCGCCGTCCGGCCCGGCGATGGAAACGTCCTTCTGGAATTTCCATTCCCTGCCGTCCGCGTCCCATGCGCTCCAGGTGCTGTAGCCGTTGCGCTCCGCCGTGTTCTTGTAGTTCCTCGTGCCGAAAAATTCGGCGGCGATGCGGGCGGCCTTGCGGCGCTCGATGCGGTTCATCTCGACCTCGACCCCAATGGTCTGCGTCTTCATGGTTTCGACTTGCTGGATGAGCTTCTCGTTCATGGTGGGTTCCTCCATTCGCTTGCTGGGTGTGTGCTTCGGGGCGTTGCCCCTTTCGTTGTGTCTATATATCACTCTGAAGCACAGAAATAGCAAGCGAATTGAGAAAGATTCTCGTGTATACTCAGGCGTTCATGCCGTCACCTCCTGCGCCTGTTCTTCAGCCTCCGTCGCGTGTTCGTGCGGCTGGCCGTCGCGGAAGGCCGAGGAGCCCGAGAGGTTCTTGAGGAGCGTCTTGCGCTCGTCCTTCCACTCTTTCCCGATGAAGCCGAGGCGCAGGAGAAAGCAGCGGAAGGCGTACTTCTCGTTCGTGACCGGCTTCGCTTTCGCCGTCACGCGCTTCGCGTGCTTCGAGAAGGCGGCGAGGTGGCTGAGGAACGCGATGGCCGCTTTGCGCTCCGCTTCGGGCGGCTGTTCCGCGAACCAAGGGAACGCGACCTTGTCCTCGTGCGTTTCGACCGGGAGCTCCGTCACGCCGAGCGCCTTGCGGATGAGCCCGCCCTTCGCTTCGAGGAGCTTTTCGACGAGCTCGACGTTCACCTGCGCGGCAGGAAGCTCCACCGTAAGGCCGACGCCCTCGGTGTGCATTTCCGGTTCTGGCGAGGGCTCAATGCTTTCCTCGTTCTGGGCGGCAGGCGGCTCCACCGCCGCTCCCGCGTTCTCCGCAACCGGGCGCTCCACATTTTCCAATGCTGGCGCTCCCGCCGCGACATCTTCTGATGCCGTTTCCGTAGCGGCTTCATCGGCATCCGCCTCGCCGCCTGCTTCTTCTGCCGTGTTCATGGCATCCTCCCCTTCATAATGGAAGCCCGCTTTCGCGAGGGCTTCCGTGAGCGGCTGCGCCGCCATGCCGTCCGGCAGGCGGAGCGTGCCGTCCCGCGTGACCTCGATGTCCCCGACCTTGTAGGCGAAGCTCGGCGTGCCGAGGTAGACGGGCTTCTCATTCAAGATCGCCGCGATGACCTTGACGAGTTCCTTGCGGCGTGCGCCGGTTGCGTTGTACTTGATTTCCATGATGCATTCCTCCCTTGCTTTGCTGACTACATTCATCACTCTGTTCGGGAGAAATAGCAAGGGGCTTGTGTTGTATACAAGCGAAAATCAGTTCTGCCGCGCCGCCATCTCGCCGAGCGCCTTGCCCGTGAGCCAGAGTGCGGCATCGACGAGCCCCGGCAGAAAAATCGCGTCGCGGAATCTGCACCAGCCCGTCTCGTCTGCCGCCGACGTTTTGAGCGCCGCCGTGTACGCATCCGCGACCTCCTGCACGGCGGGCAGCGCCTTGTCCTTCAGCCACACGACCGTCGCGGCTTTCGCCTCGTCCTGCACGAAGTCCCCGATGCGGTTCTTGAGCTCCTGCTTCACCATGTCGATTTTCATTCAAGTGCCTCCTGTTCGTAGTCCGTCACGCCACGGGCGATCGCTCGGGCGATTTCATCTGTTTGTTCCGTCAAAAGGCGGGCGTCCTCGTCGTTGTCGATGAACGCCATCTCGACGAGCACGGCGGGCATATCCGTGCGCCGCAGGACGCAGAGGTCAGGGCGTTCCTTCACGCCGCGATCGACCGTGCCGACGGCATCCACAATCTGGTCTTGAATGCAACGCGCCAGTTTCTCCGATTCGCCGCCGAACGCAAACGCCAGCGTCTCCGTCCCCCGCGCCTGCCCGTTCGCGGCGTTGCAATGCAGGCTCACGAAGATATCGGCAGGCCAGGCGTTCGCCGACTGCACGACGCACGGCAGCCACGGCGATTCGCCGTTGAGGTTGTCGCTTTGCACGACCGCCACCTCGCAGCCCGCCTGCTCGAGATACCCTTGCACGAGCGCACCGACCTCGGCGGCAACGTCGCACTCGCGAAGGCCCGTGCTGGGATTGACCGCGCCGCTGTCGTAGTGCTGGTCGTGGCCGGGATTCAAAAAGACTCGCATAGCTGGCTCCTTTCATTCGACCTCTTTCACGAGTTCAGCATACTCGTATCGCTTGCCGCCGCGCATCACGAACACATCCTGCGGGCGGCCCGTGTCCTCGACGAAACGCCGGAGGATGACGGAAGCGTATTTTTCGTCAAGCTCCATCGTGAAGCAGATGCGGTTCATCTGCTCGCACGCCATGAGCGTCGAGCCGCTGCCGCCGAACGGGTCGAGCACGATGCCGTTCTCCTGCGTGCTGTTGCCGATCGGGTAGCCGATGAGGTCGAGCGGCTTCGAGGTCGGATGGTTCTTGTTCTTCTTCGGCTTCTTGAAATTCCAGATGGTGGTCTGGCGGCGGTCGCTGTACCATGGGTGGTGGCCGTTCTGCAAAAAGCCGTAGAGGATGGGCTCGTGCTGCCATTGGTAATCCGAACGACCGAGCACGAGCGAATCCTTGACCCAGATGCAGCAGCCCGCCAGACGGAAGCCAGCGTTGATGAACGCCTTGCGGAAATTCAGCCCTTCCGTGTCAGCGTGGAACACATAGGCCGCGCCGCCCTTTTCGAGATGCGCCGCCATGTTCTGGAACGACTTCAAAAGGAACTGGTAGAATTCTTCGTCCTTCATCGAGTCGTTCTGAATGGACAGACCGCTGGCGCTCTGGAACGAGACGCCGTACGGCGGGTCGGTCACGACGAGGTTCGCTTTTTTGCCGTCCATGAGCAGCGCGACATCTTCCGCTTTCGTCGCATCGCCACAGATGAGGCGGTGCCGCCCGACCGTCCAGACATCGCCGCGCTCGACGAACGCAGCCTTTTCGAGCGCCGCCGTGAGGTCGTAACCGTCATCTTCCGCGCCGCCGTCCGGGTCTTGGAACAGCTCCGCGAGCTCTTTTTCATCAAAGCCCATGAGCCCGAGATCGAAGTCCGCGCCCTGGAGGTCAGATAGCTCCACGCGCAACATTTCGTCATCCCAGCCCGCATTGAGCGCGAGGCGGTTGTCGGCGAGGATGAACGCCCGCTTCTGCGCGTCCGTCAGCCGCTCGGCGTAGACACACGGCACGCTCGTCATGCCCTCGGCCTTCGCCGCCTCGACGCGCCCGTGGCCGCAGAGGATCGTGTGCTTCTCGTCAATCACGACCGGCGTCACGAAGCCGAACTCCCGCAGTGACGAGCGCAACTGCTGGATTTGTTCCTTGCTGTGCGTCCGCGCATTCCTTGCGTATGGCACGAGCTCGTCGATGGGGATTTGCTCGAATTTCTGTGTATCTGCCAAAGGTCAACCCTCCCCGAATCTCAAATCCGAAAACGAAGCGGCCTCGGGAAATGCTTTCTCGAAGCCGCTGAAATATTGTTCGGTAATGCTGCCTGCGCCATTCGCCTCGACGAACTCGCGCAGGCTTTTCTTTTTGAAAAACGCCGGCTGGTTGCACCAACGGGCCAGCGTGATGTACATGCCGCGATACGGGCTTTCCACATAGCGCTCGAAACGCATGACGTAGGGCAGGCAACGGTATCGCATGAGGATGGCGATGCGTTCGAGCAATTCTACGAGGTCGCGATGCCAAAATGCCGCATCCCACTTTCCTGCGCGGTCGAAACCCGTAAAACAATAGAACCTGCACACCGCAGGTGTATATTTCCGCAACAGCTGGATCTTCCGCTCGATGAGCGGAGCGTCCGCGATGTTATCGAACGCGAAAATGTACTCGCCGTCATACTTTGACGCGACGAGCGCTTCGCAACGTTCCTCTGTCAACAGACGTTCGTCGAGGCCTTGCTTGAACTGAAAGGGCATCCCGGTCGCTTGCAATTCACCGAGCAGATGTTTCCACAATGGGCAGCCGAAAAAGTTATCGTCGAGCAGGCAGATTTTCCTGCGGTCGGGCGCGAGGAATTCCGCGAGAGGACTATGTACCATCACACGATCGTAGTGCTGGTTGACGCAGAACGAACAATGGCGAAAGCACCCTCGTGTCAAGAATCCGATGGAGTAGTCGAGATAGTAGCGATACTCCTGCCGTCGCTTCCCCGCCGCCAGCTGCGCTTCGACCCAGCCGTCGTACAGATGATAGTCCGGTCGATGGTGCTCGATGGCGCTCGGCAACGGCGTGGCCTTGTCGTAGAAAAAGCCCGTGCCGCCGTACACAACATTCGGCAGGCGCAACACGTCGGGCGGCACTGCTGTGTCCGTGAAGACCTTCGCGAGATACACACGGTCGAAAGCGGCAAGGCCGTCATAGCTCTGCTGGAGCACGACCTCATCCCCGCGCTCCTTGTGGTAGCCCGAGAGCTTCATGCACACGAGATTTGGGAAGCGGTGGCGCTTCCTGCCGACGAGGTCGGCATCGATGATGGCGATGCGCTGCATCCAGTTCCCTCCGATCGCGAATGTTTGAGCCATGTGATAACGAAAAGTGAGCCACCTCACCCGCGCCGCGCACGGAGCAATCGCTCCATCGCGTCATCCTGCGGCATGCCTTCGTACGGCGTGAGCGAGTTTTGTTTCACGACCTCGAAGATTTCTGACCAGAGCAGGTTCGCCTGCTTCTGGAACGACTGCGCCATCGTGACGAACGGCGAGGTGATCGCCCCGCCCGTCGTGGGGTGCTTGCCGAGCAAGCCGTACGTGGTCGCGGCCTCCTCGCATTGAACATATCTCGCGAACGCCATGGCGTACGATTCAAGCAGCCGCTTGTTGATGAGCCGCTCGCACTTCCGCGCCTTGAGCCATGCCCACGTCTCGGCGTAGATGATATCCGCGCCGAGCGGCTTGCCGTCGCGCTGCACCGCCGAGAGGTACGCGCCCGGCTCGGGCATCTCTTCGCCCGCAAGGTTGGGCGGCACGGGCAGGCCGTCCGGCGTGAGCTCCATGACGGGCGGCTCGAGGATTTCCGCGACGTGGCCCTTCTTCAGCTTGTCGACGAGCGCGTCCGGCTTTGCGCCAGCACGCACGCGCCGACCGCCGCGATACGTTCCATCTTTCGCCATCCCATCACCTCCAAATTGGCGCACAAAAATAGCCGACGCGCAGTCGGCTAAAATCGGGTGTTTGATTCAAAAATTTTTCACGCGAGAGCCCACGCCGGTCGCGAGACACTTTCCGGACAGAGATTTGATGCCCCCTACCCGTCCTGCTTCGCCCGCTGGTGAATCTGCTCGTGGCAGGAAACGCAGAGCGACATGAGATTTTTCTCGTCATGCGTTCCGCCTTCCGAAAGCGGCAGGATGTGGTGGACGAGCGTTGCCTTGACATAGCGGCCAGCCGCCGCGCACCGTTCGCAGAGCGGATGCGCGTGAAGATACCGCGCACGCACCTTCGGCCAGCTGCCGCCGTACCGCGCCCGATGGTCGTAGCCACGGGCGAAATGCTCGTAGTGCTGCTGCATCTTCTTCTCGTGCGCGTCGCACCAGCCGCTCTTGTTGTCTGTCAGATTCGGACAACCCGGATAGCGGCAGGGACGCTTCGGCTTCCTCGGCATCGCTTTCACCTCTGCATGGAAAAAGCCTCAGCGGATTTGCTCCGCCGAGGCCTTTCCCCAATGGTTCATGCTATCAGTATAGCACATCTACTCCGTTGAATCGTCCCAACATTATCCCGCAAATGTCCCACGAAAATCCCACGAATTTCTCACAGCCGACCGTAGAGCAATGTCGCGAGATGGTCGAGAGCGTGGTCTTTCTTTCGATACGCCGTCGAGCGTTCGACGGAGAGGTGTCGCCCGACTTGATCGGCAGCTCCGTCCCCATAACGGCTGCCGAAGAAAGCGGTAAGCACGTAGCGCTCTTCCTCGTCAAGCTCATCCCACGCAGGCTGAAACCACTTCATGTATTCGACGGCTTGCCGGTAGCGCTCGCGCATCGTATCAATCTCGTCGAGCCCCGCCGCGACGTGCTCCTCCGCAGCCTGCGGGTCCTTCGCGCCCGGCAAGCCGTCGAACGAGGGCGAGCCGAGGCTCGTGAGGTCATGGTACGCCGTGCGGATGTCCTCGTCCGTGTGCTCGATGATGAAGCGCATACTGTCATAGTCGCGGATGGCTTTCGCGGCCGCGCTCCGCTTGTTGAGGTACGTCCAAGAAATCATGATGCCTATTCCTCCTGCAATTTCCGAAGCAGCAGCCGCCCGTCCACGTCCGTCAGGATGCCGAACCAGTCCGAACGGAAGAACCGCTCGACGGCTTTCCGCTTCTGCTCCTCCGAAAAATTCTCCGGATACGACTTCAAAATACGGCAAGCGTCGCGCCAATCCCGCACGGCCTGCAGGATGACGGCGTTCGCCAACGCCTCGTATCCACTCATGCGATCACCGCCTTTACCGCCGAAATCAATGCGGCTTGCGTCTTATCCTTCTGCTTCAATGCGGCGAGGATGTGCTCGTCAATCGTGTCCTCCGTGACGATGTGCGTCACGACCACGGTGTGTTGCTGGCCTTGCCGATACAGGCGGGCGTTCATCTGCTGGTACAGTTCCAACGACCAGCACAGGCCGAACCACGCCAGCGTGCTGCCGCCCGCCTGGAGATTCAAGCCATGCCCCGCCGAGGCGGGATGGATGAGGCCGACCGCGATCTCTCCGCGATTCCACTTTACGATGCTCTCTGCGCTCTTGATTTCCTCAAACAGGATATGACGCTCGACCAGCCGTTTCTCGATGCGTTCAAGGTCATGCTTGAACCAGTACGCCACGAGAAGCGGCTTGCCGTTCATGCCCTCGATGACGTCTTCCAAAGCGTCGAGCTTTCGGTCATGTATCTTCGCGATGGTGCCTGCATCCGTATAGACGGCCCCATTTGCGAGCTGCACGAGCTTGCCCGCAAGAACGGCTGCATTCCCCGCCGTGACCTCGCCGCCCTTGAGCGGCAGGACGAGATCGTGACAGAAACGATCGTAGCTCTCGCGCTCCTTCTTGCTGAGTTTCACCGGCAATTCCGTCGAGACGAACGACGGCATCGGCAAGTGGTCTGCGGCGCTCATGGAAATCGTGATGTCCGAGATGCGCTGGTAGATGCGCTTTTCCGCGCCTGGCAAAGGCTTGTACGAGTAGATGATGTCCCCGTTGCGCTTATCCGGCGTGAAGTAGGCGGCGCGATACTGCCCGATGAACCGCCCGAGCCGCTTCCCCATGTCGAGGATGCGGAACTCCGAAAACAAATCCATCAGCCCGTTCGGGCTCGGCGTTCCCGTCAAACCGACGATGCGGCGGATGCGCGGACGGACAGAGAGCAGCGCCCGCGTCCGCTTCGCCCGCCAGCTTTTGAACGACGAGAGCTCGTCAATCACGACCATGTCGTAATCGAATCCGCTGCCGAGCTTCTTGACCAGCCACTCAATGTTCTCGCGATTGATGATGGTGACCGAAGCGTTCTGCCGCAGCGCGGCCTCGCGCACCTTCGGCGTGCCGACCGCGACGGCGAACGAGAGCCCCGCGAGGTGATCCCACTTCGCAACCTCGTCCGGCCACGTCGATTGCGCGACGCGCAGCGGCGCGATGACCAGCACCTTCTTCACCGCGCCTGCGGTCAGAAGATGCTGAATCGCAGTCAAAGTAATCGACGTCTTGCCCAAGCCCATGTCGAGGAACACAGCGGCAATCGGGTGTTCCTCGATGTAGCGGATGGCGTAATTCTGGTAATCATGCGGAGTGTATTTCATCTGCTTCTCCTTTCACCGCAGCGAGGATGCGCGGAATCTCGTCCACGTCATCCAGCACGTACACACGGAATCCCATCCGCCGCAAGAGCGCGTGGCGCGAACGCTGCAACGCTCGCGGCTTTTTCCCCGGCGCTTTGACCTCGACGAACGCAACGCACCCGCCATGCATCAGGACGATGCGGTCGGGAACGCCAGCGAACCCCGGCGAGACGAACTTCAGCGCCAAGCCACCAGCCTTACGCGTCTCCGTCACGAGCTTTTGCTCGATGATTTTTTCTCTCATCAAACCCATTCCTTTCGGTGACACCCCCGACATCCTCAAACAGTACTCTCTATTAGGAAAATCTATTTTTTTCACCCCTAAAGGGTACTTATGTTTGAGGTTGTCGAGGGTGTCACCATTCAGTTGTTCAAGACCTCTCCAAGCGCATCATCCCTGAGCTGCAAGCCCATGATGAAGCGGCCATGTTTCTTATGGACACGATGGAACCCAGCCTGGTCGAGTGCTCCGTAGAACGTCGCGGAATCGCGGAAGTACTCACCCGTCAGATTGCAGTACGAGCGGTACGTCTCGTAGAACTTGCCCGAGGGCTGTTCGAGTCCTTTGCCCACGTCGCAGCAAGACGTGATGAAATTCGAGAGCCAGTCGTTGTCTTCCCGATACACCGCGACGGCTTGCCGCACACAAGCGGGCAGCGCGAGATGGTACTCGCGGTCGATGACTTTTTTCGCGCCCTCGATGACCCACGCGAGGATGGCGGAGCCAGCGTTCTTCACGAGATAGTCCGCATAGTTCTTGATGTCTTTTTTGCCCGTGATGGTCGCGGTGAACGGAATCACGACGAGGCGGCGCCAGATGCCCTCGTCCCGCGCCCCGACTTTTGGCAGGTGGTTCGTATACAAAATCAAAGTGTGCGACGGGCGGAACGCGGCGGGCGCTTTGTATTTTTTCTCGCCTTCGATCTCGTCCGTGCTGCACAACTGCTTCACGACGCTTGTCGAAAGGCGCATACCCTCCTCAAGTTCTGCCGCGATGAGCAGGCGCTTGCCCTGCGCTTCGGCGAGTTCCGGTTTCACGTTTCGGCGGCAGCCGATGGTCAGCGTGTCCGCCGAAATCGAGCCGCTGTATTTTCCGAGGACGCGGGCGATGGAGTTCCAGAACGTCGACTTGCCGTTCGACCCCTTCCCATAGCAGATGATGAGCTGCTCGAGATACACGTTGCCGATAGCGCAGAGCCCGACGATCTGCTGGACGTACTCCACGAGTTCGAGGTCGCCTTGGAACGTCGTATAGACCGCATCCATCCAGAGCTTTTTGCCCTCGTCGCCCGGCGCGACGGTCGTGATTTTCGTGATGAGGTCGTGCGAGTCATGCGGACGCAGGCCGTCCATGCCGCGCCGCAGGTCAAACGTTCCCGCCGGCGTGTTCAACAGGAAGCCGTCGTGGTCGAGCTCCTGCGAGCGAATCTGCACCATCGGCTTCAGGGCAATCATGGCGGAGAGGATGTATTTCGTGTCGCGGCGCTTCCTCACGAACGCGAGGTAGTTCTTCGCTTCGACATACGCGAGGTACGCTTTCATGAGGTCGCCGGAGATGAACTTTTCGAGCGCCCGGCCGCCTTTCTGCATCGCATCCTCCCCGATGCCGCCGTCCAGGAGCTTCTGCTTCGCAGCCGCCACGGCATCCATCGCGTCGGCCAGCTGGAGGTCGAGGAACTGCTCGACCGCGCCCACGGCATCCTGCCGCGACTCGACCCAGCGCGTGCCGTCATAACGAAGGAAATCCGTCGCGTCGGAATACGCGAGCTCGTCGCGGTACTCCCTCATGATGATTTTCGCCTGCCCGATGTCGGAGTAATCGCCTGGCTTCAGCGAGACGGCAGGAAAGTCTTTGTTGTACTCTTCGGGCGACACGTAGCCCGCCTCTTTCGCGACCTTTTCCCCGAACCGGCACGCGCTCTGCCAGATGGTCGCAAGCTCACTCTCTTCAAGCGGCGGCACGCATTTTTCCGCTTCCTTGCAAAAAATCTCGTGCGCCCGATCCGTCGCGCCATAGCGCTTGATCACGCGGCCGGCGAAACGGCTCATCGTCGAATTCCGCTGCCCCTGCGGAATCGCGCCCGCCGCATCAAAGGCGAACACCTCGTCAATGGTCGTCTCGCCGTCCTGCCAGAGAACGTCCTCCAGCCGGGCCTCATTCCCGAAGATAAAACGGGCGGCATCGAGCGCGTTGTCATCGAACATCGGGAAACGATGGCAGATGGCTGACTTCAGCGTCTTTTCCGCATCAGGATTCGTGATCGCGCGGTGCGGGAAATATACATGGAAGCGCGGGCGGGCGGCTTTCCCGTCCTTCTCTTTCCTATTGCTGCGGCTCGGCACGATGACAAAGGCGAGCGTCGGCGAAATCGCCCGCAACATCTCGCACATCATCTCGGGCGTGACCCAGTCATCGGGATTTTCCGAGTGGTCGTTATCGAGGTCCATCACGCAAACATCCGCCGTGAGGAAGTTCAGCTTGCTGCGATGGTGGCCTTCGTACGCCGCGCACACATGGTCGAACGCGACAGCTTTCCAAAGGCTCTCCGCATCCACCACGATGCGCTTGTTCGGATAACGGCTGTTCTTCTCGTTGCCACGGCAGTCCGCCGTGTAAATCGTCATCTTCATTTGAATACCTCCGTGAAATCCTCGGTGAAATAGCGGACGGGCTTGCCTTTCTTCCCCGCATAAGCGATCTCTGCCGCCATGCCCGCCGAAATATTGTCACCGAACACCCAGACTTCGTAGCACTTCGAGAGGAGCACATTCCCCATGAAAATCGCCAAGCCGCGCTCGGTCTCCTCGTCCATGAATTGCGGGAAGAACAAGTGCGGCGCGATGGGGATGCACCTGGCATCCACGGCGTAACGGCAATACCTCCGCGCCGCCTGCACATGCCGCTTGCGGTCGCCCGCGAATGGCGAGCAAATGTAGACGATGGGGCGGAACTTGGTGTCCGC
Organism: uncultured Selenomonas sp.; assembly: GCA_902780535.1. Lineage (GTDB taxonomy): Bacteria > Bacillota > Negativicutes > Selenomonadales > Selenomonadaceae > Selenomonas_C. Next base: position 14,569 of record CACZFT010000001.1, on the reverse strand, counting down.
CTCCACATTCTTCAACGCCTCGTAAGGCGTGAGATCGAGATAGCCTTCGTCGTTATACTTCATCCCTTTTCCCTCCTACGACTTCCGACGTGCAATGAGCACAGAGCACCGCCGTGCTGGCGAGGTCGCCTTCGCCGTCCGCGAACACCGCCGCGAGGTTGACCGGCACCTCCCGCCCGCACACGGGGCATTTGCAATACACGTTTTCCTCCGTGAGCTCGACCGCGAGCTCTGCGTTCTCGTTGAGTTTTTCCTTGGCGTAGAACATTCGTGTGTCTCCTTTCCGTCACGGGCTGCACCATCGCAGCCCTCGTTCCACAAGTGAAAGGACAGAACCGCCCGGTTTCGGCGGAGCAAATTTTTTCTTTCTTGCCCTTCCACTCGTGAAAGGACACTTCGTGCACATTTCGGCGGAGCGAATCGAAAAAAATTTTGCTTTCCTTTTATTGCCCAGCAAGACGATGTCACACGCCGATTTTTTCAAAAAAAACTTGTTTCCCGTCCGCCGAAACAGTCCCCTGTTGTCCTTTCAAGGGTGAAGGGAGCGGGAAAAGAAAAAAATTCCTCCCCCTTCCGCCGAAATCAACGGGAACTGTCCTTACATAGGTGAAGGGCAAGAAAGGAGGAGTCCAAATGGACAAAGCAAAACGGGTCGCGGCTGACCTGCGCAAGTGCGCGAACATCTTGCACGGTCTCGCGGATTTGCTGACAGAGACGGAAGATGCGAAAGCATCGACCGCCAAGCCGGAGAAGCCGGCAGAGACGCAAGAAGCGCCCGACAAGGGTGCAAGCGTTCCATCTAAAGCGGCAAAGCCGACGAAAGAAACGCCGGTCACGCTCGAAGCCGTCCGCGCTGTCGCGGCGAAGATCGCGCGGGCGGGCGGCACGGAGCAGGTGAAAGCGCTCATCGAGAAGCACGGCGCGGACAAGCTCTCGGCGGTGCCGCCCGCAGAGTACGGGGCGCTGCTGAAAGAATTGGAGGGCATCGGCGATGGCACGTAAGCACGCATCTCTCTCGCCCTCGGCGAGCGCCCGCTGGATCGCCTGCCCGCCCTCGGCGCGGCTGGCCGCGCAGTACGAAAACAAGACGAGCTCCTACGCCGAGGAAGGCACGAGCGCCCACGCGCTCTGCGCCTACAAGCTCGAACACGCGCTCGGGCGCAGGGCGCGGGACCCGACCGAAGACCTCACGTTTTACGACGAAGAGATGGAGACGTGCGCGGAGGACTACGCCGCGTTCGTGCTCCAGCTGGTCGAAGAAGAAAAAGCGACCTGCCGCGACCCGCTCGTACTCGTTGAGGAGCGTCTCGACTACAGCCGCGCTTGCGGCGTGCCGGACTCGTTCGGCACCGGCGACTGCGTTATCGTCGCGGACGGGCGGCTGACGATCGTCGATTTCAAGTACGGAAAAGGCATCGAGGTCAGCGCGAAGCGGAACACGCAGCTCATGTGCTACGCGCTCGGTGCGCTCGCCGCATTCGATGGCATCTACGCCATCACGACCGTCCGCCTCGTCATCTACCAGCCGCGTCTCGAAAACGTCAGCATCGACGAATTTCCGAAAGACGAGCTCGTGGTCTGGGGCAAGGATGTCCTCGCACCCCGCGCCAAGCAGGCCTACGCAGGTGAGGGCGAGTTTCAGGCCGGCGACCATTGCCGCTTCTGCCCCGTGAAAGCCGACTGCCGCAAACGCGCCGAGTACAATCTCGAGCTCGCGAAATACGACTTCGCTATGCCCGACACGCTCGGAGCGGACGAAATCGCCGCGCTCCTGCCGCGCATCGACGAATTCATCGCCTGGGCAAACGACATCAAAGCGTTCGCCCTGCAAAAGGCGCTCGACGGCACGCACTTCGATGGCTACAAGGTCGTGGCTGGCCGCTCCGTGCGGAAATACACGGACGAAGCCGCCGTCGCGAAAGCCGTGCAGGCCGCGGGCTTCGACCCATACGAGCGCAAGCTCCTCGGCATCACCGCCATGGGCAAGCTGCTCGGAAAGAAACGCATGGAAAACCTTCTCGGAGGCCTCATGAGTAAGCCGCCCGGCAAGCCAACGCTCGTCCCCGAGACGGACAAGCGCCGTGCCATCGACGTGGCAGCAGAAGATTTCAAACGTTGAACAGGAGGAAACGAATCATGTCTACAAACACGAAAGTCATCACGGGTGTCAACACGCGCTGGAGCTACGTCAGCGTTTTCCAGCCGAAGAGCATCAACGGCAGCACGCCGAAGTATTCGGTGAGCTTGATTATTCCGAAGGATGACAAAAAGACGCTCGCAGCCATCGAGTTGGCTATTAAAGCCGCATACGACGAAGGAGCGGGCAAGCTCAAAGGCAACTCCCGCTCCGTCCCCGCGCTCTCCGCGCTCAAGACGCCGCTCCGCGACGGCGATGCCGAGCGCCCCGACGACCCGGCCTATGCGGGGAGCTATTTCGTCAACGCGAACAGCACCCAGAAGCCGGGCATCGTCGATGGCAAGCTCCAGCACATCATCGACCCTGAGGAGGTCTACAGCGGTGTCTACGGCCGCGCGTCCATCTCGTTCTACGCCTACAACACCAACGGCAATCGCGGCATCGCGTGCTGGCTCAACAACCTCCAGAAGCTCCGCGATGGCGAGCCCCTCGGCGGTCATGCGCGTGCCGAGGACGATTTCGCGGCAACGTCGGCGGACGAGGATTTCCTGAACTAACCACATCTATCAACACTCTCTGGGCGGCGGGGATTCCCGCTGCCCGTTTTGTGTAGGAGGAATCTATGGAAAAACTATCCATCGACATCGAGACGTTCAGCGACGTCGATCTCGCGAAAGCGGGCGCGTACCGCTACGTCGAATCGCCAACGTTCGAGATTCTGCTGTTCGGCGTGAGCATCGACGGCGGGCCGGTGCGTGTCTACGACCTCGCGTGCGGCGAGAGTTTGCCGGACGAGCTCATCGACGCACTTGTCTGCGACGATGTGCTCAAATGGGCGTACAACGCGAGCTTCGAGCGCATCTGTATCTCACGCTGGCTGCGCAAGGTGCATCCCGAAGCGTTCCACCACTACGCCCCGCTCGGCGATGCCATTGGGGATTACCTCAATCCCGCGAGCTGGCGCTGCTCCCGCATCTGGGGCGCGACGCTCGGCCTGCCGCTCTCGCTTCAAGGCATTGGTGCGGTGCTGAAGCTCGACGAACAGAAAATGACGGAAGGCAAAGCGCTCATCCGTTACTTCTGCGTTCCGTGCAAGCCGACGAAAGCGAACGGCATGCGGACGCGCAATCTGCCGTGGCAGTCGCAGGAAAAGTGGGCGCTCTTCAAGACATACAACCAGCGCGACGTCGAGGTCGAGCAAGCCATCCAGCAGAAGCTCAGCCGGTTCCCCGTGCCAGCATTTCTCTGGGAAGAATACGCGCTCGATCAGCAAATCAACGACCGTGGCATCCAGATTGACCGCACGCTCGTCACGCAAGCCATCGCGCTCGACGAGCGTGCGCGGGCGGCGCTGATGGAACGAATGAAGTCCATCACGCACCTCGAAAATCCGAACTCCGTCGCACAGATGAAAGACTGGCTCGCCGCGCAGGGCGCACCGATGGAAAGTCTCGGCAAGAAGGACGTCGAGCAGGCCATCCCGACCGCGAACGAGCCCGTCAAGACCGTTCTCGGCCTGCGGCTGCAAGCGGCGAAATCTTCCGTCAAGAAATATCAGGCAATGCAGACGGCGGTCTGCGCCGACGGCCGGGCGCGGGGGATGTTCCAGTTCTACGGCGCGACGCGAACGGGCCGCTGGAGTGGGCGCATCATCCAGCTGCAAAATCTCCGACGCAACAGCCTGCCCGACCTCGCCGAAGCGCGTGCGCTCGTGCGTGACGGCAATTACGACGCGCTCACCATGCTTTACGACTCCGTCCCCGAAGTCCTCTCCCAGCTCGTCCGCACGGCGTTCATTCCACGGAACGGCTGCAAATTCATCGTCGCGGATTTTTCTGCGATCGAAGCTCGCGTCCTCTCGTTCCTCGCGGGCGAGACGTGGCGCATGAAAGTCTTTGCGGAGAACGGGGACATCTACTGCGCCGCCGCCTCGCGCATGTTCGGCGTGCCAGTCGTGAAGCACGGCGTGAACGGCGAGCTGCGGCAGAAAGGCAAGATTGCGGAGCTGGCCCTTGGTTACGGCGGCTCAGTCGGAGCGCTCACGGCGATGGGCGCTTTGGATATGGGGCTCCAGGAATCCGAGCTCCAGCCGCTCGTCGATGCTTGGCGCGAAGCGAACACGAATATCGTCGCGTTCTGGTGGGCGGTCGATCGCGCCGTGAAGCAAGCCGTCCAGCAGCATCTCGACAGCAAGCTCGGCAGTCTCCGCTTCGCCTATCGCAACGGCTTCCTTTTCATCACACTCCCGAGCGGACGCAAGCTCGCCTACGTCAAGCCGCAGATGGGCGTCAACCGCTTCGGCGGCGAGTCGGTCACCTACGAGGGCGTCGGCCTCACGAAGAAGTGGGAACGTCTCGAAAGCTACGGCCCGAAATTCGTCGAGAACATCGTCCAGGCCACGAGCCGCGACATCCTCATGTACGCCATGCGGACATTGCGCCGCGAATTCATCTGCGCCCATGTGCACGACGAGCTCATCATCGAGTGCGAGAAAAACACGACCATCACGGAAATCTGCGAACAGATGAGCCGCACGCCGCCGTGGATGAACGGCCTGTTGCTCCGGGCGGATGGTTACGAGTGCGCGTTTTATCAGAAAGACTAGGGAAGCGATGGTGAAAGATGACTGTCCAGATTGCCGCAGATTTTTCGTCCTATCAAGGAGATAAACCACAGGCGTAGCAGAGCTACGTCGAGGATTTATCGACGCAGAGAGGGCGGAAAAAATGCGGTAAGATGGGCGGCAGATTTCATCAGTGCTTCCCTGCAAAAGAGGGCGGTGCCCATCCAAAAAGGATGTGCATCGCCCTCTGCGATACTTACAGGATTTCCAAAACGACCGTTTTCATTTTCGTCATCATATCCGAAACCGTCCGTGCAGGGATATGCAGTTCCCTCGCGATCTCGCTCTGCTTCTTCCCCTGCGCACGGAGCCTCAGCACAGAGACATACGCATCGCCGAGCGCCGCGACCGCCGCCCAGATTTCGTCAACCAGAAGGCGGGAGACGGTCTGCTCTTCTGCGGATGCCGCCAAGAGCGCCGCGTCCGTCGCTTCGTTCACAACGAGATATTCCACGGATGCCGGCTCGTACATTTCCTTCGTTCCGTCAAGGAAGAACGGACAATGCTCGCATTTCCGCTCCTCCGGGCAGCGAATCAGCTTCCCGCTCTTCCCGCGCACCATGCAGCGCTTCTTGCGCATCTCCGCCTGCTGCTCGTTCCAGACGAAATGCATGAACGCCCGCGCCTGCGCCTCCGAGCAAGGAACCAACCGCGCCCAGCGTTTCCTCTTACCGTCAAAGACCTTGCAGCGCGGATACCTCTCGACCTCCGCCATAGAGAGAACCCCCTCGTCCTCGAACATCGGAATGTAGAAATTCCCGTTCCCATCGTAATAGCCAAAGTAGTACCGATTCTTTTTCTGCTGTCCCATGATGCAGGTCTCCTCATCTCGCCGCTGCTGCGAAGAGACGGAGACCTGCGAAAAAAGCCAGCGGCATGAAACTAGACGCAGAAAATCTGCCTGAGCGAGACTTTGGAGTCTCCGCCTCAAGTTGCGTCCAGCTGGTTCACATCACTGGCTCAAATATTCAGTTGTCCAAACCGCCGACACGGTGAACGGCTCCCCAAGGTCGACTGGGAACGGCGCACCGACGATTGGAAGCAGTTTTCTGTCATGCTCGGGACGTGAAACAAAACCGACAGTTCTTGCGATTCGCAAAAAACATATCTTTAATGTGTAGAGAAAAATCGTTCTATCGTGTTATAATGATGGGAAGGATATTTTAGCAATTGCTTTTCATGAGCCATCGCCACATTTGCTCTTCCCTTGACACGTTCTATTTCGAAGTAACTTCAGTCATCATGCAAGCCCCCCTATCTGTTATTTCAGTTATTTCAGTCACTTTTTGAGAATCGAGGCTCTCCATGAACCAGCATCCTCCCTTCCGTCTCTGCGGCGGGACATTTTTCGCTTTATTCGCGGAAGCAAGAACGGCTACAGGCATCAGAAAAGACCCACTATCCAGCAAGAAAAGCGGGCGAACGGAATCCGACCTGTTTCTCGCGTTAGCAAGCATCATTTTCCCCGACCTGCCGAAACGAACCGGTCAGGATAAGCAGACGATCAGCAACAGCATTTCCAATTTCAAAACGTGCAAAACTTGGGGATGGTCAGAAGCGCGATTGAAGGAATCACATACGCGAGAGGTCTTCTCCGCAAGGCTACATGACGAATACGCTGCTGCCGTGCGTTCCATGGAAGAAATCGTCCAGAAATTCATCGATATGGGAACGCAGAAAGACGAATGGCTCTGCAAGGCGCTTCTCGTGCTCATCGAGCAGGACGATTCCATCCCTTCGACGCAGGAATTTTACGCGCAACCCGATGGCACTCCAATCAGCAAAGAGAAGCTATGCCAGCAGGACAGCCTGTACATCGCGCCGTTCCTGCTCGGTGTTTGGCATTTCTGTGTGTGCGGTCGAAAGGACAACGCTTGCGGCCACGAAACGTATGAAAACTGGTTCCCGCAAAACCAATCACATGGAAGACGAACATTCCAAGCAACGTTCGTCGAGGAAAGCCAGAAAAAAATCAAGGTCTCGCATGAACTCCCGCCGCTTTTCGATGACGAGAAACAGCAGGAGCAGTCCCAACAAAACGGCAGCGAAGAAGATACAACTTCTTCTGCCACGCAAGAAGAAGTGATTCCTCCCGCCGCTACTTTCATTCAAAACGTCTTCAACAGCCCGTTTTCTCATCCCACAATCAATGTAACCAAGCCCAAGATTTTTCCAGGAGATCACTGCGTCATCAACATCTACGAGGATTGATTTGCAACATGAATGAATCATCACATCCCATCACCTGCCCGAAGACATCCCCCGCCGAAGTCCCGACCATCAACTTCGACCACCCCTCCTATGCCCTCGGCCCTTATTCCACAATCAACAACAACAAGATGACCGTCATCGCTCTCTCCACGCCGGTCAATCACCAGCAAAATCCTCTCCCGAACGAGCCGATGAATCTCTCCTGTTACAACCTCATTGTCCTCGAAGAAGAATTCCTCTGCCGCAATTACGTGACGATTCCAAACGAGCTCGTCTTCAACGAAAGCATCAGCCCGCAGTTGCAAGAACGATTCTGCCGCCTTGACGCTTCCGCGCAGGCAGAGCTCTGCTCGTTTCCCTGCATCTTTGCAAGTCCGAACCATCACGGAAACAAAACGGACGCTGACCATCAGGCATATTTCGGAAAAATCACGGACATGGCCCGATACCATCAGTCCGTCCATATTCGCTATTCCCTTCTTACACAGATTCCACAACAGCGGCTGAACGAGATTGTCTCCGACCTCCAACTCCGACATACAGACCTCAGCAATGAATTCGACACGCCGCATTGGACGGTCAAGGAAGCCAACCTCATATCCGTCTTCCATCGAAACAGCATCCCTCTTCCCTTTTAACGAAAATGAAAGGAGAAACCATGTCGACCCAGAACGAGAAAAAATGCCCAGCCATCCAGGCCATCCGCATCGATACAGCCACGTTCCAAGCTGACCCTGCGACCATCAAGCCAAGCGTCATCAATTTCTTCTATGGCGAAAACGGCACGGGCAAATCCACGATCGCGCGAAGCATCGGAAGCCAAGCCCATCTGACATGGATCGATGGCGTCGCGCCCGAGGATTACGAAATTCTGATCTACAATCGCGAGTTCGTCTCCGAAGAAGTCTCGAACTACAAGCAGCTGCATGGCATCTACACCATCTGCAAGGGCAACAATGAAAAAGAAGAACAGATTGCCGCGCTCGAGGAAAAATTAAACGAAGCCAAGGGCAAGGTGCAGGCTGCCGAAAAAGACAAGCGTGAAAAGGAAGATGATAAGTCTGCTTTGTACCCTGCGATGCGGGATACCATCTGGGAAAAGACAAAAAAGGAGCGCGAAGATTTTAAGGCTATCGACTTGAAAATCAAGAAAAAGGACTCCTTTTATAACGCCATGTCCGACAAGGAGCTCGCGGTTGAATCGCATGACCTCGAAGCCTTGAAGACAACCGCCGCGACTGCATTCGGAAAAGCGAAAAGCAAGCTTGAAAAACTTCATCTCGCGCCGGAACAATGCCCTGCCGTGATCGACGAGCATCTCCACTTGCTCGCCGAAAGCATCACCAGCAGCAGCGAATCCCAATTCGCGCAATTCTTGACCGCGCTCGGAGCCGTGGACTGGGTCAAGGACGGGCATCATCGCTTTTCACACGAAGCCAATGGCAAATGCCCATATTGCCAGCAGACGCTTCCCGATGATTTTGAAGAGCAGCTGGCTTCCGTCTTTGACGAACAATACAAGGAAAAGACACGCCAGCTCTCCCTGCTTCGGAGCACCTACCTGTCCTTTGCGGACAACGCTCTCCAGATGCTCATTTCCAACAAAAGCAAGCCGCTGCCCCAATCGCTCGATTGGGATGCCTACGACGGCCTGCTAGAGAAGTTGCAGGATGGCATCGAGCTCAACCGGCAACGCCTCGACGAAAAGCTCAAGATGCCGGGGCAGCCCGCAGCGGAGCTCAAGCCGATTCTTCCCATCATTCGCGAATTGAATCAGCTCGTCGAAGATTTCAACAAGAAAATCGATGCATACAATGCCATCATCGACGACCAGAAAAACCAGCAGGCAAAATGCAAGCGACAGATTTTGGAATACTTGAAATCCCTTGTAGCAGACGATCTGTCGGCGTATGACAAGAATCTCAAGAACGCCGAAAAATCCTGCGCTGCCGCATCGAAAGCGCTCAATGCCCTGCAAAAAGAAAAGGCTTCCATCGAAAGCAAAATCGCGAACCTGAGCAAGGAAATCGTCAGCACCGTCGACGTGATGAACCAGATCAACGACACCTTGCGCTATACCGGCTTCCAAGGATTCCGCCTGCGCGAATCAAAAGCATACCGGAACCATTACGAAATCGTCCGCGCCGATGGCAGCATCGCGGAAAACCTCAGCGAAGGCGAGCTGCAGTTCATCGCATTCCTCTACTTCTATCACCAAGTCAAGGGAGGCCGCGAGGACGGCCAGCAGAAGAAGAAAATCGTGGTCATCGACGACCCGGTCTCCAGCATGGATGACGGCGTCCTGTTCATCGTCAGTTCCCTCATCCGAGAATTGCTGGAGGTGTGCCACAGCACGGCGGATTATCACGATCCGCAAGACACAGGCGGGTACATCAAGCAAATCTTCATCCTGACGCACAACATCCGTTTCCACATGGAAGTCACCGATCAATGGGTGCAGGACTTCAAGGCAACAAATTTTTACAAAGTGCTGAAAGACGGGAATCAGTCCTCCGTCTACCTCTGCACGAAACAAGACCCGGCGAGCAGCCTGCCCAGAACCATCAACTACAATCCCGTGCAAAACAACTACCAAGCCCTCTGGACGCAATTGCAGGAAGCCAACTCGACCATCTCGGTCATCCACGCCATCCGGCAAATTCTGGATTACTACTTCATCCAGATGTGTTCCTACGACCGCAAAAAACTGCGTGCCGAGGTGCTGGGAAAACTCAAGAAGCCGGCTCCCGAAAGTGGCCGGCCCGACATGACGCAATATCATCCCGCAGAAGCGCTGCTGCGCTATATCGCCGCGCCGAACGACTTCGGGCACGATGCCCATTACGTCGATGACGCAACCGACGCCCAACCCTACCGAGAAGCCTTCCGCCTTATTTTCAAGGCCATGGGCCAGGAGCAGCACTATCAGAAAATGATGGAAACATCTCGAGCCGCATGCGGCTCGCCAGAAACAACCAGCGCCTGAGACGCAAAAATCCCCATCGATACACCTCTTGGAATGGTGTACCGATGGGGATTTTCCCTCTCGTGTATTTCGCTATGTTATTTGAGTGACTGCCCAAACGCCTGCACGACATCCTCGGAGTCGCGCCCGGACACGGGCATCCCGGTCGCCTGCTCGATGGCGTCGAGGAGCTTCTTCGCGCGATCCACGATGAACGCTTCGAACTCGTCCTTCCGCAGGAGCTCATGGTCAATCCAATGCGTCTCGACAATCTCGTCCAGATTCTCTGGCGTGATGGCCCCCGCCCGCTCTAGGCTTCCGAGATACTTCGACGGCGCGTCACCGCCGATCGTGCGGTTCGACTTCGCAGAAATCGGTGTCTTGTTCACAACGCTGTTCCACTTCGCCTTCTCGTAATGCATGGACTCCGCATAGGCACGCGGAAAGATGTGATGGATATCCACGTTTTCATCCGCGAAGCACGTGAAGTCCATCTCGACGCCCGAGATGAAATCGCGGCTTTTGTTCTTCAAGATGAGCGCCATGATGCCCTTGTAGGCCGCGGACTGACGCGACTGCATGCCGAGCAGACGGCGCGGGTTGAAATACGCATCTGTCACCGTCTTCGGCAAATCGCCACCCTTGACCCACGCGACCACCTGCACGATGTCATTGGCATAGCGCGTCTCGTTTGCCGAGCCGTAGAGCTCGCCGAACACGCCGCACCAATACCAGCGGCGCACCTTGTCGCGCACGACTTTCGTCATGAGCTGGTGCTCTCCCGCGAGCACGGTACAGATCGCGCCGAGCGGAATCAGCTGCGTCGTGTACGGCAGGTCTTTCCGCGAGAAAATGCGCTCTTCCTTCAAAAAATTCCGTGCGAGCACGAAGCCATCGCAAAGCGCATCCGCATACGTCTGATAGTCCTCGAACGTCAGGTTCAGCACGTCCTTCTTCTTGCAGCTGACCGTCCGGTTGCCTTTATAAGACGCGAGCAGCGTCAGCGCCGTCAAGAAATCCGTTGCCGTGAGCACGGACAAAATCTCATCCGAGAAATATTTCTTCTGCCGCTCCTCCCAATCTTTGCGCAGCGGGAAATTATGCATGGCGAACACTGCCGTCACGAGCTCGAAGACCGTCAACGAAACGCCGCCCGTATTGACATTCTCGAACACCTGGCAAACCGCTTCCTTCGGCGTGTCCTTTTCCAGCGTGATGACCGGCATCGCATATTCCATCGTTGTCATGACGAACTTCGTGCTGAACTGCGTGAACTCCGCGATGACCTCCGGCTGAAAATGATGGTACGCATAATACTTGTTCTGCCAGTCCTGCGCCTTCACAAAATCCAAGATGATGTTCAACGGGAACAACTTGTGCTCGAATTCCTTCTCCTGCGTCGTGACATCGAGCTCCACCGTCCTCCCGAAATTCGACGTGACGAGCTTCGTCGCGGGAATGGAACGGACAATCTCGTCCGCATCCGACGAAGGGTCCAGCGCCTTTTCGATGTCGAGATAATAGTACCGCTCGATGGGCTGCTTCTTCTCCGTCTGCGTCTTGACGGGATGCGCGGCGTACATCGCATTGTAAAGCGACGTCAAGCGCTGCTGCCCGTCGAGAATCAGCATGGACGGCTTTTCGCTCGCCGCCGAAGCCGGAGCGCCTTCGATGGGCTGATAACGGAACTGGATCTCGGGATTCCCATACTCGAGGAACATCGCCGCGCCCACAGGGAAGTTCCGAATGACGCTGTAGATGAGCGCACGAATCCGCCCGTCATCCCAGACCCAGCCGCGCTGGAAATCCGGCAACTGCGCCGCGCCAGACGCTACCTGTTGCATCAGGACTTTCAAACTCGTATCATGTGACTTCATGCCGCACCTCCACGGACAACACACCCGGCAAACGCTCAGCCTTCCAAACCATCAAAATCTTCGCCAAGTTCCTCACGATACGGCTGGAGATTTTTGCGGCAATCCTCGTACGTTTTCTTTATGCTATTACCGTTTCGCAAGACCTCACGGAGCGCTTGGACACGCTCGGCGAAATCTGGCACGCCGGCGACCGCATCAAGGATTCCATAGATTGCCACTTCGATCGAGCCGAGCTCCTTTTCTCCTTCGTTCGGGAAAGCCACCACGACGGATTCTTTTCCTTGGCTCGTGACCTTCACCTGCTGGATGATGCCATCGCCAAATTTCTTATGATGGACGTGCGCACCCGAGGCGAGCACCTGATGAAGATAGGCCTCGGCCTCCCTGCGCTTCTTTTCCACCCGTTCCGCTTCTCGGTATTCTGCTACGAGAGCAGTAACGTCAACCTGCGGCGTTTCTTCCTTGCGCTTTTTCGATGGACGCGGCTTGGGATGGATGCCATCGAAAAGGCCGTACGTCTTGCAGCAATAAATGAGGTCTACCGCCAAGATATGATGCTTGGTGTCCGGGTGCATTTCCTCCGGCGAAAGATGCAGCTGTTCCCAGAGCTCCTGCCGCTTTGCGAGGAACGTCGGATGCTCCTGCATGGCTGACACCAGCTGGTCGCACATCCGATAATAGGCATCCAGATGGAACGCCTCTCCCCGCCCCCAGTCCTCATAAAACTCAACATACGTCGAAAAATCGAGCGCTTCCATCGGCTTGTAGAGATAATTCTCGTCCGGGGCATACAAGAACAAATACGTCGTTGCCGCATGCGCATCATTCTTGTAGCGGAAGCTCCCAGGGAAGCATCGCTCGCACAAGTCGTTGCTCTTCGCCACGAAGTCATGGATTTTCTTGGAACGAACGACGAGGTCTCCGCCGTCATCTGCATAAAGGTTGCGGAACAGAGAACGCACCTCTTCCGGCTCTTGTTCGGCCATTTTGCACAGCCCATAAAACGGCTGCGTCGTTTTGTTGTCGACCAGATTCTCCGTCAGCTTGTCAACCTGCAGCAAGGCATCCGAAAACGCGTCCGCCGCAGCTGCCAAGGCCCGATCCATCGCCGCTGGAAATGCTTTCGCGATTTTCCACTTGTACCATTCCGTGCTGGGATCGACATTCATCGTATCGAAATTTTCAAGATAATGCTCAAGAATCTGTTCCAGATGTGTTTTGTTCACGGGCTCGCCCTCCTGACATGATGTCTATCTGTTATTCATTCGATACGGACACGCCAGTATCCTGCTTTCCCGCCGAAGAATTGTCATAACATATAACGAAATCCCAACGCCGTAACGATACGACTGCTATCGTTACAGTATTGGGATTTCATGCGTTCACGCCATCTTCCGCTTTCACGCCGCCACCTCACGGCTTTCCAGCCGTTCCGCTGAAAAGCCCTTGATTCCTAGGCGTTCGCGGGCTTCTGAGCGTATCATAGCCGTAGTCATTTTGTCGAAATATCGCCCGCGCCCGAGTCCTTCTTGCAGGTTGCGGAGCTTTTCGATGCGCTTCTTCGTCTGCTTTTCCTGCATCGCATCTTGGAACTGCGCACGATAGTCATCGAGGAACAGCGGGTCGATGACTTTGTGGATGTTTTCGATGCTCGTGTAGTGCATGCCGCCGCGGCGGCGCGTTTCGGGGTTCAAGGACGATTCGAAGATAGCTCCGAAAATGGTAGGAGAAATCTGGCTCCAGTCAAAGCCACAGCCGTCTTCGAGAATCAGGCGGCGCGTCGCTTCATTGATGGGCGGCACGGGGATGGTCTCGGTGAACAGGCTGCCGTTGACGTAGGGAAAGGCTTTGAGGCGGTCTTCGAGGAAGCGGTCGCGCTCCTCGGGCTTCTGGTCGAGGACTTTGAAGAGCTCCATGAGCCCCGTGCGGAAATGCTCGGGCATGAACGACGCGAGATAGTCGTGGAACATGTCCTTCTTGCCGAAGAGGTCGGCGTCCTCGGCGTAGAAGCAGAAGACGAGGCGCACGATGAGCTTGTTGAGGTCTTGGTAGTCCTGCGCCGTCGGCTCTGGGCCATATGCCGGGAGGAGTGCATCGTAGATTTTTCCGACAAGCGTGCCCGCTTCGCGCGAGAGGTCCATTTCTTTCTGGATGCGCGTGCTCTGGCGATCGACGATGACTTTGAGGCAGGCGTAGTCTTTCTGGAAATCCGCGAGCTCAACGCGCGTCGGCGCGTCGTTCGGACGCTCCATGTCGTAGAGGTCGAACTGGCGGAAGTTGCAGATGACAATCCAGCGCGGCCGCTCGGAGTACGGCAAGGCGGCGGAGTAGCGTTTCGCCTGCTCGAACGGCTTCAAGAGCGTGCCGTCCGACTGCTTGATGGGCTCGTCGAGCTCCTTTTTATAACTTTTCTGCTCAATCATCGTGTGCGTCGAGGGAATCATGATGTCGATGAAGCTCGTATGCGAGAGCCTCACGCGCTCCTCGAATTTCACGAGATCGGTCGGATGCTCCACACCGAGCACTTTCTGCAAGAGCTCCATCCAGAAAATCTGGCTCTCCTGCTTCTCCTCCCCGTGCCCGGCCCACTTCCGCGCAAACGCCTGTGCCGCCTTCTGCTCCTTGTTCATACCAACGCCCCCCTCTTTTTTCTAAATTGGGATTGTCAATAGTTTTGTGTAAATTTTTCAGTCAGCCTTGTCGTACTTATGCATCAAGGCCGACATGCGCTCATCCATTTCGAGTTGGTTACGCAC